>NZ_JAAFYZ010000429.1 GCF_018274385.1 Catenulispora pinistramenti | reverse complement strand
GGCCGAGGTGGGGGCCGAGGTGGGAGTGGTCGGTTTGGTCGGGCTGGCGGGTGTGCCCGACGTGCCCGGTGTCGTCGGTGTCGATGGTGCGGCGCTCGATGATGTGCCGCCGGGGATGGTCGCTGTGGAAGCCGACGTCGGCCCGCTCGACGTCGGCCCGGTCGAGGGCGTGCTGGTCGCCGCGCCGCCGGTGTTGCCGTGCGAGGAGTCGCAGGCGGCTGTGACCGCCGCCGTGCCGAGTGCCGCGATCCCGCCACGGAGAATCGTCCGCCTTGTGCTCATACGCTCAAGTATTACTCGGAAAGCGTGCCCCGCCGCGGCTGACGAGCCGCCCGGCCGGGAGTACGGTGCGAGATATGACGCTGCTGGCCCAGCTGGCCGAGGCGGTCGCCACCGGGACGATCGAGGTGGTGGACCTCACCGCGCCGCTGTCGCATGAGACGCCGATCCTGCGACTCCCCGAGCCGTTCGACAACACCGTCCACTTCGAACTCCGCGAGATCAGCCGCTACGACGAGCGCGGCCCCGCCTGGTACTGGAACGACATCGTCACCGGCGAACACGTCGGCACCCACTTCGACGCCCCGGTGCACTGGATCACGGGGCGCGACGGCGAGGACGTGGCGCAGGTGGCGCCACAGCGCCTGATCGCCCCCGCGGTGGTCCTGGACGCCTCCGACCGCGCGGCAACCGACCCCGACCACTTGCTACAGGTCGAGGACGTGCGCGAATGGGAGGCGAAACACGGGCCACTGCCCGACGGCGGGTGGCTGCTGTACCGCACCGGTTGGGACGCGCGGTCCGGCGACCAGGCCGAGTTCCTGAACGCGAACGAGACCGGCCCGCACACCCCGGGGGTGTCGGCGGAGTGCGCGAAGTGGCTCGCCGAGCAGACGCCGCTGCGGGGGCTCGGGGTGGAGACGGTCGGGACGGATGCCGGGGCGGCGCACGGGTTCGACCCGCCGTTTCCGTGCCACTCGTACATGTTGGGGGCGGGGAAGTACGGGCTGACGCAGCTGCGGAATCTGGATCGGCTGCCCACGCGCGGGGCGGTGCTGATCGCTGCGCCGCTGCCGATTGTGGGTGGGTCGGGGAGTCCGGTGCGGGTGTTGGCTTTGGTGGAGCGGGAGGGGTGAGGCGCCGCCACGCCGCCACGCCGCCACGCCGCCACGCCGCCACGCCGCCACGCCACCACGCCACCACGCCACCACGCCAGCGCATGCCGTGGCGGCGGCAGTGAGCGGCGGCAGTGAGCGGCGAGCTGCGTTAGCTCTGCTGATTGGCTCCGCTGCGCGCTGAGGTCACGCACGAGCCCGGCAACCTGCTGGCCGTTCCGATCGGGGGGCGTTTCGGCCGTCCCGTAGCGCGAGACTCTGCGCGCGCCCCCGCGCCGGGCGTTGCGAAGCGAGCGGGGGCGGGTAGGAACACGCCGCGTCGAGCGATCGGAGGACCCATGTCCGCAACAGAAGAAACCGTCGCTTCCGAAGTCGGTCAGACCTTGCGGGAAGCCGGCGCCGACGTCGTCTTCGGGGTCGTCGGCAGCGGCAACTTCCATGTCACCAACGCGCTGGTCGGTGCCGGCGCGCGCTTCGTCGCCGCGCGGCACGAGGGCGGTGCCGCCACCATGGCCGACGCCTACGCGCGGGTCAGCGGCGGGCTCGGGGTGCTGTCAGTGCATCAGGGCCCTGGGTTGACCAACGCCATGACCGGGATCGCCGAGGCCGCCAAGAGCCGCACGCCGCTGGTCGTGCTGGCCGCCGAGGCCACGTCCCGGCTGTCCAACTTCTGGGTCGACCAGAACGCGCTGGCGCGGGCCGTCGGTGCGCTGCCGCGACGGATCGGCAGCGCCAAGTCGGCGCGCGCGGACACGCTGGCGGCGGTCGCGACCGCGCGGTCCGACCGCCGGACGGTGATCCTCAACCTGCCGCTGGACGTGCAGCAGCAGCGCGTCGAGGCGATGAACCGCTTCGGGCTGGTGTCCGGGGAGACGACGGTCCACCCGCGCGAGGACGACCTGTCGGCGCTCACGGCGCTGGTCGAGGCGGCCGATCGTCCGGTGTTCATCGCCGGGCGCGGCGCGCGGCTGGCCGACGCGCGGGAGGCGATCGCCACGCTGGCCGAGCGGGCCGGGGCGCTGCTCGCCACATCGGCGGCGGCGCGTGGGCTGTTCCGCGGGGAGGCGTTCGACCTCGACGTCAGCGGCGGTTTCGCCACGCCGCTGGCCGCCGAGCTGATCCGGTCCGCGGATCTGATCGTCGGCTGGGGCTGCGGCCTGAACATGTGGACGCTGCGCCACGGCACGCTCATCGCCCCCGACGCGAAGGTCGTGCAGGTCGACACGGAGCAGGACGCGCTCGGCCGGCACCGGCGCCTGGACCTCGGCGTGGTCGGCGACGCGGCGGACACCGCGCGACAGGTGGCCGGACGGGTGTCCGGAGGGGTGTCCGGACGGGGGTCCGGAGGGGTGGCCGGACGGGTGTCCGGACTGGTGTCGACGAAGCACGGCTACCGCTCCCGCGAGATCGCCGACCGGCTGAAGACCGAGGGACGCTGGCCGCAGATCCCGTACACGGACCGCTCGACCGCCGACCACATCGACCCCCGCACCCTGTCCGTCGCGCTGAACGAGATGCTCCCGCTGGAGCGGACGGTCGCGGTCGACTCGGGGAACTTCATGGGCTACCCGGTGATGTACCTCGACGTGCCCGACGCCGAGGGACTGGTGTTCACGCAGGCGTACCAGTCGATCGGCCTGGGCCTGTCGAGCGCGATCGGCGCGGCACTGGCCCGCCCCGACCGCCTGACCGTCGCGGCCCTGGGCGACGGCGGGGCGCTGATGTCGATCACGGAGCTCGAGACGGCGGTGCGGGAGCGGCTGGGGCTGCTGATCGTGGTCTACAACGACGCGGCGTACGGGGCGGAGGTGCACCACTTCGGGCCGCACGGGCACGATCTCGGGACCGTCACGTTCCCGGATACGGATATCGCGGCGATCGCGCGGGGGTTCGGGTGTGAGGGGGCGACGGTGCGGGTGGTCGAGGATTTGAAGGTGCTGGGGCCTTGGTTGGGTGGGGCGCGGGACCGGCCGTTGGTGTTGGACGCGAAGGTGGCGGGGGATGAGGCTGCTTGGTGGCTGGAGGAGGCTTTTCGGGGGCATTAGGGGGTGTTGGGTGTTGGGTGTTGGGTGT
>NZ_JAAFYZ010000428.1 GCF_018274385.1 Catenulispora pinistramenti | reverse complement strand
GGGATGGGGCCGGCGGCGGGGCTGCGGCTCCGGCTCTGGCGGTTTCCGCTGACAGTGCTGTGGCTGGTGACGGCGGGGCTGGCTCGGGTTCTGCTGGTGCTGGTGCTGGTGCTGGTGCTGGTGCTGGTTCGGGTCCGGCTCCTGGTTCGGGTTCGGCTGGCGGCGCCGGGGCTGCCGCTGCTGGCAACGCGGCCGCGGGCGCGGGCGCGGCCAACGTGCAGCGCCGCGAGTGGGCCGCCGTTCCCGCGATGCGCGGCGTCAGCCGCTCGACGGCGACCGGCGTTTCGGCGGCCGACTTCGGCGCACGTCTAGCCACGTGGCAGAACCCTTCCTTCCAGCGCGAGCCACGCCGCCAGGTCCGCACCGACGCACCGGGCGGGCGCCTGGTCGCCCGCGCGATCGCCCGCACCGGCACTGCCGCGTCACTGGAACTGCCGGCAATGAACTTGCCGCTGACCGCGCCGGTCAAGCGGAGTGTTGAGGAGTCCGAGGCGTCGGCGTCGGCTGCGGCTCCGGCTTCGTCTGAGGTCCCGGCCGCACCGGTCGTGCGGCAGTCGGTGCTCCGCACGCCCACGAAGCCGGTCGTCCAGCCGCGCCCCACGGGTCCGCGCCTGACGCAGGCGACTGTCACGCCTCGGACGCGTCCGGTGGCGTCGGTGCAGCGGTCGGGCGGATCGCCGGCGCCGGCTGAGCCGATGATCGCGCAGCGGATGCAGCAGGACTCGGGATCGCCGAGCGGTTCGGCAGCGAGCGCGAGCGGTGTCGCTGTTCAGCGCTCGGCGAGCGGATTGCCTGCGGGAAGCGGTGGTTCGGCGGCTGGGCAGTCGGCCGGAACGTCCGCAAGCGGCGGGCCCGTGGGCGACGCGGCAGCAGCAGGCTCGGTGAGCGCGGGCGGTTCGGCGACCGGGCGCTCCGCGAGCGGCGGCGACGCGGCGGCCGGACGGTCGGCAGGTGCGAGTGGCGCGGCAGGCCAGGGGCCGGCGAGTGCGATGGGCCCGGCGATCCAGCGTTCGGCGAGGGCTGGTGGCTCGGCGGCGGGAGCGTCTGCGGGCGGCAGGCCGGCAGCCGGGTCGGCGGCGGATGCGAGTGGTTCAGCAGTTCAGCGTTCGGCGAACTCGGGTGGGTCGCTTGCGGGCGGGCCGCCGGTAGGTGGTTCGGCTACGAGTACAGGTGGTTCGCCCGGATCGGCTGCGGGCGGTTCAGCAGCCGGGCAGCCTACGGGCGCGAGTAGTTCGGCGGCCACGCAGTCGGCGGGCGGCGCGGTTGCGGGCGCGAGTGGTTCGGCAGCCGGATCGGCGGCTGGTGCGGGCGGTGCGGCAGTTCAGCGTTCGGCGAGTACGGGCGGTGCGGCGAGCTCAGGTGGCTCGGCAGCGAGTGCGGGCGGCTCGGCGGGATCGTCTGTGAGCGGGGCAGCCGCCGGGTGGTCTGCGGGTGCGAGTGGTTCGGCGAGTGCTGATGGCCCGGCAGTTCAGCGCTCGGCGAGGTCAGGCGGGTCGTCTGCGGCCGGTTCGGCGGACGGGCGGACGGCAGGCGGTTCGGCGGCGGCCTCGGGTGGTTCTGTGGCTGGCCGGTCGGCGGACGGTTCGGCTATACAGCGCTCGGCTAGCTCGGCTAGCTCGGCTGGAGCCGCTGGGGGCGACCATGCGGCCGGGCCGTCGGCAAGTGCGAGTGGCTCGGCGGCTGGGCAGTCGGCGAACTCGGGTGGGGCGCTCGCGGGCGGGCTGCCGATAAATGGTCCGGCGGCGAGTGCAGGCCGGTCGGCTGGATCGTCCGCGGGCGACCACGCGGCCGGGCGGTCGGCGAGCGACTCGGCGGCACGTGGGAGCGGTTCAGCGGGGGCGAGTGGGCTGGCGGCCGGCGCGAGTGGTGGTGCTGTTCAGCGCTCAGTGAGTTCGGGTGGCTCGGCGGCAGGCGGTTCGGCGGCCGGCGCGGGTGGTCCGGCAACAGGTGCGAGTGGTGGTGCTGTTCAGCGCTCGGCGAGTGCGAGTGGCTCGGCGGCAGGCGGTTCCTCGGCGGATGCGGGCGGTCCGGCAGCAGGTGCGAGTGGTGGTGCTGTTCAGCGCTCAGTGAGTTCGGGTGAGTCGGCAGCGGGCTCGGGCGGTGCGGCTATACAGCGCTCGGCGAGCACGGGCGGTTCGGCGGCGAGTGCGGGTGGTGCTGCTGTTCAGCGGTCCGCGAGTGGTTCGGCAGCGGGATGGTCTGCGGGCGACTCGGCGGGCGGGGGGTCTGCTGGAGCGGGCGGTGCGGCTGCGGGTGCCGGTGAGCCGGCGATTGTGCAGCGCTCCGCTCAGGGACTGGCTTCGGCGGTACAGAATTCGGCAGCATCCCAGCCCTTGTCCACACAGCGTGCGGCGGCGCAGTCAGCTACCGGGTCTGCGCCTACTCAGGCTGGGCAGCGTCCGGGCACTGGGGCACCGATCCAGCGTTCAGGCGCGGAGTCTGCGGGTCAGGGCCCCGAGGCGGGTACGTCCGGCGCTGAGCCGTTCAGCCTGCCCGCCGCCCAACGCGCCGTGCCCTCCACGCCCCAGGCCATGCCGATCCGTGCCGTTCAGCGGCGCGCGACGGCGACGCCTGTGGTTCCGGCCAGCGCGCCGCCGCAGCCGCCGATCGCCGCACGCAATCCCGTTACGCCCCCCGCCGTCGAGGTGCAGAGCAGCGCTGCATCGCCGGTCGCGGAGTCCTCGGTCAGTGCGGCGGCGAGTGTGCAGCGTGCGCCGGAAGTCCAGGTGAGTTCCCCTTCGGCGCGAGTGCGGCTGAATGCCTCGGGACCGGTGACCTCCAATCCGGCGACGTCCACCAAGCCCCTGCTCGGCACCCGCCAGCTCGCCGGCTACGTCCTCGCCGAGGCCGCAGCCAACACGACCGCACCAGCCGCCGCCGCCGAGACCCCGTCAGTCCAGCGCGCGACACGTCCCGAACCGGTGCGTCCCGCCTACAACCGCCCCGCCACGCAATCCGCAGACGCGGCAGCTTCGATGCAGCCTACTGACACGATCCAGCGGTCAGCCGCCGCAGCCGCCGCCCCGGCCCAGGTCCCGGCACCGGGGAGCGCAGCTACAACGCCGCCGCTCGCCACAACCGCGTCCCAGAACTCGGCAGCCCAGCAGCCCCCCGCCGGCAATTCAACCGGCGGCGCTCCCCACGGCATCAACTCTCACAGCACCAGCACCAGCACCAGCACCAGCACCAGCACCAACCCCAGTGCCACCAACCCAGTCCAGCGAGCCGTCCCCATCCACCGCCC
>NZ_JAAFYZ010000427.1 GCF_018274385.1 Catenulispora pinistramenti | reverse complement strand
GCTCCGGGGTGCCGAGGCCTGGCGCCGGGGCGAGGGCCTGAGCGGCGTCGCGCGGGGTGTCGGCGCCGGGCGGCGGTATCGTGCTGAACGCTGCGGCGGCTCCACCAGCTCCACCGGCTGGGCCGTCGGCGCTGAACGCGTCGGCGGTGTCGTCGATCGGCATCAGGACCAGGTCCCTCGTTTCGTCAGCACGGTTTTCAGCGTGTCCAGCCGGTCGGTCATGATGCCGTCCGCGCCCAGGTCGAGCAACCGTTCCATGTCAGCGGCCTCGTTGACCGTCCACACGTGCACCGGCAGCCCGGCGGCGTGCGCGGTGGCCAGCAGCCGCTCGTCGACCACCACGATCCGGCCCAGATTCGGCGGCACCTGCAGACAGGCGGCGGCGACCTTCGGCAGCGTGGCGGGGTCCGGCACCTCGCCCGGCTTCAGTTTGCGGGAGGCCCGCCACATCCGGAACGCCTCGCGCGGTCCGGCGCTGGTGCACAGTTCGGGGCCGAAGGCGGCGCGCATCGCGGCCAGCCGGGTGTCGGAGAAGGAGCTGATGCAGACCCGCTCCACGGCGCCGGTGTCCCGCAGCAGTGCGGTCAGCGGGGCGATCGCGTTGGGCTCCTTGACGTCGATGTTGAACCGCGCGCCGGGGAACGCCTCCAGCAGGTCGGCCATCGTCGGGATCGGCTCGTCCCCGATCCGGGCGGTGGCGACCTCGGCGGCGGTGAGCAGGCTGATCCGGCCCTTGGTGTCGGTGACCCGCTGCAGGCGCCGGTCGTGGAAGGCCAGCAGGACGCCGTCGGCGGTGGCGTGCACGTCGGTCTCCAGATACCGGTAGCCGGTGTCGACGGCGATTTTGAACGCGGACAGCGTGTTCTCCCCGGCCGGCCCGTCCGCGCCGCCCCGGTGGGCGAACGGGACGGGCCCCGGGTGGTCGAGGAACGGGTGACGGGCAGAGCTGTCGGACATGGCGGCAAGTATCCCAAGCCGCGGGTCACAACTTCATCAAAGTGCGCGTGGCGGCGTGCGCCGCCGGGGGTGCAGTTCATACTCTGATGCGATCGCAGCCCGGGGGGAGCGCGGTTCATGGTTTGCTGAGGGCGCTAGGGCGTGAGCGAGCGTGGGGAGTGCGGGTTGAAGGCGGCTGGCCGGGCGGCGGACGGTGCTGGGTCGGCCGAGGGCGGGGATGAGGGTGGCGAGGCTGGGAATCCCGAGGCTGGGCATCCCGAGGCTGGGAACATCACTGCCGCGGCCGGTGACACCGGGAACCAGCCGGGCGGCGGCGCGGGACGGTTACGGCGTGCCTCCGATGTCCTGTTCGGTGGGGGAGCGGCACCTGCTGCGCCCCCGGCCACTGCGAGCCCCAGCGGGGATCGGGCAGATCGTCCAGGCCGGTCAGATCGTCCAGGCCGGTCAGATCGCGCAGGCCGGGCGGATCGCGCTGATCACTCCGCCACCGCCCGCAGCACCTCGGCCGCACCCCGCCCGACCTGGTCTGCCCCGGCCCCCGGCGACGAGGCCACCCGCTACCTCTGTGCGGCGGCCCACCTCGACGCCGTCTTCACCCGGCGCGCGCTGAAGGAGTTCGTCTTCGACGAGGGCCGGGCCCCGGCTCCCTCGACCGGCGTCGACGAGGTCCTGGTGCTGCGCCACGCACTGGCCGCCCGCACTCGGCGGCTGCACCGGGACGTGGCGCTGGTCGCGCTGATGGTCGTGGCGCTGCTGACCTCGGTCTGGACGGTCGGGGCCTGGCTGGTCTGGGGCGCCGGGCTGTGGCTGCTGCTGAGCGGGGCCCGGGGCGGCGCCGCGCGCGGGAGCGTCGTCGGAGCGGGCGCCCCGGCCCCCGGCAGCGGCCCGGCGACCCCCGACACGCCCCGGCACCCGCCCTGGCCCGCGCCGGCCGTCGTCACGCCCGCGTTCGCCCCGCTGGCCCGCTTCGTGGCCCTGGTCTGGGGCGTGGTCGGTGCCGCCGCCATCGCCTCCACCGCGGGCCTGACCCACCCCTTCGGCCTGGCGGTCCCGGCCCGCTTCCACGACGCCGGGCCCGGCACGCCGTGTGTGGCCTGGGTCGGCATCCCACTCGCCGGCGCCCTGACCGCCTGGCTGATAGTCCTGGCCGAGCGACTGGCGACCCGGCACGTCCTGGTGGACAAGCTGCGCCGGGACCGCTTCGGCACCCACCGCTGGGTGGCCACCGAGACGGTCTGGGCCCGCCGCGCCCTGGCCGAACTGGCGGCCCGCGCCGCCTCGAACCACCAGGTCCTCGCCGACCCCGCACGCCCCTTCGCCGGCTCCGGCCGCCAGGTCCTGCGCCGCCGCTGGCTGCTGGAGACCGGCCCGATCCGCTACGACGTCCAGGACCTGATCGAGCGCGTAACGGACGCCCTCGCCGCCGGCGCCCCCGGCCTCGGCCCCGAGGGGCTGCTGGACCAGGTGGTCTGGGACGACTTCGTGGTCGCCACCGGCCCGGTCCTCGCCGTAGGCCAGACCACCGACGCCTCCCTGCGCCTGCTCCCCGCCCCCCGCGGCACAGCCACCCCGCGCGTCTTCCGCCGCTTCCGCATCCTGTCCGACCCGGCCGAAACCGTCGTCACCGTCTACCTGTCGGCCTCCTCCACCCAGGGCCTGGCACTGGTAGAAATCCACGGCCTGGTCCTGGAACCGGTGGCAGCGGCCTACCGCGGCGTGGACCGCCTCCCGGGCCTGGGCCTCTCAGCCGCCCTGGTCGAAGGCTGGCACGCCGCAGCCGCACTCCCACACCTACTGTTCGCCGCCCCCCGCGCATCCGCCGGAGCCGCCGCCGACCCCTGGCGCTGGCGCCACCGCCGCGCCGTCCTAGACCGAGCCGCAGCCGGCGGCCTCCCCGCCGCGGACGGCGCCCGCACCTCGCTACGCGAACTAGGCGTCGCGGGCGCCTGGCACGGGACCCGCGCGCCGCTGGTGGATCGGGAGGGGGCGCCTTTCGCTCGGGAGGATGCGAATTTGGCGCTTGCCGTGGTGGAGCGGCGGGTGCGGGAGGCGCTGCGGCCTTTGCTTTAGGTGCTGGGCTTGGAACTCCTACTTGTGGCGGTCCGGCCCCTACTTTCGGCCGTGGTTCGGCGGGATTCCCATCGGCTAGCCTGCCGAGCATGGAGTTCTTCAAGCGGCTGCGCAGGTCTGCGCGCGCGGCCAAGGCGCCGCTGTACACCGATTTGGGGACCACGGTGGCGCAGGCCGCCTCGACGACTGCGATCGCGGCCGGGATCGGGGGCGGGGCTCCTTTGGCGAAGAAGCGTAGGGGGAAGGCGCGGGAGGAC
>NZ_JAAFYZ010000426.1 GCF_018274385.1 Catenulispora pinistramenti | reverse complement strand
GGCTGGGGCTGGGTCCGGGGCCGGGCCCGGCACGCCCGGTACGTCTGGTCCATCCGGCTCGGAAGCCGACGCCGTCGGCACCTTCCTGGAAGCCGTGCGCCGCACCCACCCGTTGCCGGAACTACACGCCGTCATCCTGCGCATCACACCGGTCTGCGCCGGACGGCCGCTGGAAGCACGGATCCCATTACAGACGCAGATCGCGGAGCGCTGCTCCCATCTCGGGATCACAGTGCACCAGCCGCCGGAGCGGACCACAGGGTTCTCCTTCACCCGCGCCGTGCTGGCCCTGGACGCCGCCCGGCATCCGGAGTCCTCCACGCGGGTTCTGCTCGACGTGGCCTCGGTTCTGTCGCGCTACGTCGACAGCCCGGAACCGGCGCGGGTCCGCTGGATCCGCGAACCGCTCCCCGCACCGTCGGCCGCCCCGCACACGCTCCCGCTGCCCGGCTCCGGGCACTCCGGCCACTCGGGCCCGGCGACCGGCGGTGGCGCGAACCAGATCGACCTCGGCTCGTTCAACGAGTGCGTGGTGATCGAGACGGTGCGGCTGGCCGGCCGGATCACCCGCGGCGAGATAGCCGACCGCACCCGGCTCACGCAGCAGTCCGTGTCCCGCATCGCCCGCTCGCTGATCCAGCGCGGGCTGCTCGTCGAGGAACGGCAGCGCCACTCTGCCGTCGGCAAGCCGAGCAGCCCGGTCCGGTTGCGGGACGGCGCCGCGCACGCGCTCGGCATCCACATCGACCCGCACGTGCTGACCGCGGTGCTGGTCGATCTCTCCGGCCGGGTCGTGGCCCGCCGGGCCGAGCCGATCACCTCCGACCCGCGGCCGGGCGCGGTGGTGAATCAGATCGCCGATCTGGGCGAAACAGTGCTCGAACAAGCCGGACACGGCCGCTGGGAGGAGGGCTTCCTCGGTATCGGCGTGGCGACTCCGGGGCCGGTGGACACCGTCTCGGGCACGGTGCTGGATCCGCCGCTGATGTCGGTGCTGCGCGACGTCCCGCTACGGACCTTGCTGGAGCGCCGCTTCGCCTGCCGGATCGTCATCGAGAAGGACTGCTCGGCGGCGGCGGTCGGCGAGCGCTGGATCGGCCGCGACAGCCGGGCCTGCGACTTCGTCTACCTGTATCTGGGAACCGGCGTCGGCACCGGGCTGTTCCTGAACGGCGACCTGTACCGAGGGCTGACCGCCAACGCCGGCGAGTTCGGCCAGCTGTGCGCGGTCACGCTGGGCCGGTTCGACGAGTCCGGGCGGCCGGAGATCCTGCCGGAGTGCAACCCGGGCAGCTACGCGCCTTCGGACCAGGCGGCGCGCCCGCCCCTGGGCCGGCAGCGCTCGAAGCTGACCGTGCAGCAGGCCGCGAAGGCCGTCAGCCGGGGCGTGCTGTCGGTGATCGACCTGCTGGACGTCGGGCTGGTCGTGATCGGCGGCCCGTTCTTCACCGGCGAGGTCGCCGACGTCTGGCTCACCGAGATCGAGCACGCCGTCAACGCCTACCCGACCGCGCGCCGGCTGCGCCGGATCCGCGTCGAGCGCTCGGTGAACAGCAGCGAGGCCGTCGCGGTCGGCGCCGCCTCGACCATCTTCCATTCCACGTTCACCCCGCGGCTGCGCCGCACGCCTTGAGGACACCCGGCACATGAACGACCTGCGACTGCCTTCCGAAGACCACGATCAGTCCCCTTACACCGGCTGGACGCGGGCGCACTGGGAAGCGGTGGCCGAGCACTGGCTGCTGACCGCCCGCCGCCACGCCTCCCCCGACGGCGGGCTGATCACACCACCGGGCAGGCCCTCGGCGGCCGGGATCCGCAGCGACGGCATCGAGGGCTTCGCTCGCAGCTTCCTGATAGCCGCTCCGCTGCTGGCGGGCCGGGAGGCCGATCCGCACGACCACGCGGGGTGGTACGCCCGCGGGCTCGCCGCCGCCATGGCCCCGGACGGCCCGGACCGCTGGGGACGGGCCATCGGGGTGAACGAGATCCAGCAGTGGAACGGCACCCCGCAGCCCATCGTCGAGGCCGCGAACCTGGCCTTCGGCCTGGCGATCTGCCGCGCCCAGGTCTGGGACCGGCTGGAGGACGAGCTGCGCGACCAGACCGCCGAGTGGCTGACGCACCACTGCCTCAAGCACGGCTCGGACAACAACTGGCTGCTGTTCACCGCGGTCATCGAGGCGTTCCTGGTCCGGGCCGGATATGACGTCCCGGGCGGCCACGCGCAGGCCGACGTGGACTTGTTCGAGTCCTGGTATCTCGGCGACGGCTGGTACAACGACGGCCCGATCAGCCCGACGACCCGGCACGGGAATCGGGTGGACCACTACAACTCGTGGGTGATCCAGCCCTTCCTGTGGCAGTGGTATCAGCTGTCTGATCAGCGGGCTGAGGGACGAGCCGAGCGGCGGGAGCAGTACCTGCGACGCCTGGGCGAGTTCGCAGACTCCTACGCGCAGCTGTTCGCGGCCGACGGTTCGTCGCTGCACCAGGGGCGTTCGCTGACGTATCGGCAGGCGGTGCTCGGCGGTTTGTGGACCGCGGCACTGGCCGGGGTGGGAAGTGAGGCGGCGGGCGCCACTCGCCGCCTGGCCAGCGGTGTGTTGCGGCGCTTCACCCTCGATCGGGGCGTCGGCGTCGACGGGCCGCCTTCGCTGGGTTGGAACGCCGCGGAGTTCCTGCCGATGTGTCAGGGCTACAGCGGTCCCGGCTCGCCGTACTTCGCGGGGATGGGCTTCCTCGGTCTGGCGGCACCGGCCGATCATCGGCTGTGGACCGAACCGGAACAGCCGCAGCCCGCGGAGCGTGTTGACGGGGTCAGGACCGGTGTCGGCACCGGTGTCGGCACCGGCGTCAGGACCGGTGTCAGGACCCTGCATGCGGTCGGGTGGGTGATCCAGTCCAGCGATGGGATCGTGCAGATCGCCAACCACGCCAGCGATCATGTCGTCGACCCGGACACCGGTCTCGGCGAGCCGCACTACGCGTCGGTCGGCTACTCCACGCACACCGCGCCGGGCGTCGGTCAGGCGTGGGCCGAGGGGGTCGACGGGCAGCTGGCTCTGGTCGATGAGTGGGGGCGCGCGAGTCGGCGTGAGGGGTTGCGCGGCACGGTGACCGGCGAGGGTTGGGCTGCTTCCTGGTTCCGGCCGCGGATGGGCGGGGTTGATGTGCCGGGGGCGCGGGTGGTGTCGGTGTCGGTGCTGCATCAGGGGTCTGAGCTGCGTGCTCATCTGGTGACGGCGCCGGCGGGGTGGACGGTGCGTGAGGGGTCTTTCGCGGTCGCGGGTGGGGGTAGGGG
>NZ_JAAFYZ010000425.1 GCF_018274385.1 Catenulispora pinistramenti | reverse complement strand
GGGGAACACGGGCGGGTTCGGCTTGCGCGGAAGGGCAGGGCACGATGACCGGCGCGCGAGCGGAAGGACCAGCGGCCGGGCGGGGCTTGTGGCGCGTCAAGATCGCGGCTGGCCGCGTGGGGCGTTACCGGGGGCGTTCTGGATCGTTCCCTCGGCAGCGTGGGTGAGTGGATGTGGAGAGGCAGGGCTCGATGAGTGGTTGGGCTTCGGGCCTGCGGCGTGTGGTGGTGCCGGGTGCCGAGGTGGTGGCGGCGGTGGCCGGGGGGCTGGTGATGCCGGTGGCGGCGCGGTTCGTTGATGTGGATCCGTTGGATCGGACGGGGCAGGTCAGTGCGCTGGCGGCGTTGCAGGTGCGGTTCACCGTGCTCGGGGTGGTGCTGCTCGGGGTGCTGATGTTCTGCCACCGGTGGCGCGGGGGTCGGGCGTATGACGTGGCGAAGCGGGTGGTCTGCGCTGCGCTTGCGGGGTTGGCGTCGGGGTTCTTGGCCGGCGGGATTGTGGTGGCGCTGAAGGGGACGCCGTGGCCTCTGTTCGGCCTGTCGGGGGACACTGGGCGGTTGGTGGAGTGGTCGGCGTCGATCGTGCATGGGCACGGGAACCCGAATCCGACGTATCCGCCGCTGACGCTGCATGCGCTGGCGTGGTGGGCGCAGCTGTTCCACCACGGCAATACCGCGGCGGCGTTCCGCGATATGGAGATCGGTGGGGCCGCTATTACCGGGCCGGCCGCCTATTGCGCGTGGCGGTTCGTGTTGAGTCCGTTGTGGGCGCTGGTGGTGGGGGTGGTGCCGGCGTACTCGATCATCGATCCGTACAAGCCGTATGGCGCCGTTGTGATGATCGTATTGCTGCCGGTGTTCGTGGTCTCGGTGCGGCACACGATGCGGGTCGGGGACATGGCGTGGCGGCCGGTGCTGGTCAGCGCGGTGTTGTTCGGGCTGCTGTATTCGCTGCTGTTCCTGATCTATCCGGGCTCGTCGTTGTGGAGCGCGCCGGGGCTGGTGGCCGCGGTGTTGTTGCTGTTCCCGTGGTCGAAGGCGCGGGTCGGGCGGCTGTTGGCGTTCATCGGCGTGACGGTCGCGGTGTTCGGGGTGCTGTGCGGCTGGTACGTCAAGGACCTGACCGGGCCCGGCAACGTGGACCGGGCCTACGGCTTCGACGCGTACACCGACCCGGCGTTCTTCTCGATGTGGCGGACCGACATGCCCGGGGACGTGGGGCAGTGGCCGCCGCCGGGCGAGTTGGCCGGGCTGGGGCTGTTCAGCGTGCTGACGTTCGCCGGGCTCGGGGTGGCGTTGTGGCTGGGTTGGCGGCGGCCGCTGGCGGTGACGGTGGCGTGTGTGTTCGGCGGCACGTGGCTGTGGCGGATGGAGATCGCGTCGCGGATGTGGGCGACGGGCACGGTGCAGCTGTGGCCGCGCACCGGCAACCAGCTCCTGTACTGCGTCCTGGTGCTGGGTGCCGCGGCGACGGCGTTCGCCGCCACCCGGCTGGCGGGCTGGCCGCCGTTGCCGTCGCGGCTCGGCGCGCACGTCGGGGCGCTGGCCGCGGTGCTGTTGGTGCTGGGGAGCGCGGCGTCGTCGGTGTCGGACTATTGGATGCCCGCGAAGACGAACAGCTACAAGATCCTCGCCTACGTGTCGCAGACCATGCGCAAGCCGGACGGTACATGTCCGAAGTACGCGCCGAACCATCAGTGCTCGGCGACCGGGGACCAGTCCTGGATGAACAACTTCGCGGGGCCGAGGAATCACTGAGGAGGGGACTGCGTAATAGCGCTGCGGGATGAACCCCTCAGGCGACCGGCGGTGGATGCCACAGTACGTCGCGTCGCCGCACCGCGACCGTCGCGACCAGTACCGCGAGTCCGATCGCGTACACCACCCACCACAGGATCCAGCCGCCCGGCGGGCTCCACTGGATCGGGGTGATGCCGTACTTGCGCCAGCCGCTGTGCGCGTACCGCGTCATCGACCAGTAGAAGGCCCCGAGCCCGGCCAGGCCCAGCACCACGGCCGCCGCGGTGGGGACCCGCCGCTCCAGCGCGCCGGGCAGGTCCGCCCCGACGCGGCGGGCGATCAGCAGCCCGGCGAGCACCGGCAGGCCGAGCACCCAGGCCAGGATGTAGCGGCCCTGCCAGCCGATGCCGAAGCGGTTGGCCTCCAGCACCTGTGCGACCAGCGGGATCGCCACGGTGCCGACGACGAGCGCCGCCACCACCGCCGTCTCCCGGAGCCGGCCGACGCCGAGGGCGGACAGGATGAGCAGGCCAGCGACGGCGTACCAGGCGATCGTGGTGCCCGGTGGCAGCGCCACGTCGAGCCAGCCGAGTTCCCCGACCACCTGCATGATGTAGGTGCCGGAGCTCCAGAAGACCTCGTTGAACACGACCCCGGGAGTCAGCGTCGGGAAGGACAGGTTCGAGGCTGTGAGGGTGTCCGCGTACCGGCTCCACAGGAACGCCGCGACCCCGCCGACCACCAGCACCCCGGCCATGATCTGCACGGCCCGGAACCGCGCCAGCCACACCAGCTTGCGCGGCCCGGCCACGATCACCAACGCGACCAGCACGGACGCCACGAAGGCGATCCCCAGGCTCCGGGTGTTCGCCAGCAGCGCCCCGCCGACGGCCAGGCCCACGGCGCGCCGCGTCACCTGGCCCGGTTTCGGGTCGTCGTCGAGCGCCAGCGACATGCCGGCGGTCCAGGCGAGTACCGCGGCGGTGGCCTCCATGCCGTTGGAGTTCACGGTGCCGCTCAGGAACAACGCCATAGGGGTGCCGCTGGCCACGACCCCCAATACCGGCCAGCCCGGACGGCGCCAGCCGGACGCGATGCCGACGGCCGCCGCGAGCAGCCCCGAGTTGAGGAGGGCGGAGGCTAGACGCATCCCATATAGCGCTCCCACTCCGGGGAGGAACAGGCTGGGAAGCCCTACAGGGAAGTAGTACGCGGGGTTGTAGTTGCCTGCAGAGGTCTCGACGATCGCCGTGGAGTTATCGGTCCCGAACTTCTTGCCGCAGGCCGCGGAGACGAGTTGGTTGCGGAAGCAGGCGGACATCGCGTCGAGGGTGTTGTACTTCGCGGGCAGCGGATAGCCGAGCCAGGTCTTCTCGAAGCCGCCGCTGATCTCGTGGCGCGAGGTCGAGTTCACGAACTCACCCCGGGCGGTCGCGGCCGCCTTGACCATGTGCGAGGGCTCGTCCGGCGAGGTGGACATCGGGGAGGCGAAGGCCCAGCCTGCGGAGACCAGGAAGAAGCCGATCAGGGCCAGGAGCCACGGACGGTTCAGGGCTCTGACGACGCGCTGGCGCGCCCGGGTGGTGCGGCCCGGTTCTTCGGGCAGGATCGGGGCCGGTTCCGGGGGTGGGCGG
>NZ_JAAFYZ010000424.1 GCF_018274385.1 Catenulispora pinistramenti | reverse complement strand
GGAGAAGCGGCAGCCGGGGACCACGCTGATCTGGGGCAGGACCGCGGCCAGGGCGCGCACGATCGTCGACTTCGCGGTGCCCTTCTCGCCGCGCACGAGTACGCCGCCGACCGCCGGGGACACGGCGTTGAGCAACAGGGCCAGCCGCAGATCGTCGAGTCCGACGACAGCGGAGAACGGGTACGGCGGCACGCCGGATCAGCTCCTCACGGGTATCCACGCCCGACAGGTCTCACTCATGCGTACACGCCGCGGGGGCGGCGTGCCGGGGGCGGCCGTAGTCTCCTGACTCTCAGATCCGCGCGCCTGCCCGGCCTTCCCAGAACACTGACGTCCCAGTGGCATCTCAAGCGGGAGGCACTCCCTGATCACAGTGGCGGGACCGTTCCGGATTCGCACCGGATTCCTGGCGGCCGTCCCGCGTGCAGCATCCCGCAGCGATCACCGGGCGTCAAACCGCGCGAGTCTGGCGCCCGGTGGCAGGATGTCCCGATGTATCCGTCAATGGAACAATGAGCGATCGTCAGCGCGGACCACGTGTCCTGGGCGAATACGAGTTGGACGGCGGCGCGTTCACGACAGCGCGGAGCGCTGTGCGGGGTGAGCAACGCGACACGGCCGCCTCAGAGCCGCGGCCACGTACGCTCGGGCGTCCCGGCACCTTGTGGCGCGCCGTTTTGCACCGGATCAAGACGTTCTGACTACATCGGATCAAAGACATCAACCGGGTCAAGACGTCAAGACGCCCTTAACTACAGCGGCGGCCCGTCCCCCGGGTCCTCCTGATACGAGTACCGCTGTTCCTTCCACGGATCCCCGATGTTGTGGTAGCCGCGCTCTTCCCAGAACCCGCGCCGGTCCACCGTCAGGTACTCGATCCCGCGCACCCACTTGGGGCCCTTCCACGCGTACAGGTGCGGCACGATCAGCCGCAGCGGGAAGCCGTGCTCGGGGGTGAGCGGGACGCCGTCATGGTGGGTGGCGAACAGGGTGTCCTCGTGGAGCAGGTCCTCCAGGCGCAGGTTCGAGCTGTAGCCGTACTCGGCCCAGACCGTGACGTGGGTCGCGTCCGGGGCCGGGGGCGCGAGTTCGAGGATGGTGCGGCCGGCGACGCCGCGCCAGGGGGCGTCCAGCATCGTGAACTTGGTGACGCAGTGGAAGTCGGCGGTCACCTCGACGGTGGGCAGCGCGCTGAAGTCGTCGTGGAACCAGATCGCCTCTTGGCCGTCGGCGGTCGCGCCGGTGACCCGGAAGTCCCAGGTCGCGGGCTTGAAACGGGGCACCGGGCCGTAGTGCAGCACCGGCCACTCGCCGCGTTGCATGCGTTGGCCAGGGGGGAGCCGGCCGTCCGACAAAGCGGTCTCACCTTCTGTGTCCACCCCTGATCCCGGCTGCCCCATGGGGACCATGGTCCCAGATGTGGCGCACGGCACGCGCAGCGGGGACTTGGCAGCCGCCGGTTAGGTAGCTTAGGCTCCCCTAAGTCCTCCCGGGCGAATCAGGCACAGTGATCGCCCGCAGCGAACCCGTTGACTCCCGGAGCCCCGCTTGTACGCCTGCATATGCCACGCGGTCACCACCGCCGAGGTGGACGTCGCCGTCGCGCTGGGTGCCAAGTCGGTCAAGCAGGTGCGCAAGGCGACCGGCGCCGGCGCCGGGTGCGGGACCTGCGTGAAGCGGCTGAGCTGCCTGCTGGCCGCGGCCCGGGTCGCCGACTCCGCGCCGCCGGAGGCGATGCCGGAGGCTGAGCGACTGCCGGTTCCGGCGGCGGTTCCCGCGCCGGCCACGCTCGTGCAGCACGCACCGCACTGCCCGGCCGCGGTCCCCGCGCTGGGCTAGTGTGGCGTGCCCGGCGGGCACTCCCCGTTCGGCGCAATCCGCGCTCACGCCGTTACCTCCCCGGGTCGCCGCTCTGGCAATATCGAACGCCATGCAGGGTGACAAGGACATCATCGCGTTCCTGAACGAGCAGCTGACCGCCGAGCTCACGGCGATCAACCAGTACTGGCTGCACTACAAGCTGCAGGACAACCGCGGCTGGAAGAAACTCGCCGAGTACACCCGCAGCGAGTCCATCGACGAGATGAAGCACGCGGACAAGTTGGCCGAGCGCATCATCTTCCTGGAGGGGCTGCCGAACTTCCAGAAACTGTTCCCGCTGGAGATCGGCCAGAGCGTCACCGAGATGTTCAACGCCGACATGAAGATCGAGGTCGCGGCGGTGGAGCGGCTGCGGAACGGGATCAAGCTGATGCGCGAGCGGGGGGACGTCACGTCGGCGAACCTGTTCGAGGAGATCCTGGCCGACGAGGAACACCACATCGACTACCTCGAGACGCAGCTGGACCTGATCGGGCAGATCGGGGAGCCGCTTTATGTGGCGCAGCTGGTGGAGCAGCCGGAGTCCTGAGGGCTGCTGCGGAGCGGAGCCCCTCGGTCTGAGGGGATCTGAGGGACGAACCCTGAGACGGTCTCGGGGTCGACCCTGATGCGCGGCCGGCGAGCGGCGTGTGACCATGGCTGCCATGGTCCGACCGCCTTCCCCGCCGGCCGGCGTGCCGCGCCGCGACTCCGGCCCGCTCCTGGTGGCCGCCGGCGTCGTGGTCGTGCTGGCCCTGGACGGCCCCAGCCTGGACGACCAGATACGGGTCCTGATACCGCTGGCCGCCGTGCTCGGCGGGCTGGCGCTGCTGCTGCGCGAACTGGCCGCCGAGCGCCGCGCGCCGTGGCCGGGCACGCTGGACGCCCCGGCGCGCCGGGGCCCGGGCCTGCGCACGCTGGTCGGCGTCCTGGCCGTCGGCGGCGCGCTGGTACGGCTGCTGAACAACGGTGCCGCGCTGGCCGAGGAGACCAGCGCGGTGGTCGCGGCGCTGGCCCTGTTCGCCGGGGCGGTACTGATCGCGATGCCGTATCTGCTGCGGGTGATCCGCGAGTTGGCGGCGGAACGTGCCGAGCGGGTCCGGGCTCAGCAGTTCGCCGAAGTCGCGGCCCACATGCATGATTCGGTACTGCACACGCTCACGCTCATCCAGCGCGCCGATCCGGCCGACGCGCGGGGATTGGCGCGGGCTCAGGAGCGCGAGCTGCGGGCTTGGCTGTACGACCGGCGGGGGCCGGTGGCGGCCGGGACAGGGCCGACGAGCCTGGTCGCGGCGGTCCAGACGATCGCGGCGGAGGTCGAGGACCGGCATCGGGTGCGGATCGAGGTCGTCGCGGTCGGTGACGCGGAGCTCGACGACGGGCTGGCGGCATGCGTGGCGGCGGCACGGGAGGCCCTGGTCAACGCGGCGAAGTATGCCTGGGACAGCCCGATCTCGGTGTTCGCGGAGGTGGCGGCGGGGACGGCGGGGACGCGCCGGGTCGAGGTGTTCGTGCGGGATCGGGG
>NZ_JAAFYZ010000423.1 GCF_018274385.1 Catenulispora pinistramenti | reverse complement strand
GGGGCAGAGGGGGCGACAGGGGCGATGACCAGTGGATCCGTGCTCTCAGCGGGGCGGATGAGCACCTCGTCGCCGGCGCGTGCGTGGATGCGGATGGTCTCGTTGTCGAGCTGGTCCCAGGTGATCGGGTGGCCGGTGTGCAGGGCGGTGACGTCGACGGGGCCGGCGATTCCGGCGCGCAGGAGTAGGGGCTCGCCGGCGAGGCTGCGGAGGCGGATCCAGCGGGTGGTGCCGTTGGTGCGGACGGCGGAGAGGTGGAAGGCGCCTTCGGTCAGGAAGTCGTGGATTGTTACATCAGGCCACGTGGTCGGTACCGCGGGGAAGATCCTGATGATGCCGCCCCAGCTCTGGCAGAGCATGTCCTGCAATCCACGTGCGGCGCCCAGCGGGCTCTCGATGACCGGCGCGAGGCTTTCGGCGTACATGGTGTTGGCGGTGACCGGCACCTTCGACGACCACTGCTCGTGGAGGAACTCCAGCGCCTGGTCCCCCATGCCCATCAGTGCAGCCTGGGACGCGGCGCCGGCGTACGTGAAGCCGAGCCAGTTGGAGCGGTCCTTCCAGAAGTACTCCAGTGAGGTGCGTATCAGCTCTCGATGTTCCGGTTGATCCCAGGTGAGCGTGTACAGGGGCCAGATCGCCAGCAGGTAGTTGTAGCCGGCCTGGGAACCGGGTAGCGGGAAGTCCGGGGCGATGTTCAGGCCGGTGATCGGATCCGAGGTCTGTGGTGCCAGGCGTGCCAGTGTTTCGCGGTACTCCCCCGCCCGCGCGTCCGGGACGCCCAGGCGCGAGATCGCGTCCAGCAGCGCACCGAGGCCCCAGCGCAGTAGCTCCAGGTCGTAGCTGCAATCCGCGATGAACATGTGCTCCGGGTAGTAGGTGGCGGGCAGGTGGTAGTCGCCGTCGGGGCCGGGTGTCAGGAAGTGGAGATAGTAATTCACTGCCCTGCGAAGTATCGGGTAGACCGTGTCGGCCAGGCGGTGACGGTCCATGCTGTGGCGCCAGGACAGCCAGACGCAGAAGGTCGCCCACAGCAGGTCGCCGATCTCCTGCTCGAAGCCGGCCGGGGCGCTGGTGTCGCCGGGGATGGGAACCGGCGTGAGGCCGCCGTCCAGGAACCGGTCCGTGGTGCGTACCAGGGCGGCGCTGTCGTCCCGGTAGGCCGAACCGACCTGGGCGATCAGGTTCGCCTGGTTGTCGCGGAACGTGCCGGTGAGCGCGTCCAGTTCCAGGTGGTTGGAACCGTGGATGAGCAGGTACTCGACCTGGGCGTTCATGTCCCACCACACGCACGGCCAGCGGGTCGCGATGTACCAGGGGCCGGTGGTGGCCATGATCGGGGCGTCGTACCGGGTCCCCGCGTTGATTTTGTAGAGCTGGATCCAGTAGAAGCTCTCCAGCCGGGCGTCCGGGATGGACAGGAAACTCTTGCGGTAGAAGGCGTGCCAGGCTTGTTCGTGCTCACGAGCGAGAGCCGATCGTGAGGCGGAAGCCGCCTGGCGAACCTGACGCGTCGCAGTGCCCTGTGCTGCTGACTCAGGGTACGAATGTGCGGTCGCGCAGTACAAAGTGCTGGTACCGGCACGAGAGGTCTGACGCCAAGCGGTGACCGTCTGGCCGCCGGCCAGCATTTCCTGAACGCAGAGTTCGATGTCACCGTCGCTGGTGAGCACGGCCTCGGGGTTGGGGTGGTCGAGGTAGCCCGGGGGAAGCGGCTTCTTCCACGCGGGATCGGCACGGTCCGCCACGGCGCGCAGCGCGTGAAACTCCCACGTCGCGGCCCGTTCGCCGGCACTGGGTGAGAGCTCTGCGATCATCACGCCCCGCTGGTCGTGGATCAGCAGCCGCAACCCGATCGTGCCCGTGGTGGTCGTGATCGTCCCGCTCAAGGTCGAATCCCACAGCGAAAGCCGCCAGTCGACGCCGGTCACCGTGCCCGTGGTGATCAGATCGAAGTAGCCGACCGGGAGTCGCGCCAGGCCGAACGTGGGCCAGTACTCGGGACGGTGGTCCTGGACCTCGCTGTGGCAGACCTCCAGTCGCAACCGCCCAGGCGAGCCGGAAGGGGAACCCGCAGGCGAACCGGAAGGGAAATCCGCAGTTGAACCCGTAGTTGAACCCGCGTTCGAACCTGCCGAGTCATCGCGATAGAGAAGCGTTGCCTGACGCCCGTTGCCGAGGAACGGGCCCTCGTCCCAGGAGGTGGGGACGTTCTGCCACACCAGATCCTGCCGGCCGAGGAACGCGGCCCAGGCGCTGTCGTCGTCCATGGTGTTGGTGATGCAGCGCGGCGCACCGGAGCCGGGGTGCGCGGACGGCGTGGAGGTCGTCGGATCAGTCGAAGTCGTGGAGGCCATCGCGCTCTGCAGAGCCGAGACGGGAATGGCAGCGGTCATCAGGCCGACCGCGGCACCGCGCAGCAGATTGCGGCGGGCGAAGCCGAGCGGTTCATGGTCGTTGGTCACGAGGTGGAGGGTAGTCATCGGATGACTGACGGACAAGGGTTCGGTCAGCACGGCCACCAAGAACCCCATAAGGGCTATAGATCGGATGTATGGCTGCGGCTGGCGTGGAGGCGATCGGCGGGCGCAGGAGGGCGGCGAGCAGGGCTGCTAGCCTGGGAGGCACGCGAAGGGGAGTAGCTCCTACGCCGGGACGTCGACATACTGGCCCGCCTCGGGCCCGGCCCCCGGGATGCCCGCGAGGGTGTTGAGCAAGACCTTCGGCCCAGCAGCGAACGCTGCCGCGCCGAAGCCTCCCCGGAATCGGGACCTCGGATGCGGCCCGATCCGAAGGACTCGCACATCGTGGATCTGCTCGTCATCCTGACCGTCTTCGGTGTCGTCTTCCTGGCCGAGTTGCCGGACAAGACGGCCCTGGCCTCCCTGGTCCTCGGCACCCGCTATAAACCCCTGCACGTCTTCGTCGGCACCGCCGCGGCCTTCTTCGTGCACGTGGTGCTCGCCATCGCCGCCGGAAGCCTGCTCACCCTGCTGCCCGGCCGCGTACTGCACGCGGTGGTCGGTGCGCTGTTCCTGATGGGCGCGATCCTGCTCTTGCGCGGACGCCACGAGGAAGAGGAGGACGAGGAGCTGGAGCTCAAGGGCGACAAGCCCGCGACGTTCCGGCGGGTCGCCGGGATGAGCTTCGGGGTGATCCTGGTCGCCGAGTTCGGGGATCTCACGCAGATCGTCACCGCCAACCTCGCGGCGAAGTACCACGACCCGATCTCCGTCGGGATCGGCGCCACGCTCGGCCTGTGGGCGGTGGCCGGGCTGGCGATCGTCGGCGGGCGCGGGCTGCTGAAGGTGGTGCCGCTCACGGTGGTCACCCGGGTCGCGGCGGCGATCATGGGGGCGCTGGCGGTGTTCAGCATCGTCGAGGCGATTCGGGGCTGAGGGAGGGGCGATTCGGGGC
>NZ_JAAFYZ010000422.1 GCF_018274385.1 Catenulispora pinistramenti | reverse complement strand
GGCCGAGGCGGATCTTGGGCCGCGCGGCCGGGCGAGGCGGGGGGGCGGATCTTAGGTCGCGCGGCGGGGCGGTCAGGGCGGGCCTCAGGCCGCGAGGCGAGGCAAGGCGGGGGCGGGGACGTACCTCAGGCCGCAGGGCGGGGCGTACCTCAGGCCGCGGACCGCACCGCCAGCCGCTCGGCCAGCCGGCTCGGGGTGTGCGCGACCAGCCGCTCGCGCATCGACATGTCCTTCACCCGGGCCAGCGCATAGGCCGCGATCACCGCCGCGACCAGCGATATCAGCCCGCCGCCGCCGACCGCGTAGCGCGCGCCGAAGTGCTGGCCGACCCAGCCGACCAGCGGCGAGCCGACCGGCGTGCCGCCGAGGAAGACCACCATGTAGACGCTCATCACGCGCCCGCGCATCTCCGGCTCCACGCCGGTCTGCATGGTGGCGTTGGCCGCGGTGGTGACCATGATCGTCATCACCCCGACCGGCAGCAGCAGCGCCCCGTACAGCACCGGGTCCGGCATCAGCGAGACCACGGTCGCGGCCAGCCCGAAGCCGCAGGCGGACAGCAGCACCAGCGCCACCCCGACCCGCTTCTTGCGCGCGGTGACCAGCGCGCCGGACAGCGCGCCGAGCGCCAGCATGATGTTCAGCAGGCCGAAGACGCCCTTGCCGAGGTGGAAGGTCTGGGTCGCCATCAGCGTGCTGGTCAGCTGGAAGTTCAGGCCGAAGGTGGCCAGGAAGAACATGCAGGCCAGCACGGCCACCAGGTCCGGGCGGGTGCGCAGGTAGGTGAAGGCCTCGCGGTACTGGCCCTTGGCCCGGACGATCGGCACCGGGGCGTGCAGTTCCTCGCGCCGGATCAGGGCCAGCGCGGTGATGATCGCGATCGCGGTGATGGCGTTGGTGATGAACACCCAGCCGACGTCCATCACCGCCAGCGCCAGACTGGCCAGCGCCGGGCCCAGCATCCGGGCCAGGTTGAAGGTGGCGGCGTTCAGCGAGACCGCGTTCGGCAGCGCCTCGGGCCCGACCAGCTCGATCACGAAGGACTGGCGGGCGGGGTTGTCGAAGGCGTTGACCGTGCCGCCGATCAGGGCGATGACGTAGACCTGCCAGAGCTGGACCGCGTTGGAGACGATCAGCAGGCCCAGCGCCAGCGCGCACAGCCCGGTCAGCGCCGCGGTGAGCATCAGCAGCCGGTTCTTGCGGTAGCGGTCGGCCAGCGCGCCGCCCCACAGGCTGAATATCAGGGAGGGGCCGAACTGCAACGCGGTGACGATGCCGAGATCGGTGCCGGAGCCGGTGAGCGAGACGACGAGCCAGTCCTGGGCGATTCGCTGCATCCAGATACCGGTGTTCGATACCACCATGCCGCCGGCGAAAAGACGATAGTTACGGATCGACAGCGAGGAGAAGGTGGCTGACTTCACGGCTGGGCAGGCCCCCCAAAGGTGCTTCGTCCCGACGGCCCGTGCGGCACGCGGGGCGAAACTTAGCCTACCTTAATATTTGAACTCCGGTAACCCCCCAGACCCGGGTGCTGGGCTTACTGAAGTCGGGATGCGGGCAGCGCTACACGCCTGGCGCGAGCACTGCTTCGACCCCAGCAGGGTCAGCACCACGACTCCGGCGCGGACATCATCGAGCGCGCCGTGTCATCTCCCTGTCATCTGGTGGTGAACGTCCTGGTTTCCTCGGGGAAGCCGTCGGCGTCGAGATGGATCCCGCCGGTGACCTCGGCGATGAGCGCGGCCGCGGCGCGGACGGCCTGCGCCGGATGCGCACGCGGGGCCGCGGCGCGGGGCACGAGCGGCGAAGCGTCGCAGAACTCATACACGCTACGCGGCCAGGCCGCGTCGGCACGCTGCCGCAGGGCGAGCGGCAGCCGGGCCGACGGCCACCGGCTCTCCGGGCCCGCCGGGCTGACCCGGACCTCCAGCAGGTCCCGCTGCCGCAGGATGTAGCCGCCGCCGTCCGGGACCACCTCGCGGACCAGGTCCGGCGCGATCGGCCGCAGGATCTCGCGCAGCACGATCCACGGCAGCATCTCGTGGCTGAAGACGGCGTGGTCGGCGTCGCCGGGCAGCGCGGGGTCCTCGTGCGGGGCGTGGATCGGTCCGCCGGGCAGCCGGGCGACCCCGCGCAGCCGCTTGGCCAGGCCGCGGACCAGGTGCCAGGCGTCGGCCTCGGGACCGGTGGGCAGGCCCTGCGGGTAGCGCAGGCGGAGCAGGTCGGCGTGCCGGCTGTCGACGATCTTGGTGCGGGCGCGACGCACCTCGGCGACGTAGGCGAGGCCGAGCGACGCGGCCGGACCGGCGGTCGGCAGGCCCGCGTCGGCGCGGAGCATGGGGGTCAGGCGCAGGGGGCCGTGCCAGCGGATGCCTTCGGCCAGGGGGGCGGGAGCGGGGAGCGCCGGGGCGGCGCGATCGGCAGCCTCGGCGCGGGTCGGGTGCGGCACCGCCTCGGACCCGGGCGGCTGCGGGGCCGGCCCAGGGACCGTCATCCCCGGCCGCTGCTCCGCCCGCCGCTCCGGCTGCCACCCCGGGTTCCAGGCGGCGACCAGCCCGGAGACCGTCCCGGGAGCCTGGAGCGCGGACAGCAGCAGCACCGGGTTGTCGCGGAGCAGGCGGTCCGGACGGGTGGCGGGCTGGTCCGCCGTACGGGCGAAGGGCCAACGAGCTGACAAGGCGACCACACCGTCACTGTGTCAGCGGGCGGGGCCCGGTATTCGTATCCGGGCCCAGATTCACCCGGTCGGCGGCGCTGGGTGCGCCACCTGATCGACGTCAGCCTTCGTCGCCGAAGCCCGCCTCGGCCTCCGCCGCGAGCTTGTCCGCCTTGGCGATGTCCGTCCGATGGAAGCCCTTGTAACTCCGCGACGGCGTCGGCCCCCGCTGGTTCTGGTACCGCGACTGGTTCACGGCCGAACCGTACGGATTCTCCGCCGCCGACGACAGCTTGAAGAAGCACAGCTGACCGATCTTCATACCGGGCCACAGCTTGATCGGCAGCGTCGCGACGTTCGACAACTCCAACGTCACGTGCCCGGAGAACCCGGGATCGATGAACCCGGCAGTCGAGTGCGTCAGCAACCCCAGCCGCCCCAGACTCGACTTGCCCTCCAGCCGCGCGGCCAGATCATCCGGCAACGTCACGACCTCATACGTCGAGGCCAACACGAACTCGCCCGGATGCAGAATGAACGACTCATCCCCATCCGGCTCCACCAACCGCGTCAGCTCAGGCTGCTCCTGCGCCGGATCGATGTACGGATACCGGTGGTTCTCGAACACCCGAAAGAACCGGTCCAGCCGCACATCCACACTGGAAGGCTGCACCATCGCCGGCTCGAACGGATCTAGAACAACCCGCCCCGCCCCGATTTCCGCCCGGATGTCCTTATCTGAGAGCAACACGGACCCCACGCTATCGGCACCAGGCACACACCCCCTAATGC
>NZ_JAAFYZ010000421.1 GCF_018274385.1 Catenulispora pinistramenti | reverse complement strand
ACGGGGACACGGGGGACACAGTCGTCTGCGCGGAACCGCCATTCCTCTGGACCCGAGCTTTGCCTACGGGCTGTGCTGGGCTAGTTTGCGGGGAATGGCGGTTGACGACGAAGACGAGTGGCGCTTCTGGGATCTCCTCGACGCTATGGCAGCCGAGGAGATCCGTGCGCGGACCGTCTATCAGGTGTTCCGGCCCGGGGACTCGCTGACCGGCGAGGGGGAGGACACCCACCGGGTGTTCTTCATCCAGTCCGGGTGGGTCTCGGTGATTCAGCACAGCACCGGCGGGGCCACCCGGATCCTCGCGGTCCGCGGCCCCGGCGATGTGGTGGGGGAGTTGGCCAGCCTGTCCGAGCGGCCGCGCAGCGCGACCGTCAGGGCCCGCAGTACCGTCGAGGCCCGCGGGATGAGCGGAGAGGCCTTCCTGGACCTCGCAGAGCGCACCCCCTCCATAGCCCGGGCCCTCTTCCGCATCCTCGCCGACCGGCTCCACGACGCCGACCGCCATCGCACCCAGCTGCACGGCTCCGTCGCCCTCGGCGCGGTCGCCGACAAGCTGCTTGAGATCCATTCCTATGCCGGTGCCGGGCAGGACCGGCCGGTGTTCACGCAGGAGGAGATCGCCTGCTGGGCCGGGGTCAGCGTGCCGGCTCTCGCGCGCTCCCTGCGGACGCTGCGCGAGGCGGGCGTCATCCGCAGCGCGCGCCAGCGCATCCTCGTGCTCGACGAGAAGGCCCTGCGCGTGGTCGCGCAGAACGGTCGCGTCGCCGGCTGATAGCCGGTCGCCCCCTGATAACTATCTGACAACGCTCTGCGGCCCGCCGCGGGGCGTCCGGCCGACCGCGGGCCCGGGGCCAAGTTCGTTATGCGTACTTGCGGCTTCGGGAAACTGCATGTGCGGGTACTAGGGGCCCGGTTTTTGTCAGTGCCGGGCGATAGCTTTAATGCCGAACGGATCCGTTTCCGCACTAGTAAAATAGCTGGTGCGGAGATCTTGCGCATCGGAGTACCTTGCGATACATGTCGGGGGGCACGGAGGGTCGTCATCAAGGGCCTGTTCTCATGAATACGCCGTTGGAACCACGTAGTCGCGCTGGTAGGACACCGCGTCAGAGGCACGGGCGGTATGCGCAACCGATCAGCCACCAACTCAATCCGCAAGCCGTCACCAATCTGCCGACCCACCGGTCGATCGTCGTCGTGGACGTGGTCTCGTTCACGCGACCGGACAGGGACAACGTCGATCAACTCGCTATTCGCGCCGCGCTTTACGACACTCTGCGCGACGCATTCGAGGATTCCGGAATCCCGTGGCGGCAGACCGTCCGGGAGGACCGCGGCGACGGCGTACTGATCTTCGTCTCCGCCGAGGTCTCCAAGGTGCTGCTGCTCGGCCGGATGCCGGCCCGGCTGGCCGAACTGCTGGAGCACGGCAACGACGGGCGCACACCGCGCCAGCGGTTCCGGCTGCGGGTGGTGGTGCACGCCGGAGAGGTGCACCACGACGCGCACGGCTACGCCGGTTACGACGTCAACCTGGCCTTCCGCCTGGTCGACGCCGGGCCGTTGCGCGAGGCGATGGAGCACAGCACGGCGGCCGTGGGGCTGATCGTGTCCGAGGGCGTGCACGACGGAGTGCTGCGCCACGGCTACGGCGGTCTGGACGCCGCGGCCTTCGAGCAGGTCCGGGTGCAGGTGAAGTCCGCCGACGTGCCCGGCTGGATCCAGTTGTTCACCAGGGGTGCGGTGCTGCCGGTGCCGCGCCGGGTGGCGCGGTCGGAATCGGGGGTGCCGCAGGGGCCCGAGCTGCCGGACGCTCCGGTGGCCGGGGCTCCGGCGGCCGGGCTGGTCGAGGACCTGGACCTGGTGCCGGGCCCGCCGGTCGGCGCCGGTGCCGGTGACGGTGCCGCAGGGCCGGTGGCGGTCGTGCTGGCCGACGAGGCCTCGCTGCTCGACGAGCTGGCCGGCCTCGGAGTGCGCACCGTGGTCCTGGTCGGCGGCGCGGCCGATCTGGCAGCGGGGCTTGTGCCGATAGCTCGACGGCCGATATATATCGACCATGAGTTCATCGAGTAACCGGACGGAGCAGACCTTCCAGATCCTGACCGCGCTGGTCGACGGACCGCTGCACGGATACGGGATCATCCAGGAGGTCGCCCGCCTGTCGGACGGCCGGACCAGTTTGCGCGTGGGCACCCTCTACGGCGCGCTGGACCGGCTGTCCGGCGAGGGCCTGCTGGTCCTGGACCGCGAGGAGACGGTCTCGGGCCGCCTGCGCCGCTACTACCGCCTCACCGACATCGGCGCGCAGGTGCTCGCCGACGAGGCGGAGCGCCTGGCGCAGCAGGCCTCGGTGGCGCTGGAGCGGCTGAAGAAGCGGGGCGCGCTCCGCGCCGTCCTGGGAGGGGGAGGGACGGTATGAGCGGCGAGCGGTTGGAGCGGCGCTATAGGGGGCTTCTGCGGATACTGCCGAAGTCCTATAGGGAAGCCCGCGGAGAAGAACTCCTCAGCACTCTGATGGAAGGGGCCGAAGAAGGACGGACGCGCCCCGAACTCCGTGAGGTGCTGAGCCTGGCCCGGCTCGGTGCGCGGGCCCGGCTGGGTCGCGCCGCCGACGGTGCCCTGGTGACCACCCGGACCGGTGAGATGGTGCGGACCGTGGCCCTGACCGGGACCGCGCTGCTGGCGTTCGTCGGCCTCACGCAGCTGGCGATGATCGTCGCGAACGCCCGGTCCAATCCGGCGATCACCTGGACCTGGTCGGACCCGTCGGTGTTCGTGCTCGGCCCCCGCGACCGGCTCGACATCCTCCCGTCCGAGATCCCGGCCTGCTGGTCAGCCGTGCTGGGGCTGATCGCCCTCGGCCGGTGGCGGGCGGCCCGGGTCTTGGCCCTCCTGACGTTCCTGGTGTCGGCCTACCTGACCGACGGGATGGAGCTGGCACTGCGCGAGGAGACGGTGCTGGCCGGCATCGTCACCGCGGCGCTGTTCGCGGTCCGCGGTGCCCACGCCCGCCGCGCGCTCGTCCCGGGCCTGCTCGGGACGGTGGCCGCGCTCGGTCTGGGCGCCGTGGTGTACGAGGGGCAGAAGACACTGCCACCCGGCCCGGAGAGCAGACTGCCGATCCGGATGCTCGACGTCCTGCAGGGCTGGGGCCAGACCGAGAACCGGCACGCCATGGTCCTGGCCGCACTCGCGGTGGCCGCGGTCGCCGTCCTCGGATACCGGTCGTCGGCGCGACCGGTGGCACTGGCGGTGGTGGCGGCCGCGGCCATCGGCCCGGACCTGATCCTGGCGTCGCAGCGTCCGTACTATGTCGGCGGCGATCGGATCCCGCTGGCGTTCTTCGCTGGGGGGCTGGTGTTGGTCGCTGCTTTGGCGGTGCTTAAGGAGCGCCTTGGCGGGCGTTCAGTGCGTTCCGGGAGTTCGGGGGCGGTGGTGGGGTGACGAGGCTGTCAGG
>NZ_JAAFYZ010000420.1 GCF_018274385.1 Catenulispora pinistramenti | reverse complement strand
GGATTGGGGGCGGCGGAGTGGGTGACGGGGATGCCAGGCGCGGCTGGGACCGGGAGCGGAGTCGGGCAAACCTGGGCAGCCGAGCAGCCGGCGGGGGTGCCGGGCACAGCTGGGACCGCGAGTGGAGTCGGGCAGCCTTGGGCAGCCGAGGAGTCGCCCGGGGTGACCAGCTTGGCGGCTGAAGTCGGGCGCGCTTGGGGAACCGAGGCGGTGCCGGGGGTGCCGCTGGGAGTCGGCTATGCGTGGGTGAGCGAAGAGCCGCAGGGTTTTGAGGTGGGGCTGGCTCCGGTGCATCGGGCTGCTGCTGGCGGGTTGGAGGGCGTGCTGGCGTCCGGCGTCGAATGGGCGTTGCGGGAGGTGGGGCTGATTGCCGTGCTGGAGCGGGTGACCGGGGATGGCGAGGCCCTGCACGCTGCGGCGGTGGCATGGCTGGAGCAGGCGGTGGCTGTGCGTCGGATATCCGGGCGGGTGCGGCGCGGCGGGGTTCCGGTCCGTGGGAGCTGGGGCGGGGAGGCGTCGGCGGCGTTCGGCGTGACGATGGGCGAGTTTCTCGCCTCGCTGGACCGGATCGCGGCCGGGATGGCGGCGACCGCGCAGGTCCTCGGCCGAGCCGGGGTCGCTGCGGGTGCGGCGCAGGACGCTGTGACCGGCATAGTCACCGACGCTGCGGCGTGGGCGGCGGCCGAGCTGGCGGCGACCGCGGTGGCCGATGTGCTCACCTTCGGGCTGGCCACGATCGGGGGTGCGCTGGCCGAGTCGGCGACGCTCGCGGTGTTCGCGGCCCGCGCCGAGCGGATATCGGCGGAGTTGGCTGCGGTGTTGGGGCAGTTGGCGGCTGAACTCGGCGAGTTGAAGGCGGCGCGGGACGTGATCGGGTCAGCGCGTGGGCTCAACGCCCTGCGGGCTCTTCGTGAGGCGCGAGGCACGATGAACTCGCTGCGAGGCGTCGGCAGCGTCCATCGCGCGGCAGAGCGTGGCGTCGACTCGGCGCTCGGGCAGGTGAGCGGGCTGCCGCTGGACGCGGACGGGCCGAAGAGCCTGGGATCCCAAGTCAGGCACACGATCTCGGATGAGATGTCCAGATGGGGCGCGTCCAGATGAGGTGGTCAGATCAGGTGTCCAGATGAGGTGGGGGCGCTTGACATATCAGAGCAAGTACTAGACGCTGCTCGTCAAGTAGCCGTGTATCTGCTCTGACCCAACCGGGGAGCCCCACATGCCGAAAACCTGGCGCGCCGCCCACGAAGAGCTGGCGCGAGATCTGAGCCGTCTGGTCGAGGCCCGCGTCCTGGGGCCGGTCGACGTCCTGTTCGGGCTCGACCAGGGCCTACGGCGGCGCGCCTTCGAGGCCGTGCTGGTCTGGACCGAGGAACTGCTGGGCCCGGACGACGACACCGCCCGGATGACCGCCATCCGCCTGATCAGTACCCTGTTTCCCTCGGACGAGCCCTTCGATCCGCCCTCGGCCTGGTGGACCACGCCCTTCGGCCGGGCCGTCCTGCTCCGGGCCGGGCACCCGACCGCCGAGGTGGTGTCGTTCACGGTCGCCGCGGCGATGCTCGGGATCACCCGGCAGGGGGTGCACGACCTCGCCCGGCGCGGGAAGGTGCAGGCGCACCCGGATGGCGGCGTGACCGTCGATTCCGTGCAGGCCCGCTTGAAGGAGCGGCTGCTCAGCGAGGCTGAGACAAGCGCTGGGGGTTCCGGGAGCGCTGGAAGTTCCGGCGGCGCGGGGAGCGGCGAGACCAGCTGATCGAGCACTGAATCGAGCACTGAATCGAGCACTGAAAGGAGCCACCATGCAAACCCTCACCCCGACCAACACCCCCGGCCTGACCCTCACCCGCCTCGGCTACGGTGCCATGCAGCTCCCCGGCCCCGGCGTCTGGGGCCCGCCCGCCGACCGCCCCTACGCGCTGGCCATCGTTCGACGCGCCGCGGACGCCGGCGTCACGCACTTCGACACGAGCGCCGCGTACGGCCCCGATGTCGCCAACGCTCTGCTGCGCGAGGCACTGTCGCCGTATCCGGCCGGGCTCACCATCGCCACCAAGGTCGGTGTGGACCGCGCGCCCGACGGCGCCTTCCTGGCTGCCGCATCGCCGGACCAGCTGACCGCGCAGGTCCAACAGAACCTTGCGACACTCGGCGTCGATCAGCTCCCGCTCGTCTACCTCCGCGTCGGCGGCGACGGCCTGCTGCCGCCCGGCCCGACGCCGTTCGCCGACTCCTACGCCGCCCTGGCCGATCTCCGCGCGGCGGGCCTGATCAGCCACCTCGGGTTGTCCGGCTGCACCGTCGCGCAGCTCAAGGCGGCGGAAGCGATAGCCCCGGTCGTGGCCGTACAGAACCGCTTCTTCCTGTTCGACCGCAGCAGCGCGGATGTGCTCGGCGAGTGTGAGCAACGGGGCATCGCGTTCGTGCCCTACTTCCCACTCGCGGCCGGCATGGAGTTGCCACACGCCGCTCAGCGCGCCGCGTTGCAGGCCGTCGCCGATCGCCACGGCGCCTCGCGCGCGCAAGTCACCATCGCCTGGCTGCTCGCGCACTCCCCCGCGATCCTGGCCATTCCCGGAACCAAGAATCCGGCGCATCTGGAAGAGAATCTGGCCGCCGCGGACCTGGCGCTTGACGGCGCCGAGGTGACTGCGCTTGATGGCATCAGTGTTCTGATTGATTAGGGGCTGTGTTGATTGGGGTTCGGGTCTTTTTGGGGGGCTGGAGTTTGCGGGCCGGGTTGCGGTTTGGTTGTAGTTGTAAAGCTTTTTACGGCCTTCGGTCATGGTTGTGCCGGTTCGGGGTTCGGGGTGGTGGGTGTGCTTGTCGGCTGCCGGTTTTCGCGTTCACAACCCCGCCGCACCTCAGGCCTCTTCAACTCCAGCAAGTCAGAGCAAGGGCAAGATCAACGGCACAGGCCAGATCAAGAGCAAGAGCCACAAGCAAGATCAAGAGCCACAGTCAAGGTCAAGGTCAAGAGCTGTGATGAAGGGCCGGGCCTCCGGCGGGCCTCGGCAACCTCAGGGAAACTAGCGCGGTTCCCTAGGGTGGCTGGGTGAGTCTCAGCGGCTGCGGTTTGTGGGGGTGGTGCGGTCCGTTCCCCTCGGTCGCGTCGTCAGCCCGGGGGGTACAGCACCGGTGTCCGGGGGTAAAGTCCGCGCACTTGCGGTCATGCGTGTGAGCTGCGGTTTCGCACAGCGCGAACTTGACCCCCGGCCACCGGCACTGTAGGCGAAGCCCTGCCGACGCGACCGAGGGGAACGAACCGAAAACCAGCCGGAGAAATACAAAACGCAGGGTCCGAGGACACCGGTTGGTTGATGCAGCTGCCGGTGAGGGCGTGGCGGCGGGCCGGTGATCAGTTGGTCGAGAACATGCCCGGGTGCGGTGCGGGACACTGCGCCCACAACAACCAACCGCCAGTTGCTGATATCCCGGCAGGCCTTGCTGCCCGCAGCATCGGCGTTGGCGGCCAGGTCAATCCGCTATCCGCCGGTGTCCATCTTGATAGTCGAGCCGATCCGGC
>NZ_JAAFYZ010000042.1 GCF_018274385.1 Catenulispora pinistramenti | reverse complement strand
ACGCCTCCCCGGCCGAACCCCGCCCCGATCCGTCACCAACCTCTACCGCCACCAACAACGGATCACACCCCACACCAGGAACTATTTTCCCAGCTCAACACCCATGTTCGGTTGAGCAACAGGCACTCAAGCCAGAGCACCAAGCCCGTCGAGACTCAGCGACATAGGCTCATCCGGCCCCAACTCGCCCCACAGCTCGGCGTCAGCTGGATCCGGACCGATCCACGCCACCGCCGTGCCATCCACGCGCACAGCCAAACTCACGCCGTACAGCTCGACCGCCAACCTCAAATGCTCGGGTGCCGCCTCACTGCCCGCCACTTCAAGCAGGGCATCAGCAAGCCACTCAGCCCTCCTATGTGCGCGAACATAGTTCAGACCCACTCGGTACTCCCAGAAATCCGGATGCACCCACCAAACATCCATGCAGAACCGACCTCCCCCGAAACGGACCAACAGACCGCACCGAGGTATCAGAGATCGAAGGTGTCGCCTCGTCCCGATACCATCGGTACCGGGTCTGTTGACCCGCCGGGCCACCCCGCGCCTTTAGCGAGAGGTGGGGTGGCCCGGCTCGGCAACACATGGGACCGGCCGCCCCTAGAGCCGCAGAACTCCACGACCGGCCCCATAAGCGACAACGGGAAAGCCCGCCACCGCCTTGCAGAACCCGGGCATGCCCCACGCACAACCGGACCCCACAAGCCCAACCCCCGGTGATGCCCGAGGCGATCCAGCACGCGGGGCGGGGGCGCCAGGCTGGGCCACCACCACCCCCGCCCCGCGCACAACGGCGCCGTGGACTCTGATCACGGCCCGCCCTCCACGCCATCCAGCAACGGCGCGGGTCCCAAACAAGCTCTTGACGATCACTGGTGAACACCGCCTTTAGCCACGTACACCAGCAAAATCGCGTTCACCGTCACCGACGACGCCAACCCGGCGATCATCAGCAGCCACCGGGTATAGCCCCGAGGCTCGCCAGACTCGGCGTAAGACACGCCCGACACGTCGTTCTCCTGCATCGTCACGACGCCACCGCCGTCAAGCTCGGAGGCCAATCGCCCGCCCACACCGGCCACGACGGCTCCCTAACGAAGGTGGACGGATACGACTCCAACCCGACCCAATGAACCCGGAAACGCGGCGCGTTCGCACGACGAAGATCCCTATCCAGCACCGTCCAGTTCTCCAGCCGACGCCACGTGGTCTCATCCACCCGCACATACGAGCCGCGCGGAATCTCATGCAGCGGCACTGGCGCACCACCGTTCAACAACGGCACGACTACACCTCCACCGTCTCCGACGCCGGGGCAGGACTTGGGAACGTCGGCCGTCCGCGACACCACGCCAGCCATACATCACGCGGGAACTTGGCGTACTCCGACGCCCGCCCCGGAGCCGCAAGCGTGAAGAAGAAGACCACGTAGTCAGCCGTGATCGTGCGACCGAGAGTCGGACGCCAAGCCGCCGGGTCCGCAGCCTTCTCCACCAGAGCCAGCCACACCTCGTCCGGCACCTCACACGCGAGCCGCGCCGTAGCGCCAGGAGGAGCGCCGACCGGAAGCTCCGGTTTCGCCTTCCTCTGCATCACTATCACCCTTCGTAGTGCTTCTGACTGGTGCACGGCTCAACGTATACGTAGCTACGTATACGAGTCAACCACAGTCGTATACGTAGCTACGTATACGTTGGCTCGTATACGCTGGACTGCACGGTGAAGGTGGTGGACGCGTGGCGCGTGCCCAGACGAAGGGATCATGGTCAAATGACAGAACCGGCCTACGTTGCGATTGCAGCTGAGTATGCGCGACGTATTCTCAGCGGGGATCTTGCGCCCGGCACGCCGATGCCCAGCCTCGTTGAGATCTCCGAACAACACGGCGTGTCCGACATCGTCGCTCGCAACGCGATCAAACTTCTGCGAAGTCAAGGACTTGTCCGATCGGTCCATCGGCGAGGCAACTTCGTCGCCGATCGGACCGGCCTTGTCCGAGTATCACCCGAGCGTCAGACCGAGACCGCCGAGGCAACGTTCAGCCACGAATCCGCTGCTCGCATGGTCGTTGAGCGCGAGGAGACGTCGGAAACGCCAACTCCCGACTTGGCGGATGCTTTCGGGATTGAGCCTGCTGACGGCGTCTCGCACGTCATCACCCGAGCCTCAGAAGACGGACGCCCGGTGTCAATCTCGGACACGTACCAGCCGTCCGGGATCTCTGGCGTCAACGACGGCAGAGGCTTCGATCTCGAAGAGACGCTGAAAGATCAGCTTCCTGCGGGATCGCATGCGGCTTGGCTGCGTACCCCACCTGGCGTCATGGTCAAGACCATTCATCAACGGTTCTTCGACGTAGACGGGCGGTTGATTATGATCTCGGATATCTCGTATCCGCTGGATCGCTACGCGGCGTATACGTTTCGAACGTCAGTCAGGCCGACGACAAACTGAGCGTTGGTCGTGGAAGTGCTGACGTTATGACACTTGGCAGGCGTTATCGGCGGACCCAAGCCTGTGCTACGTCTGCCAAGTTCCACCATGAGACGAAGGCCGGGTCCGCAGACTGCAATACCCAGCCTTCCGTCAATGCGTCAAAGAATGCGTCATCTCCGGTTTTCCCGCCCTTGGGTTCACCCACGAAGATCAGCTGCGTTCCACCCGAACTCTCGAACGAGTTGAGTGCTGCGGACGCCATCGTGTTGCCCCAGCCAGGAGGCCAGCAGAGAAACAGGACACTGTCGGAGTGGTCTTCAAACTGGTGCCCGTCGATGTGGGATACCGGGTGCCAGATATCGTCCTGGCCAGCCGCCTTGGGGAACGAGACGTTCTCGCTCGTGTCAGGTGGCTCAAGTTCGTACGCGGTGACCGCGTGGCCGGCCTGGTCGAGTTGGCTCGCCCAGTAGCCGCGCCCAGCACCGAGTTCTACTATCGGCCGGTCAGCGCAGATACCCGACATCCACTCGATCGTTTCGGGGGATGGGATCGCGTAGGCGTACGTGGCCTGCAAAGTCATCTGAGCGAAGGCCAGACGAGCGCTCCCATTCGGATGGCCGCCGTTGACCACGCGTCGCCCGTCCAGCTCTGATACTGACGGTGCCACGATCTCCCAGTACGGGTTCTGGCTCTCCGCTCGGCCCCCGGTCATGAAGTGCAGCAGCCGGACATCAAAGCTTGCATCCGCCTCGCTATCGCCCGTACCTGCCAGCCCTACCGCAGCGTCTAAGTACCGTGCTACCTCGGGATATTCGGTGCCTAGTAGTTGCTCGTCACTCAGGTAGCTCCGCAGCTGTTCACGGCGTTCTTGTGTCAAGGCCAGTTCTGCCACGACTGCACTCTAACTACGATGCCGCGAAGGCGTCCGGCCCGGACACGAAACTGGGATCGACGTGTGTTGCCAAGTCGAGGCCTGTCGCCTTGTTCGCCTGTCGCCTTTGCCGACCAGGGCGATGCGCATGGCAGACCTCCGTGCGTTCTACATGAGATGGCCTCGAAAACCATTTTCATTAACGTTACGCGGCGAGTGTGGCCTGCCGCGTGCTGCGGAGTCAACCTGCGACCGCCCGATAGGGTGGTCCTTGCCGTCTACCTGCGTCTTCCGTTTGCGAATCAGCCATCTACGTAGGAGGGTAGCCGCCGCTACGGTGGCGCCTTCTCCAGACGTCGAGGGCGCTACGCTAGCCCTCGCCCTCCTCCGAAGACACCTCCTCCGCTCTTGAACCGCGTGGTCACCAGAACAGGCCAACAACTCACGTCCTGCACGTGGTTTGCCTGTGGTCCGGTCCGGGGCGGCCCGAGATTTTAGCCACCTCCGTGCACGGGGACCCCACCTGAAGTGCTCTGAGGGGGCCTGGGAGTGCCAACAACGGGCAGGCTACGAACCTGCCCTCCCTGCCTGGCCAGCGTAAGGCCCCCTCAGAGCACTTCAGCCCCGCACACGCAGGACACCGGCCAAAATCTCAGCCCGCCCCTTGTGCGCAACGTCGCGTCGCGCTTTTGGTCAAAGGGCCAGGCCAGCGGTATCGAACTTAGATACATTCGCACATGGGTTGCCGACGCGACCGTGGGGAACGGACCGCACCACCTCAGGGACCGCCGCCGCTGAGACTCACCCGGCCACCCGAGGGAACCGCGCTAGTTTCCCTGAGGTTGCCGAGGCCCGCCGGAGGCCCGGCTCTTCACCATAGCTCTTGACCTTGACCTTGATCTTCAGCTCTTGATCTTCGGCTCTTGATCTTGCTTGTGTCGTTGATCTTGCTGTTGATCTGGCCTGTGTCCTTGCTCTGACTTGCTGGAGTTGAAGAGGCCTGAGGTGCGGCGGGGTTGTGAACGCGGAAACCGGCAGCCGACAAACACAACTCGCCACCCCGAACCCCGAACCGGCACAACTATGACCGAAGGCCGTAAAAATCGCCTTTCAACCCACACCCCAACCGCAACCTGGCCCACAAACTCCAGCCCCGGCAAACTCCACCCGCCGACGGATCCCGCCCGCCGATCGGCACGTCGCGGACCACATCGCGAAAGCTCCCGGGCAAACGTTGCCTGGCACGGCACTACCGATCGGCGCTCGCGCTTGTGAGGACCCTGCGAACGAAGTCGAAGCCGGGCAGCACGCGGAGGCCCTCGTCGTGCAGGGACTTCAGGGTCGGATCGTCGCCCGGGTCCAGGCTCACCGCCTCCTCCCACAGCGTGCGTTCCACCGCAGTCCACGCGGGGCGTTCGTGGACCTCGATGTCGACGAATCCGGCCTGCGCCAAGCCGGACCGGGTGTCGACCACGCGGAGCAGGTTCGGGACGCGTTCGTCGGTGGGGTCCAGGGCTTCCCAGGTCGTGAGCGCGACGCGGCCGCCCGGGGCGAGTACGCGGTGGATCTCCTGGAACGAGGCGGCCTCCGGTTTGAACTGGATCGAGTCGACGATCACGACGGCGTCGACCGACGCGTCGGGCAGGCCGGTGGCGGTCAGGTCGCCGACGCGGTACTCGGCTTCAGCGCCCCACTGTCGCGCGAGCGCTTCGGCCTGGGTGATCGCCTCTTCGGAGAAGTCGACGCCGGTCAGCTTCGCGCCGGTCCTCGAGGCGATCTCCAGGCCGTAGCCACCGCGTCCGCACGCGAGGTCCAGCAGCCGGCCGCCCTGCGGCAGGCGCAGGGCCTGGACCACGTCGGCGATGCCGTCCCAGGCCAGCAGGCTCGACGACAGCAGGAGCGGCGGCAGTCCCAGATGGGCCCGCTTGACCTCGTCGCCGGCCGACTGCTCGGCCATGTCCGCGTACCACTGGTTGAAGTCCTCGGCCGACGGTGGTTTCCGCTCGCTCATTTACGCCCCCATGGTTTGGTCACCGAGATCGCCACATTGGCAAGATATACGCAGGTTGCCACACTGGGGATGATCACCATGCTGGACCGCAGGGATCCCAGGTGCATCTGTGCGATCGTTCCGACCGGATGGGTGGCGGCGACGTGCGCGGCCTGGTCCAGGCGGGCCCGCAGGGCGAAGATCGAGGCGGCGGCCGCGGCCAGGGTGAGCCAGAACTTCACCGTCACCCAGCGCCAGGAGAACAGTCGCCAGGGGGTGGCCAGCGAGAGCCACAGCCCGGACAGCAACGCGGCCAGACTCAGCGGGATCACCAACGTGTCGCCGAGGATCTTCATCGCCCGGTAGGCCGCGCGCACGGTGTCGGCGTCGTTCGTCAGCAGCGCGGTGACGGCCATCGCCAACAGGCACAGCGTCATCCCGAGCCAGCTGACGGACACGGCCACATGCACGCAGACCAACGCCTTGCGCGCCCTGCTCCCCAGGCGTGGCAGCACCGTGTCTTTCTTCACGGCAAGCAAGGGCGGCACGCTCCTATCGGCTATCGGCTATCGGCTGGCGGCGAGGTGGGGCCGGGCGTTCAGCTCGGCAGGCTCATGCTCTCGGCCGGGGAGCAACGGGCACATCCGCTGTCTGAAGACACCGTCGCTACTGCGGCGGCAGTACGGCTGAGAAGGCGGCGGGGTCGGTTTCGGCGAGGCGGGTCGGGCGCGGCGGTGATCAAGGCGCCTGTCCAACCGTTGTCTGAACTTTTAAATCCGCCCCCTGTGATGGTGTTCACCTTAAATTGGTTAGCCAGAGCCAGCTGATGCCTTAGAATCGTAAGCAACGAGATCGGATCCGATGGATTCCTAAGGAGAAAACCATGAACAGCGAAGTCGTGACCGGCCGCCTGCAGATCGCCGCCGCTCGGCGCAAGGCTGAGGCCGAGCGTGAGCGCCGTACCCGTCCGGTGGAGACCGAAGCCAAGAAGTGACTCGCATGCGCCCGTTGAAACCGCGTGGGCCGGGTTCGAGCCCAGCGGTACCCCCGAGTAATGCCCCTGGCAGTAAGACCAGCCAGGGGCATTGCCTTTCGCTTGCCCGCAGTGGGGCGTCCCGTCGATCGCTGGCCGGGCGCTTTCGTCAGCCGGGTTGCCGTCCGGAGCCCCTGGGGCCGACGCTTGTCGCGTGAAGAGGCGAATCAGCACGCTGCGATCAAGGTCCTCGCTCGTCGGTGGTGTCCACGCGATCTGTGACGCGTACGTGGACGAATACGCCCGGCTGTATCCGACTGCGGCTACCGAGTTCGGGATCCAGGGCCACGACGCCACGCTGCCCGATCTCTCCCCGGCTGGGCATGAGGCGCGGGCTGAGCTTGCTCGGCGGGGGTTGGCCGCGATCAGTGCCGCGCGGCCGGGTGATGACGGTGAGCGGGCCGCGCGTGCGGTGTTCGCCGAGCGCATGCGGGTGGAGGTGGACCTGCACGCGGCCGGGCTGCCGGGTTCGGCCTTGAACGCGACGTGGTGTCCGGTGCAGGAGGTGCGGCAGGCCTTCGATCTCATGCCGACTTCGACCGCCGAGGATTGGGCTGTGATCGCCGCGCGGTTGGCCGCGGTGCCGGCGGCGTTGGCCGGATATCAGGAGTCGTTGACAGCGGCGGCGGTGGGGGCGTCAGGGTCGGGGGCGGAAGCGGCCGGGCGCGTGCCGGTGGTGCGGCAGGTTGAGCAGGTGATCGGGCAGTGCCGGGAGTGGGCGGGGATGGACGGCGGCGGGTCGGCGTTCGGGGAGTTGGCCGTCGGCGCCGAGCAGGTGGCCGGTGTCACCGCCGCATTACGGGCGGATCTGGACGCCGGTGCCATGGCCGCGTCTGCGGCGTACGCGGAGCTGGCGCGCTACCTCCGCGAGGAATCGGCGCCGGGGGCGACGGACGTGGACGCGGTCGGCGAAGACGTCTACCGGCTGTGGTCCCGCAAGTACCTCGGCGCGGAGGTGGATCTGCGCGAGGCGTATGAGTGGGGATGGAGCGAGTTCCAGCGGATCCGCGAGGAGCAGTCTGCTGCCGCCGGGCGGGTCGTGCCGGGTGGTTCGGTTCGGGAGGCGGCCGAGGTGCTCGACGCCGATCCGCGCTATCGCGTCACCGGTGTCGATGCGTTCCGGGACTGGCTGCAGGAGCGCGCTGATCGAGCGCTGGCTGATCTGGCCGGGGCGTACTTCGACGTCCCGGATGCTTTGATGCGCCTAGAGTGCCTGATCGCGCCGCCCGGAGGGGGAAGCGGTGCCTACTACACCGGACCGGCGGACGACCTCAGTCGTCCGGGGCGGATGTGGTGGAACGTGCCGGCCGGCAAAGAGGTGTTCGCGACGTGGCGTGACCTCAGCACCGTGTACCACGAGGGCGTGCCGGGGCACCATCTGCAGATCGGTACCGCGGTGACGACACCGGGCCTGAACCGCTTCCAGCGGCTGCTGTGCTTCATCGACGGGCACGGCGAGGGGTGGGCCCTGTATGCCGAGCGCCTGATGCAGGACTTCGGCTTCCTTGATGACGGCGAGCTGCTGGGCATGCTGGACAAGGCGCTGTTCCGGGCCGCGCGCGTGATCGTCGACATCGGGCTGCATCTGGGGCTGCGCATTCCGGGCGGCGCCGGCTTCCACGAGGGTGAGGTCTGGACGCCGGAGCTCGCGGTGGAGTTCCTGAGCAGCAGGACCCTGATGGATGCGCGACGCGCGACGGCCGAGATCGACCGGTGCCTGGGGTGGCCGGGTCAGGCGCCCGCCTACAAGCTCGGCGAGCGCCTGTGGCTCCAGCTGCGCGAGGAGGCCAGGGCCCGCGACGGGGCCGGGTTCGAGCTGCGGCGGTTCCACATGGACGCGTTGCGGGCCGGTCCCGCGGGGCTGGACACGCTGCGGGACCTGGTGCTCGGTCGGCTCGGCTGACCAGGGCGGAGACAAGCGAGAGTGAACCGGCCAGGCGCGTGCCAACCGGTCCAGGCGCGAGCCAGCCGGTCGGGCGCAGGCGGGCAAGCGTCAACCGATCGCCAGCGCCGCGAGCGCCGCTCGATCCACCTTCCCCAGCGCGTTGATCGGCAGCTCCGGCAGCCACACGACATGCCGGGGCACCATGTGCGCCGGCAGCCGCTCCCGCAGCCGGTCGCCGACCACCGCGCCGAGGCCGCTGTCGCCGACGACGAAGGCGACGATCGCGGCGCCGCCCGGCGCGTCCGTTCGGAGCAGCGCCGTCGCGTCGACCACGCCGGGGCAGTCGCGTACCGCGTGCTCCACTTCGCCGAGCTCCACGCGGTAGCCGCTGATCTTGACCTGGCTGTCGATGCGGCCGCGATAGACGAGGTCGCCGTCCTCGTTCTGCTGGACCAGGTCGCCGGTGGCGTACATGCGCTCGCCGGAGGTCGGTGCGAAGGGGTCGGGGACGAATGATTCGGCGGTACGGCCGGGCAGGCCGAGGTAGCCGCGGGCGAGGCAGACCCCTGCGACGTACAGCTGGCCGGACTGTCCCTGCGGTACCGGCGCCAGCTCTTCGTCGAGCACGTACAGGCGCACGCCGCGGAAGGCCGAGCCGATCGGCACCCAGGCCGGCGTCTTGTCTGTGCAGCTGTACCAGGTGACGGCGACCGTGGCCTCCGTCGGGCCGTAGCCGTTGGCGACGACCAGCGACGCGTGGTCGGCGAAGCCGTCGCCGTCCAGCTGTGAGCCGCCGGTGAGCAGCAGGCGCACCCCGGCCTCGGCCAAGCGCGGCACCAGCGAGCGGCCGTAGGGGCCCAGGACCGCGGCCGGCAGATCGACGATGGTGGCCGCCAGTTCCCGGGCGGTGGCCGCGATCCGGCCGATCGGCAGCTCGGAGCGGTCGGGGATGGCCACGGTCGCGCCGCAGCACAGGGCCATCAGGCAGTCGTGGACGGTGATGTCGGCGGTGAGCGTGGTGGTCCACAGGATCGTGTCGTCGGGCCGGATCAGGTCCAGCTCCAGGATCGAGGCGAGGACCAGGTTGAGGATGCCCTCGTGCGGGATCCCGACGACCTTCGGGCGGCCGGTGGAGCCGGAAGTCGTGATGACGTAAGCCAGCTCCTGCGGTCTGGGCTCGCCCGGGGAGGGTAGCCGAGCCGCGTCGCCATCGCGGTTCTCGAGTCGGTCGGCCGGCTCCGGATCGACGACGAGTTCCACCTGCGAAGTCCAGTCGACCGGCGCCTCGACCAGCGTCAGCAGACATCCGGCGTCGGCCAGCACCTCCTGTTTGCGCCGTCCGGGGTCGTCCACGGCCAGCGGCAGGAAAGCGGCCCCGCAGCGCAGGACCGCGAGCATCCCGATCAGCGCGTCCAGGCCGCGGGGGAGGTGCACCGCGACGATCGTCTCGGGCCCGACGCCGCGGCGGCGCAGCCGGTCGGCCAGCCGGGAGGTGGCCTGGGCGGTCTCGGCGTAGGTCAGCGTACGGCCCGGGGTGCGGATCGCGGTGGCGTCCGGCTGGTCCCGGACCCGTGCGTCGATGAGGTCCAGGACGGTCTGGGCCCCGGCGGGGACCAGGCGGGAGCGGCCCGATTCGGCCACGGCACATTCCTCTCACATCGGGCGGTGTGCGGCCCGCCTCAGGGGCGCGCCGCACACCGCACGTATCAGATTTCTGTCGTCAGATGGCTGCTGTCAGGCCACTACTGTCAGGCCCACTGCTGTCAGGGCATTGTTGTCAGTGGGCTGTTAGTTCAGTACCGCGTCCACCGCTGCCGAGATCGTCGCCAGGTTCTGGAACGTCGCCTCCTTCAGCGCGTCCTGGGCGAGTTCGATGTCGAACTCGTCCTCGATGGCGAGCATCAGGCCCAGGCACGACAGCGAGGTCATGCCCAGCTTCCACAGGTCGTCGTCCTCGGCCGGCCGGCCTTCGGGCAGCGCCAGGTTGAGGTGCTGCACGACCAGGGTCCGCACGGCCGCCACGGTGGTCTGTTGCGCGATCGTCATTACAGCGCCCCCGTCCCGGCCGCGGCCGGCTGCAACCGGCGCAGGTAGCGGGCCACCCGCCGGCCGCCGACCAGGCTCCCCTGCGCGTACCAGAGGATGTCCGGCCCCAGCGCGTAGTCGGTCCCCACCCGCTCGTAGAACTGCGTGGCCATGTTCCGGTAGTAGTCGGCGATCTGCCGGGTGGTCAGCTGCGGCGCGGCCTGCGCGCCGGTCTCGAACCAGCCGGCGAGGTTGTGCTCCACGTACTCCTGGATCGAGCCCTCGACGGTGCGGGTGGCCACCGGTCGGCGGGTGGGCTGGAAGATCGGGTCGATGAGACCCGGCTTGCCCTGGAGTTCGTTGGCGACGTGCGCGGCCAGCAGCGGTGCGCAGTGGAAGCCGTCGCGGTAGGTGCCGGACATCAGATACAGCCCGGCGCGCGGCAGCCAGCCGATCAGCGGGAAGCCGTCCAGGGTGACCGGCCGGTTGCCGGCCAGCCAGCGCACCACCTCGTGGCTGGCGGCGCGCTCGTCCAACTGCTGCATCGAGTACTGGGCCAGGAACCGCACGTCCGCCATCCAGGTCGTGCTGCCGACCTCGTCGACCAGGCGGTTGGTGGCGCCGTAGTATTCGGTGCCGTCGGCCTGCGGGACGACGTGCAGGCCGCAGGCGAAGCCCCGGTTCGGGGTGCGCACGACGCTGCGGAACGGCTCCCCGCCGGTGCGGCGGGCGATCATGGCGAAGCCCAGACCCGCGAAGGTCGGGACCAGGTCCAAGTCCGGTATTAGGGTTTTGAGGACGCTCTCGCTGAGCGCGCCGGCCGCGACCACCACCTTGCCGGCCTCGATGACGTGGCCGTCGTCGAGTTCGGCCCCGGTGACCGAGTCGGAGTCGCCGAGCAGGGTGCGCACCGAGGCGTCGAGCAGGGTGACGCCGGAGGCCAGCAGGTCGGCCTGCAACGCGGTGAGCACGGCTCGGGCGTCCACTGCGCCCTCCTCCGGCAGCAGGATCGCCCGCAGCGCGCGGGTGTCGGTGCGCGGGTTGAAGCCGGGGATGTCGTGCGGGTCGCATTCCTGCCACGGCTTGCCGTACTCGGTCAGGGCATTGATGATCGCCGCGAGGTTGACGTTGTCCAACTCGGCGCCGATGGAGTTCAGCACCACGTGGGTCTCGGGCGCGGTGAGCAGCGGACGTCCGCCGGGGGCGTGTTCCTGGAGCGCGGCCAGCACCGCGGGCCAGCGCTCGTGGGCGGCGACGCCCAGTTCGAACCGGGTCCGGGCGGGCTGGGTCCGCAACGACTCGCTGGTGGCCTCGGCGAAGCAGCCCATCATGGCGCCGGCGGCCTGGCTGCCGCCGGAGGAGCGGTCGGCCGGGCCGACCACGACGACGGAGCCGGCGCCGGCGGCGCTGAGTTCGCGGGCCAGGAACAGCCCGAGCGCGCCGTTGCCGACGATGAGGACGTCGGCCTGTGCGGGCCGGACGTCTGGTTTCTCGATAGTGGCTGACATGGGAGTGGCACCTCCGCTTGGGATCTGACTGGGAATCACTGGTTGCTGATCCGGATCGGCTGCGCTTCCCGGCCTTCCTCCGGGTGGTGGTCGGGGCCGGTGCCGCCGGCCCCCTGTCGGTCAGCACGGCGCCGCGGCGGCAGGCACAGCTGTGCCGACCACAGCCCGGCCGCTCCCACGAGCAGCCAGAACACCTTCGTGCTGGAGGTGTAGACGAGCCCGCCGATCAGCGGGCCGAGGCCGGTTCCGGCCGTGATCGCCGCCGCGTAGAGGCCCTGGTAACGGCCGACCAGGTGCGGTGGCGACAGGCCGCCGAGGTGGGCGGCGGCCATGGAGGCGTAGAGCATCTCCCCGGCGGTCCACAGCACCACGGTCGCCGCCAGCCAGAACATCGAGTCGGCGAAGACCGTGAGCGCCAGCCCGGCTCCGGTGAGCAGGTTGCCCAGGAACAGGACGTACTCCGGGCGGCGCCGCGAGACCGCGCCGGTCAGCGGCAGCTCGCAGATCAGCACCAGCAGGCCGTTGAGGCCGATCAACAGGCCGAAACTCTCGGCGGACAGCCCGACCGAGGTCACGTGCAGCGGCAGACCCACCGTGGACTGGACGTAGACGAACTCTGCGACGAAGGTCATCGCCAGGAACCGGCGCAGGTGACGGTCGCGGAGCGCCGTGCGATAAGTCGGGTCGGCCGCTGTGTGTTCGGCCCCTGATCCGCTCCCGGCGTCCGCGTCCGCATCACCGTCCGCGCCTGTATCGCCGTCCGCCGCGCAAACGGCGGCGGCGGGGCGCGGGGCGTCGCGGACCAGGATCGCGGTGAGGATGCCGAATGCGAGGCTGGCCATCGCGTTGCTGTAGAAGAGCCATGCGAAGGACCGGGACGCGAGCAGGCCGCCGAGCACACCGCCGATCGAGGCCCCGACGTTCATCCCGAAGCGGAAGACCCCCGAGGCCGCCAGCCGCTGCTGGTGGTCCATGCCGTCCACGAGCAGCGCCGCCGCGGCCGGCCGGTAGAGCTGGGAGGCGACGCCGGTCAGGCCGACCAGCCCGACCAGCAGCGCCAGGTTGCCCACCAGCGGGACCAGCGCGGTCAGGCCCGCGGTCAGCAACGCGGACACGGTCATGGTCCAGCGCCGGCCGATGCGGTCGGCGAGGTGCCCGCCGAGCGTGGCGCCCAGCACGTTGCCGATCCCGGCGGCGCCCAGGACCAGGCCGGCGGCGCCCGCCGAGCGGTGCTTGCTGGCCAGGTAGAGCACGATGAAGATCGGCAGGAAGTTGCCCGCGCGGTTGACCAGGTTGCCGGCGCTGACGATCCAGACCCGCGGCGGCAGGTGCCGCAGGCTGTCGCGGAATCGGAGTTCGCCCTCGGGCGCGGTGTCGTTCACCGGCGGCCCACCGGCTCCGTCCGGATCGTCACAGCCGCCGCCAGCCGTTCGCAGTTCGCGATCGCCTCCCCGGCGTCCGCACCGCGCGCGATCACGTGGCCGACCCGGTCCTCGCTCCAGGTCAGCTCCGGCACCAGCGCCCCGGCCGCGACCGCGATCTCCAGCTCGACCAGCGCCGGATCCTCGCGCACCGCCTCGGTCCCGGTCACCTCGACCACCCGGCCCGGCGCCGGTGTCAGGAACCTGATGGCCGCGCCGCCGGAAGGCGCGGGCGACTCGGTCAGCGGCGGCACCAGACCGAACGGGACCCCGAGCGCGTAGCTGTCCATGTCGATCCCGTAGACCAGCTCGGCCAGCTCGCCGATCCGGTCCCCGCCGATCCGGTTGTGCGATTCGATGACCATCGGCCCGCGCGGCGTCAGCTTCAGCTCGGTGTGCGCCGGTCCGTCCCGCAGCCCGACCGCGTCCAGCAACGCGGACACCAACTGCTCGGCGCGCTCCAGATCAGGGCCCGGATGTCGGCTCGGCATCGAGTGCCCGAGCTCGACGAACCCGGCGGGACCGGCGCCGATCACCTTGTCGGTGACCGCGACGACCACGTGCCGGCCGTCGGAACTCAGCGTCTCGACGCTGATCTCCGGGCCGTCCAGGTACTCCTCCATCAGGAACTCTTCGAGCGGCCCGGCCAGATCGCGCGGATCGAGCAGGGCGCCGAGCTCGCGGTAGCGGGCCAGCACCGATGGCACCTCGGCTTCGGTGCGGACCGCGAGCACGCAGATGCTCCCGGCCTCGCGCGTCGGCTTCACCACCACCGGCAGGCCGTGACGCTGGACGAACGCGCGCAGATCGTCCTCGGTGCGTCCGACAGCGGCCGCGACCGGGCTCACGCCGGCTGCCTGGAGCCGCTGCCGCATCTGCCACTTGTCGAGCAGCAGCTCCACGGTCTCCGGCGTGGTGCCGCCCAGCCCGAGGGCCTGGCTGATGCGGGCCGCGGGCAGCAGACCGAGCTCGAACAGCGACACCACTTTCTGGAAGGGATAGGCACGATGCAGTGCCGATACCAACGGAAGCAGCCGCTCGACGTCGGAGTAGTCCAGCAGCAAGGCCTGGTCGACGTAGGGCCGGTGGGCCTCGCCATAAGAGCCCGGATATTGCAGGTAGACCACGCGCAGGCCGAGGGTCCTGGCCTTCTGGACGATCTTCGGTCGGCCGCCGATGACCAGGACGACCGGCTCGGTCGATGCTGAAGCAGGGCGCTGCGCCACACCGGCCGCCTCTGTTGTGGACTCTGTCGCGGATTCGGCCACGGATTCGGCCACGGATTCGGGTACGGGCTCGGCCGCGGGCTCGGCGGCCTCCTGGCGCACGTCGCTCACCGCGCCTCACCGTCCATCGCGCGGCGCAGGCTCAGCGGCCGCAGGTCGGTCCACTCCCGGTCGATCCGGGCCAGGCACTCCGCCTTCGGCCTAGGCGGTCCCTCGGTGCGCCATCCGGCCGGCGGCTCGCGGTCGGCCGGCCAGATCGAGTACTGCTCCTCGTGGTTCACCACGACCAGGAAATCCCGGCTCTCGTCAGCGAACATGCTGCTCTGTTCCCTCCTGAAGCGTCCAGATGAGGGCCTCGGGAAGCAGCGCCTCCCAGGCGGCGTAGGTGTGGCCCCCCGCGCCGTGCTCGAAGCGCACGGTGTTGCCTTGTTCGTCGAGCTCCACAGCGGTCTTCTGATTCGCCTCCAGGAGATTGAGTCCGTCGTCGAGGGTGAGGTCGGCTTCGGCGTCGCCGGCCGCCAGGAACAGCCGGGCCCGCGTTGAAGCCGAAGCCGGGCTCAGCAGGGGTCCGTCCGTCTCGTCTGATTCCTCTGGTCCGTCCAGTTCCGGGCCGAGCCGGTGTTCGCTCAACGGCCCGGACAGCGCCGCCGCCCCGGCGAACCGATCGGGCCGACGCAACGCGGCCCGCAGCGCCACCACCGCTCCCAGGCTCGCGCCGAGGACGACCGCGCGCTCGGCCCGCGATCGTGTCCCGAGCCAGGCGCGCAGGTGCGGCAGCAGTTCGTCGGCGAGGACGTCGGCGTACCCCGGATCGAGCAGCTCGGTACGGCGCGCCGAGGAGTCCGCCGGGCTCAGGAACACCGCCGCCGTCGGCCCGATCCGGCCCTCGGACGCCAGCCGGTCCAGCAGCGCGGGCAGCCGCATGATGTCCACGAACTCTGATCCGTCGGGGACGACCAAAGCATGCCCGACAACGGTGTCGGGGGCGCCCGGCGTGACGAACAGGTCCACCCGCCGGTCGCCGCCGAGCGCAGCGCTGTGCCAGCTCTGGCGCACCAGCCGGTGCTCCCGCGTGGCGGCGGCCAGATCGGGCGTGCTCGCCAGGGCCAGCGCCGCCGCGTAGGAGGCGGGCGTCCGGTGCTCCATCATCAGCCGCAGCGGGATCTCCCTGCCGAGGAGGTTCCGGACGGCCGCCGTCGCCCGCGGCACCATCAGGGAGTGGCCGCCGCTGTTGAAGAAGTCTGATTCGGGCGTGAGCGCGGCGCCCGAAACCTCAGACCACGCCCGCGCGACCCGGCTGACAAGTCCGTCGTCGCCAACGGTGCTGACCTGCTCTTCCGGGCGGTCGGCGACCCGGCTGATCGGGGGCAGTGCGGCCCGGTCCACCTTGTTGTGCGCTGTCAGTGGGATCCGCGGCAGCTCGATGATGTGGTCCGGAACCATGTACGCCGGTAGTTCGGTACGAAGGGCCCGGCGCAGCGCGTCCTGATCCATCGGCGCGGCGGGCTCGGTGGTCGTGGTGGGCTCGGTGGCCGTGGTGAGGTAGGCGACCAGGCAAGGACCGGTCTCCAACTCGGCGCGCGTCACGGCCGCCGCCGTGATGCCGGGCTGACGTAGTAGCGCGTGCTCGACCTCGCCGGTCTCGATCCGGAACCCGCGGATCTTCAGCTGCCGATCGGCGCGGCCCAGGAAGTCGATCTCGCCGTCGGGCAGGCGCCGCCCGACGTCCCCGGTCCGGTACATGCGCGATCCCGGCGGGCCGTAGGGGTCGGGGACGAAAGCCTGCGCGGTACGTCCGGGACGGCCGTGGTAGCCGCGTGCCAGGCCGGCGCCGGCCAGGTAGATCTCGCCGCGCATGCCGACCGGCGTCGGCCGGAGATTCCGGTCCAGGACGTAAACGCTCGTATACGGCACGGCATGGCCGATCGGCACGCGATGGGACGGGGCCGGACCGGCGAAGATCGTTGACAGCACTGTGTTCTCGGTCGGTCCGTACGAGGCGAGTACTTCGCATCCCGGTAGCCGCAGGCGCGCCTGGGCGAAGCTGCCCGGCCGCACCACGTCGCCGCCGACGATCAGCTGGCGCAGCCCGGCCAGCAGGTCGATGTCCCGCTCGACGAGCAGGTCGAGCTGCGGCGAGACGAGTTTGAGGGCGGTGACGCCGTGCTGCCGGACCACATCGGCCGCGTCCTCCAGCCATGTCCCGAGGGCGGCTATCGCGACCTGCCCGCCGTGGACCAGCGGCGCCCACTCCAGCACCGCCACGTCGAAGGTGAGCGGACCGGCTTGCAGGAACGTGTCGCCGGGGCCCACCGCGAGGTAGCCCGCCGCGCCGACGGCCAGCCGGCTCAGCGCCCGATGCGGCACCGCGACCGATTTCGGCTTCCCCGTCGAGCCGGACGTGGAGATCAGATAGGCCAGGTTGTCGGGCCGCGCGCGCACCGGGGCCAAGTTCGTCGCAGCAGCCTGCGACAGGTCCGGGACACCGCCGCCGAACTCCACCACGGACCCGAGGTCGGCGGGAAGCGCCGCACGCAGCGCGGGACTGACGACGGTCAGGATCGCCTCGGCGTCGGCCACCAGGAACCGGAGCCGCTCAGCGGGGAAGTCCGGATCGAGCGGAAGGTAGGCCGCGCCGCTCTTGGCGACCGCCAGCAGCACGACGGCCCGGTCCACACTGTGTTCCAGGCACACCCCGACGACCAGTTCCGGACCGGCGCCGAGCCAGACCAACCGCCGGGCCAGCCGGTTCGCCCGCTCGTTGAGTTCGCCGTAGGTCAGCTGTCCGTCGGGGGCGACCACCGCCGGGACGTCCGGATGCCGTGCGGCGCGGGCCTGGAAGAGTTCGACGACGGTCTCCGAGGGCGCCGGGATGGGATCATCGTGCCGATCCTGTGACTCCACAGCGGCGGCGTCCACCAGGACGAACTCATCCATCGGCCGGTCGGGCTCGGCGATCGCGTGTTCCAGCAATCGGAGGTAGCGCTCGGCGAGCGCGGCGATCGGCCCGCGGTCGAACAGGTCCGGCCGATACAGGAACGCGGCACGCAACCGGCCGTCGACCACCATCGTCGTCAGCGACAGGTCGAAGCGCGCGGTCTCCGGCACCCCCGGACGCCACCACGCCGGCGCGTTCTGCCGGCCGGTCAGGTTGGTGTGGTCGCCGCCGTGGTTCACCGCGACGTCGAACAGCGGGTGCCGGCCCGGATCCGAACCGGCCCGCAGCGCCCCGACGATCTCCTCGAACGGCGCGTCCTGGTGTGCGTCGGCTGCCAGCCACGCCTCGCGGGTGGCGGTCAGGGCCTGCCGGAAGGTGAGGCCGGGCGCCGACAGGTCGACGCGGACCGGGACGGTGTTGACGAAGAACCCGATCAGGTCCTGCAACGCGCCGTGCGGCCGATCGGACACGATCGCGCCGATCGTCACGTCGCCCTGCCCGGTGGCCTCGCCGAGCAGCCGGGCCAGGGCGGCGGTGACCACGATGAACGGCGTGGCGCGCGCCCCCCAGGCCAGGTCGGTCAGCTGCGCGGTGACGTCCGCGGGCAGGTCCACGGCGACGGTCGCCCCGCTCCCGTCCGGTGCCGGCCGCCGGGGCCGGTCCGAGGGCAACTCGGCCCGCTCCTGGCCGGACAGCGTCGTGCGCCACCAGTCGGCCAGTTCGGCCCGGCGCTCGGCTGTCAGGGCTCGTTGTTGCCAGGCGGCGTAGTCGCCGTACTGCACGGCGAGCTCTGGCAGGTCCGGCTCGCGGCCGGTGCGCGCGGCGTCGTAGAACTCGAACAAGTCGCGGGGCAGCAGATCCATCGACCAGCGGTCGGTGACGATGTGGTGCAGGACCAGGTAGAGCGCCGGCGGTCCGTCGTCCGGTTCGGCGGCCACCACCCGGAACAGCGGCGGCCGGGCCAGGTCGAAGGGCTCGGCACCGGCCCGGTCCACCGCCGCGCGCCAGTCGCCCCCGGCCCAGGTCACCGGGATCTCGACCGTGTCCAGGACGTGTTGCGAGGTGCGGCCGTCGGCGTCGGCGACGAAGGCGGTCCGCAGGATCTCGTGCCGCCGCACCAGCGCGGCCAGCGCGGCGTCCAGCGTCCCGGGATCCAGGCCGCCGGCGAACCGCCAGCCGCCGTGGATGTGGTACTGGTCGGACGCCGAGTCCAGCTGCCGCTGCCACCACAGGCGCTGTTGCCCGGCCGACAGCGGGTGGCTGCGGGCCTGGGGGTCGTGGGCCAGCGCGAAGGGATTTCCCGGACGGCGCTGGCGTCTCCGAGATGGCCGGGGCTGGTCGGCGGCGGACTCGCTGGACATGGCGGACTCGCTGGACATGGCAGAACCACCTCTTTGAGCGAGGGCAGGCGTATATGAGGTCTGCGCGGTACGCGAGCAGGCGAGCGCTCGGCGTCGGCGAGGGCTGGACAGGAATTGGACACGGCGCGCTCGCGCCGCGGCGAGGGTTCGCCGCGGGCGAATCAGACGTGCGTCATCGCCGCCCCGGAACCGGGGCATGAATCGGCGTCAGAGCCGAGAAAGGGATTGCTGGAAAGAGATCAGGCGGATCTGCGCCAACCGTTCCGGTCGCCGTGGATGAACAGCGCGGATCCGGAGTCGGTACAGACGAGGTGTGCGGCACTGGCCGTCATGAGATGGAGCCCCTCCCGTTGGCCGGGTTCGATATCGCGCAGGGCGGAATCGCAACCGTACCTTTCAGCTCACGTCCCCTTCCTATCAGAGGTCTGCTTTTACCGCAACGGCCCGATCTGGCCGGCCCCGCCGTCGGCGAAGACCTCCGCGCCGGTCATGAAGCTGCCGGGGTCGAGGCGGGGAACGTCACGACACCAGCTGTTTCCTCCGGCTTTGCCAGACGGTTCATCGGCACGGCCGCGATGAGGGCCGCGCGCAGCTGCGGGCTGTGGCCGGCTGCAGCGCCCCGCTTCAGGACGCCTGCCGCACTTAGACTTGGCAGGTGAGCATCACACTGACCTTGTTGGGCGACGTGCGCTGGCACGGGGTCCCCGTCGTCGGTGAGCGCCCGCGGGCGCTGCTGGCCGCCCTGGCCGCGCGCGACTGCCGTCCGGTGGGGTCGGCGGAGCTGATCGAGCTGGTGTGGGGTGAGGCGGCGCCGAGCAACGGGGTGAAGGGCTTGCAGGTGCTGGTGTCGCGGACGCGCAGTGCTTGCGGGGTGGAGGCGATCGTCCGGGAGGAGGCCGGGTACCGGCTCGGCGCCGGGCCGGACGAGGTCGACAGCAGCAGGCTGTCCGCGCTGGTCCGGGACGCGGCGGCGGCGCTCGACGGCGATCCGGCGCGGGCCGAGACGCTGGCCCGGGAGGCGTTGGCGCTGGCCGGCGGCGACCCGGCGGGCGGCGGTCTGGCCGGCGGTCTGGCTGGCAGCCCGGTGGGCAGCCCGGTCGGCGGCTTGGCCGCGGCCGATGACCAGCGAGCGGGTCCGCTGGCCGAGATCCGCCGAGGCGCGGCCACCGACGCGCAGGCCGCGGGGCTGGTGCTTGCGCGGGCGGCCAGCAGGACCGGCGGGCATGCGCAGGCGCTGCCGCACCTTGAGGCGGCGTACACGCGAGCGCCGCACGATGAATCGCTGCTCGCGGATCTCCTGCGCAGCGAGGCGGCGGTCCGCGGTCCGGCGGCCGCGCTCGAACGCTTCGAGCGTCACCGGCGCGAGCTGCGGGACCGCCTCGGCACCGATCCCGGCGAGCCGCTGCGGCGGGTGCAGCGTGGTTTGCTGGCCCTGGACCGCCCGGTGCGCCACGGGCTGCGCTACGACGCCACCGAGCTGATCGGCCGGGACGCCGACCTGGAGCGGCTGCGGGCCGCGCTGGCCGGCTCGCGGGTGGTGTCGGTGGTCGGCGCCGGCGGGCTCGGGAAGACGCGGCTGGCGCAGCTCATGGCGCGCGAGGCGGAACAGGCGGCGGTCTACTTCGTCGAGCTGGCCGGTGTCGTGTCCGGCGAGGACCTGGCCGCGGAGGTCGGGTCGGTGCTGGGGGTGCGCGATTCGGTCAGCGGCCGCGGGACGCTGACGGCGAGTCAGCGGGCTGACATCCGGGCCCGGCTGGCGCAGCAGCTGGGGCTGGTGCCCGGGCTGCTGGTGCTCGACAACTGCGAGCATCTCATCGAGGCGGTCGCCGAGCTCGTGGCGTTCCTCATCGCCGCCACCCCCGATCTGCGCGTGCTCACCACGAGCCGGGCGCCGCTGGCGATCGCGGCCGAGCGCGTCTATCCGCTGGGCGAGCTGGGTCCGGCGGACGCGGCCCGGCTGTTCCGCGAGCGGGCGCTGGCCGCGCGGCCGGACGTGCGGCTCGACGAGCCGGTCGTGGCCGGCGTCGTCGGCCGGCTGGACGGGCTGCCGCTGGCCATCGAACTGGCCGCGGCCAAGGTCCGGGTGATGGCGGTCGAGGAGATCGACCGGCGGCTTCAGGACCGGTTCGCGCTGCTGCGGGGCGGCGATCGGAGCGCGCCGGACCGGCATCGGGCGTTGGTGGCGGTGATCGAGTGGTCGTGGAATCTGCTTGATCCGGGGGAGAGGCGGGCGCTTCGGCGGTTGGCGCTGTTCCACGACGGGTTCACGCTTGAGGCCGCCGAATCAGTGCTCGGATCATCAGGGCCGGAGCCGGACGTGGTCGAAACCGTGCGCGGGCTGGTCGAGCAGTCGCTGGTGACCGTGCGCGAGAGCCCGGCCGGCGTCCGTTACCGGATGCTGGAGACGGTGCGCGAGTTCGGCCGGATGCGGCTGGCGGAGGCCGGGGATGAGGCCGAGGCGCGCGCGGCGCAGCGCCGGTGGGCCGTCGCCTACGCCACCGCGCAGCAGGCGGATCTCGCCGGTTCCGGGCAGTTCGCGGCGATCGACGCGCTCAGCGCCGAGGAGACCAACCTGGCCGACGAGATGCGCGCGGCGCTCGCCGAGGGCGACAACGCCTCCCTGGTCCGCCTGCTCGCCACGCTCGGCACCATGTGGACGATCCGCGGCGAGCACATCCGCATGGTCTTCCTGGCCGGGGCGCTGCGTGACGCGCTGTCCGACTGGACGCCGCCGCCGGAACTCGCCGACGCCGCCCGCGCCGCGGTGGCGGTCACGCTGAGCAACGCGATGGCGCTGTCCGGCGAGCACGGCGCCGACCTGTCGGCCCTGCTCCGCCGGCTCGGCCCGGCCGACGACGGTGACCTCTACGTCTCGGCCCTGGTCCGGGTGCTGCTGGCCTGGGACGCCATGGACGTGGAGGGGTCCTTGGCCCGGCTCACCGCACTGGCCGCCGGACCGGAGCCGAGTACCGCCGCCGGCGCCAGTGTCTGGCTCAGCCACTACCGAGAGAACGAGGGCGACCCGCACGGCGCCCTGGCCCTGGCCGAACGCGCGTTGGCCCTGACCGACTCCGCCGCCGGGCCCTGGACGATGACCGCCATGCCGCGCATGCTGCTGGCGGAGCTGAGCATGCAGCTCGGCGACCGCCCGGCGGCCGTGGCGCACGCCCGCGTGGCGCTGCCCGTGGTGCGCCGCCTCGGCGCCGTCGACGACGAGGCGCAGCTGCGCACGCTGATGGCGCTCAGCGACGTCGCCGAAGGCCGGCTGGAACAGGCCCGGGAGGAGATCGAGCTCATCGACCGCATGGAGACGCGTACGGCGACCTTCGGTACCGACCTGCACCGCCATGTCTGCCGCGCCGAACTGCTGCTCGCCTCGGGCCGTGCCGAAGACGGGCTGCGCCTCTTCCGCGAGTGCGCGGATCAGTACCGTGAGACCGAGCTCCCCGGCGCCACCAAGACCGGGACCGAGCTGTGGAGCTTCATCGGTGACGCGATGGCGCTGAGTGCCCACGCCTGGCACGCTTCCGGGGCGGATGAGGCGCATGGCCGTGCGGTGTTCGCGGCGTGTCGCACCTCCGCGCTGCTGGTGCTCACCGCGGACAACGAGCGGATCGACTACCCGGCCAGCGGGATGTTGTTGTTCGGGTTGGGGACTTGGTGGCTGCTGCGGCGGTGTGCGGTCGGGGACGCGGCACACGCGGCGAACCCGGCAGATGCTGCGAACGCGGCAGACACGGCGAACGCGCTGCGCCTGCTCGCGCTGGCGCAGCGGTTCTCCTACAACCGGATGTTGCCGACCATGGACTGGGAGCGGATCGTGCCGGTCGCTGAGCGGGCACTGCCGGGTCGGCTTGATGAACTGCGGGCCGAGTATGCAGACCGGCGGCCGGTGGAGCTTTTGGCAGAGGCCCGGGGGCTGGTGGATGGATTGGTGGGCGGTTACTGAGGCGCGGGCCCTACAAATGCCGCCGGTAGCTCAGAGTGGACAGCGGCGCGAACACCGCGACCACCACCAGGCAAGCCAGCAGCGTCCACCCCACCTCAGCCCCCACCGACCCCTGGTTGGCCAGCGTCCGCGTCCCGGACACCAAGTGCGAGACCGGATTGACCTTCACGAACGCCGCGAGCCAGCCGGGCAGCGTCGACACCGGCACGAAGGCGTTGGACAGGAAGGTCAGCGGGAACAGGATCATCATCGAGATGCCCTGCACCGACTTCGCGCTCTTCGTGATCGTGCCGAGCCAGGTGAAGATCCAGGCCAGGGACCAGCCGGTGACGATCGCCAGCAGCACGGCACCGAGCACGCCCAGGACGCCGCCGTGCGGGCGGTAGCCGATGACCACGCCGGTGAGGAAGGTCAGGCCGGCGGCGATCAGGTAGCGGATCAGGTCGGCGACCATCGGGCCGGCCAGCGGGGCGATTCGGGCCATCGGAAGGGACTTGAAGCGGTCGAAGACCCCCTTCTCCATGTCCTCGCGTAGTTGCACGCCGGTCGCCATGCAGGTGGTGAGCACAGTCTGGGCGACGATTCCGGGAATCAGCACCGGCAGGTAGTTCTTCACCCCGCCGGCGATCGCGCCGCCGAAGATGTAGGCGAACATCGCCGTGAACAGCAGCGGCTGGACGGTGACGTCGAAGAACTGCTCCGGGTTGCGCCGCATCTTCTTCAGCGCGCGCCTGGCCATGATCAGCGTCTGGCTCACGGTCTCGGCCGGGGTGTTGCGCGGGCGCGCGGCGGCTACCGCGGCGGCCGGGTCGACGCGGTACGCCGTGGCCGCCGGGGGCGCCGCCGCCAGGGTCGGGGACGCGGTGTTCACTGGACCTCCTGCGGGATCTGGTCGGTGGGACGCGAAGCGAACGTGTCGGTGTCATCGGTGCCGTCGGTCCCGCCGCGGGCGTCGTCCTCACCGGCATCGGCACCGTGCCCGGTCAGTGCGAGGAACACCTCGTCCAGACTCGGCTGGGCCACGCTGACCGAAGCGATCGACACCCCGGCCCCGCGCAACCCGATCAGCACATCCGCGGCCCGGTCGGCGGTGTCCAGCGGCACGTTCATCCGCCCCGACTCCGGGGTGAGCACCGGCTCGGCGCCGGCGACCCGGAGCACCACCTGCCGCGCCTGCTCCTGGTCGGCCCCCGGGGCCAGGTGCAGCTGCAGCGTCGAGTCGCCGACCGAGGCCTTCAGCTGCGCCGGCGTGCCCTCGGCGACCTTGCGGCCCCGGTCCAGCACCGCGATCCGCCCGGCGAGCTGGTCGGCCTCGTCCAGGTACTGGGTGGTGAGCAGCACCGTGCAGCCCTCGGTGACCAGGCCGCGGATGGTGTCCCACATCTGCCCGCGGGTCCGCGGGTCCAGGCCGGTCGTCGGCTCGTCCAGGAAGATCAGCGGCGGCCGGGTGATCAGGCTCGCGGCCAGGTCCAGTCGGCGGCGCATGCCCCCGGAGAACTGGGCGATCGGCCGGTCGGCGGCGGCTTCGAGATCGAACTGGGCCAGCAGCCGGCGCGCGGTGGCCCGGGCGTCGGCCGAGCGCAGGCCCTGCAGGCGGCCGAACATCCACAGGTTCTCCGTGGCCGTCATGTCCTCATCGACCGACGCGTACTGGCCGGTGATGCCGATCAGCTGCCGGATCCGGTGCGGTTCGCGGGCGACGTCCACCCCGAACACCCGGGCCTGCCCGCCGTCGATCGGCAACAAAGTGGCGAGCATGCGCAGCGCCGTCGTCTTGCCCGCCCCGTTCGGGCCGAGCACGCCGAAGATCTCACCTTGGCGGACCTCCAGGTCGACGCCGTCGACCGCCCGGAATCCGCCGAAGTCCTTGCGCAGCCCGATCGCCTCCACGGCTGCGGTGGCTGTCGTCATCGCGTCGTGCTCCTTCGTCCTGGTGTGGAACTCATGCCAGGACGCTAAGCGGAGGCGGTTTCACCGTGGCTTCACGGCGGATTCACAGCGCGCGTGTGCCCGCCGCCGAGCGCGACGGGCACACGTTCCTTCATCCTTCCTGTTCCGTTGTCCGCTCTCTGTTCTCCGCAGTCCGTTGTCCGCAGTTGGTTATCAGTACGCTGCGATCATCGCCCGGTGGTTCACCTCCGGGCGGCGCTCCCACCGGCCGAGCAGGTCGGGTCGCCGGACTGGGCCGGCACGCTCACCGCGTTCCACGCGGCCTGGACCGTGTTGAACTCCGCGCAGGTCGGGTCCAGGTTGATCGCGGCCTGCAGGGTCCAGGTGCGGTAGGCGAGGTAGGAGCTGTCGGAGTTCTTCATCAGCTGGGCGTTGTACACGATCTTCAGCGCGTTCTCCACGCCGATGCCGGTGACCGTCGAGCCGTCGCAGGTCGGGCTGGTGGGCCCGGTGCTCGGGTTGGAACCCTGGGCCAGCAGGTAGAACCAGTGGTTGCCGGGCCCGGCGGCCTGGTGCACCTCGTCGCCCGGTATGGCGTCGGAGTAGCAGTCCGGGTCGCCGTTGATCTGCGAGGGGTCGTACAAGTTGCGGATCGGGCCGGTGCCCTCCAGGTTGACCTCGGCGCCGACCACCCAGTCCACGACCGCGTACGGCGAGGGCTCGTTGGCGAAGGCCTTGCTGGACTGGCCGTAGACGTCGGCTATGAACTCCTGGGTGCCGTTGCCGGAGATGCCGCCGGGGGTGTGGTCGTCGATGCCGTGGCCCATCTCGTGGTCCACGACGTCCATCGCGGTGATCCACTGGCCCGCGGTGTTGTGCCCGACCTGGACCTCCGAGCCGTCGTAGTAGGCGTTGACGTCGTCCAGGCCGACCCGGATCGGCCAGGCCCCGCCGTTGCCGTCGAAGCTGTTCCGGCCCAGCCACTGCGAGAGCATGTGGTTCTCGGTCTCGGCGCTGTAGAGGGCGTCGGCGCAGGCGGTCTCCCGGTCGGTGGCGTCGCCGTTGCCCCAGGAGTCGGTCGTGTTCGTGAACGTGGTGTTGTTCGCAGCGTCCTGACAGGCCAGGCCGCTGATGTCCGGGGCCGCCAGCGAGTAGGTCCCGCCGGAGTCGGTGGTGTCGATGCTCAGCGGCTCCGGGCCGTTCCACACGGCGTTCGCCGTGCCGTCCGTGACGTGCTCCTGCGTGTGCAGCACGCGGCCGGTGCCGGCGTCGACGTCCACGCTCAGCCGGCTGACGCCGTCCGAGCCCATGCCGTCCACCGTGGTCTCCCACGCCAGCGCGGCCGGGGCGTTGCCCAGCGCGAACACCACCAGCTTGGTGGCCTCGACCTTCGACACCTGCTTCAACTGGTGCTCGGCCACCGCCGCGCCCTGGGTGCTGCTCACCTTGGGCGTGGTGGACAGCGCGCCGATCGGGTGCTGCTGGGCCACCGAGTGGAACACGGTGTGCCCGGCGCTGTCGGTGACGATGACGAAGTCGCCGCCGACCACGGGCAGGCCCGCGTGCGTGCGCAGGTAGGGCACATACTGCGTGCCCTGCGCGGAGACGACCTGCTGCCGCTGGAACTGGTCTTGCGCGGCCGCCATCAGGAACGCCGGGTGGGTGGCCACCAGGGCGTCGGCGGAGCGCGCGGCCAGAGCCTGGATCGCGGCGGGGGAGGCTGCTGAGCCGTCCCGGTGTGACGGCGAGGCGTTGGCATACGCAGCCATCGTGGTGGACATCGCCAGGACGGTGGCGCCGGCGGTGACGCCGATGGCCAGGCGCCGCATACTTCGGCGCCGGGTCAGGGGGTTGCTGAGTCTCACGGCCATTCCTTTCACGTAAGACAGGCGGGTGAGGGGCGTGCTCGAGCCACCCGCGGCGCGGCCCGAGCGCGCAGGCCTTCAGGAAATCTTCAGAAACCTGCTAGCCGAGGCGGAACGTATCGCCGTACCCTGATGGGGTCAATGGTGAACAAAGAGTGGATTCGCCGGATGGCAGAGGCTTTGCCAATTCATGACAATCGGCGAGCAGGCCGCCGGGCGGCGGGAGGACGATGTCAGCACACGGACAAACCAAAGTCAGCGGCCTGACATCCTTCACCCTCGGTGCGGGCCTGGCGCTCGCGGCTTCGGTGACGGCGACCGCGTCCTGTGCTTCCGGCGGCTCCGGGGCTTCCGGCACTTCCGGCGCATCCAGCGCGCCCGGTCAGGGCGGTGCCAACGGCCACAGCGGTGCCACCGTCTCGGCCCCGGCCGACAGCACGACGACCGCCGCCGCGTCGGCACCGGACATCACCGTCCAGCGAACCGGCGGCTTCGCCGGCGCCAAGGACACCGTCGACCTCGCCCCGCACGGATCGTGGACCGCCACCGACAAGAGCGGAGCCCGCCGGACCGGCGAGCTGACGCCGGACCAGGCGACCCGGATCACCACCCTGGCCGCCGATCCCCGGCTCACCGCCGAGGCGGCCCGTTCCCGGCCGCCGACTCGCTGCCGCGACGCCTACAGCTACGTTCTGACCGTCGGCGCCGTGCGTGTCGCCTTCGTGGACTGCCCGGCCGACCCGGACCAGCCCGCCGCCAGCCTGACCCTGACCAAGCAGGTGCTGCGGTTCACGATCCAGCCGGCGCGCTGAACCCGCTACCCGGGTGACTACCCCCGGAATAGTCACAGAAATGCGCTGAACAGGGCGCATTTGTCGCGCAACCACCATGTCGGCAGGAATGGGGAAGGCAAGGGCCTTACCTTGCTGATCGATCGTCCAATTCCCATGCCTTCTTCCCTTCTCCTGCCGGAGGATCCGTGACCTTGGCTCCCCGACCCGCGGGCGCCGCAGCCGTTCGGCTGTTGCGTGTCGTCACCAGTGCCGCCCTCGTGGCCGCGTCGACCGTGGCCGGCTTCACAGCCGGGGCCGCGCCGGCCCGGGCCGCGCAAGTGGCGTGCACTCCGACGGGTTCGAATACCAGCTGTGTGCAGTTCACCTACTCCGGTGGCGACCAGGAGTTCGTGGTGCCCAAGGGCGTCAGCGGCCTGCAGGTGCGCCTGGGCGGGGCCGGTGGCGGCGGCAGCAACGGCGCGGCCGGCGGTCAGACCACCGGCACGCTGGCCGTGGCCGCGGGCGACAGCCTCACCGTCATGGTCGGGCAGGGCGGCAGCGTGAAGGGCGCCGCGACCTACGGCGGCGGTGGCGCCGGCGGCAGCGGCTCGCGCTTCAGCGGCGGGTCCGGCGGCGGTATGAGCGCCCTGTGGACCGGCGCCTCGCTCACCGGGACGCCGCTGCTCATCGCCGGCGGCGGAGCCGGCGGTGCCGAGGGCGGCTCGTCCGGCGGCTCCGGCGGCGGGGCCTCCGGTTCGAACGGCGGCAACCCCAGCAACGGCGGTGGCAACGGCGGCCAGGGCGGCACGCAGAGCGCGGGCGGGGCCGCGGCCGTCACCACCAACAACTGCTCCACCGGTCCGACCGCGGGCGCGCAGTACCGCGGCGGCAACGGCGGCAACGGCGGGGGTGACGCCGGCGGCGCCGGCGGTGGCGGCTACTTCGGCGGCGGCGGCGGCCAGTGCCAGCAGAGCACCAGCGGCAACAACAGCGACACCGGCGGCGGTGGCGGCTCCGGCTACACCGGCGGAACCGGCGTCACCGACGGCGCCACCCAGGCCGGCCAGGGCAGCTCCGGCGGCACCAACGGCTCGGTCACCCTCCAGTGGACCGCGCCGGCCCCGGTGATCACCGGCCCGGCCGCCAACTCCACGCAGCTCATCAACAAGCCGCCGATCAGCGGCACCGGCGTGCCCGGCACCACCATCACGGTGAAGGAGGGTTCGACGACGCTGTGCACCGCGCCGGTGCAGCCGGACAACTCCTGGTCGTGCACCCCGTCCACGGCACTGTCCGACGGTTCGCACTCCGTAGTGGCCACCGCCAGTGACCCCGCGGCGTCCGCGGCCACCTACCCGGCCAGCGACACGCAGCCGTTCAAGGTGGATACCCGCACCAACCTGAAGATCGTCAAGTCGGCGCCCGACACGGCCCAGGCCGGCGACTCGATCACCTTCACCCTGACCGCGACGAACGCCGGTCCGGCCGCCGCGACCGGGGCCGTCGTGCAGGACACCGTCGACTCCCAGCTGACCGGGGTGACCTGGACGTGCACCGGCTCGGACGGAGCCACGTGCGGCGCCGCGTCCGGCACCGGCAACAACGTCTCGGCCAACGTCGGCATCCCGGTCGGCGGGAAGGTCGTCATCACCGTCAAGGGCGACACCTCGAAGACGATGAAGACCCAGGTGCTCAACAACACCGCGACCATCGCCGCGGCCGCCGGCAGCACCGACCCCGACCTGACCGACAACCGCTCGACCACCTCCACCTCGGTCACCGCGCCCAAGGACTCCTGCGGCTACGTGCCGGTGAACATGGTCAACGGCAGCTTCGAGCAGCCGGTGACCTCCGGCGGCGTGACCATGGTCGACGACTCCACCGTGCCGGGCTGGAACACCACCGCCAGCGACCACAAGATCGAGATCTGGAAGAGCGGGACCAACGGGGTCCAGTCGGCTGACGGCAACCAGTTCGTCGAACTGAACGCCAACGAGGTCTCCACGCTCTACCAGGACATCCCGACCGTGCCGGGAACCCCGATGAACTGGGCGCTGGCCCACCGTGGACGTGTGGGCACCGACGTCATGCGGCTGGAGATGGGCCCGCCCGGCGGTCCGCTGGTCGCCCAGACCCCGGATGGCCAGAGCACGACCGCCATCTCCGACGGCAACACCGCCTGGGGCCGCTACACCGGTTCGTACACCGTCCCGGCCGGGCAGACCGTGACCCGCTTCGCCTTCGTCTCGGTCTCCTCCGCCGGCGGCAACGCCAGCATCGGCAACTTCCTCGACGCCATCGTGTTCGGCTCGCCCGGTTGTCTGAAGCCGATGAAGACCGTCGCGAACGTGCAGGGCAACAACCCGGCCCGGCATGGCGACACCCTGACCTACACGATCTCCGCGAACAACCCGGGGAACACCCAGACCACCGGCTCCTACGTCAACGACCCCATCCCCGCGAACACCACGTTCGTGCCCGGCTCCATCAAGCTGATCAGCCCGTCCGGCACCTCGACCCCGGTCAGTGACGCCAACGGATACGCCAACGGCGTCGTCCGGGTTGCCATCGGCACCGGCGGCCCGCCCGCGACCGGCGGCGCCGTGCAGCCCGGCGAGACCTGGAAGGTGACCTTCCAGACCACGGTCAACGCCGGCGCCCCGGCCGGGTCGACCATCACCAACTCGGCCACCACCACCTGGACCCCGGTGGCCGGGGTGGCCCCGCAGACCTCCGACCCGGCGACCGCGACCAGCGCGGTCGAGCAGGCCGACCTGGTCGCCACCAAGACGGCCTCGGCCGCCCCGGTCGAGCCGGGCCAGAACTTCACCTACCAGATCTCGGTCGAGAACAAGGGGCCTGACCCGGCGCGCAACGTCAAGATCTCGGACCCGCTGCCGTCGAAGGTGGCGTTCGTGTCCTCGGCGGACGGCTGCACCGGGACCGCGGGCAACGGCGGCACGGTCACCTGCGGACCGGAGGCGACTGTGGCCGCCAACGGGACGAAGTCCTGGACGATCACGGTGAAGCTGGACCCGTCCTACACCGGTGACGGCAGCGACCAGGGCAACGTCGCCACCCCCTCGGCCGACACCCCCGGCACCATGACGCCCAGCGACCCGGCGTACCCGAAGGGGCCGATCACGCCGACCGCCGCGCTCGTGGCCACCAAGACGGCCTCGACCACGCCGGTGAAGCCCGGCGAGACGTACACGTACACCGTGACGGTGAAGAACAACGGGCCGTCCACGGCGGCGGCCGTCGGCGCGACCGACCCGCTGCCGTCGAAGGTGTCGTTCGTGTCCTCGGCGGACGGCTGCACCGGCACGGCCGGGAACGGCGGGACCGTGACGTGTGGGCCGCAGGCTTCGCTGCTTCCGGGTGCGTCGAAGTCCTGGACGTTCACGGTGAAGCTGGACCCCTCCTACACCGGTGACGGCTCGGACCAGGGCAACGTCGCCACGCCGACCTCCACCACCGGCGGGACGAAGGACCCCAGCGGCCCGGTGCTCCCGCCCGGACCGGCGGCGCCCTCGGCGCAGCTGTTGACCGCCAAGGAGACGACGACCACCACCCCGGTCGTCCCGGGACAGACCTTCAGCTACAAGGTGACGGTCACCAACAACGGCCCGTCGACGGCGGTGGCCGTGGGCGCGAGCGACCGGCTGCCGTCGAAGATCTCGTTCGTGTCGTCGGCCGATGGCTGCACGGGTACGGCCGGGAACGGCGGGACGGTGACGTGTGGGCCGCAGGCTTCGCTGCTTCCGGGTACGTCGAAGTCCTGGACGTTCACGGTCATGCTCGACCCCTCCTACACCGGTGACGGCAGCGACCAGGGCAACGTCGCCACGCCGACCTCGACGACCGGCGGCGACAAGGATCCGAGCCCTGAGGTGTTCCCGCCCGGCCCGATCAAGCCCCAGGCCGAGCTGGACACGACGAAGACCACCTCCGCCACCCCGGTGAAGCCCGGCCAGACGTTCACCTACACGGTGACCGTGACGAACAAGGGTCCTTCGACGGCGGTGAGCGTCGGCGCGACCGACCCGTTGCCGTCGAAGATCTCCTTCGTCTCCTCGGCGGACGGCTGCACCGGCACGGCCGGGAACGGCGGGACGGTGACGTGTGGGCCGCAGGCTTCGCTGCTTCCGGGTGCGTCGAAGTCCTGGACGTTCACGGTGAAGCTGGACCCCTCCTACACCGGTGACGGTTCCGATCAGGGCAACGTCGCCACGGCCACGTCCTCGACCGACGGCAAGAAGGACCCCAGCGGTCCGCCGGTGAACCCGCCCGGCCCGATCCACCCCGAGGCGGATCTGAAGACGGTGAAGACCACGTCGAGCACCGCGGTGAAGCCGGGGCAGACGTTCGCCTACACCATCACCGTGACGAATCAGGGCCCTTCGACGGCCGTGACCGTCGGTGCCACGGACGCCTTGCCCTCGCAGATCTCGTTCGTGTCCTCGGCGGACGGCTGCACGGGGACCGCCGGCAACGGCGGGACGGTGACCTGCGGGACCGAGCCATCGCTGCTTCCGAGTGCGTCGAAGTCGTGGACCTTCACGGTGAAGCTGGACCCGTCCTACACCGGTGACGGCTCCGACCAGGCCAACGTGGCGACCGCCACGTCTGCGACCGACGGCACCAAGGACCCCGGCGACCCGGTGGACCCGCCCGGCCCGATCCGGCCCGAGGCCGATCTGGCAACGACCAAGACCACCCCGTCGACCACGCCGGTCAAGCCGGGCCAGACCTTCGACTACGTGTTGGCCGTGAAGAACAACGGTCCTTCGACCGCGGTGAACGTCGGGACCACCGACCCGTTGCCGTCCAAGCTGTCGTTCGTCTCCTCGGTCGACGGCTGCACCGGTCCGGCCGGTACCAACGGCGGCACCGTGGCCTGTGGCGGCGACGTGACGCTGCTGCCGGGGCAGACGAAGACCTGGACCTCCACGGTGAAGCTGGACCCGTCCTACACCGGTGACGGCTCCGACCAGGCCAACGTGGCGACCGCCACGTCCTCGACCGACGGCACCAAGGACCCCAGCGACCCGGTGGACCCGCCCGGCCCGGTGGCGCCGCCGGAGGCACACCTGACCACGGTGAAGACGACGTCGAGCACCGCGGTGAAGCCGGGGCAGACGTTCGCCTACACCATCACCGTCACGAATCAGGGCCCTTCGACCGCGGTGACCGTCGGCGCCACCGACCCGCTGCCGTCGAAGATCTCCTTCGTGTCCTCCGCCGACGGCTGCACCGGGACCGCCGGTGAGGGCGGGACGGTCACCTGCGGTCCGGAGGCGTCGCTGCTTCCGGGCGCGTCGAAGTCGTGGACCTTCACCGCACTGCTCGACCACGCCTACACCGGCGACGGTTCGGACCAGGGCAACGTGGCCACCGCGACCTCGCCGACCGGCGGCGAGAAGGACCCCAGCGACCCGGTCGAGCCTCCGGGCCCGATCGTGCCGGAGGCGGACCTGTCGACGGCCAAGTCGGCGGTCGGCACGACCCCGGTCAAGCCGGGGGAGACCTTCGACTACCTGGTGACGACCACCAACCACGGGCCGTCCGCGGCGGTGAACGTCCGCGTCACCGACCCGTTGCCGGCGCACCTGTCCTTCGTCTCCTCGGCCGACGGCTGCACCGGCCCGGTCGGGGCGGACGCCGGCCAGGTCTCCTGCGGGCCGGTGCCGTCGCTGGCCGGCGGCGCGTCGAAGTCGTGGACGTTCACGGTGCGGCTCGACCCCGCCTACATCGGCGACGGCTCGGACCTCGGCAACCGCGCCACCTCCCGGTCCGACACCACCGATCCGAACCCGGACGACAACACCTCGCCGCCGGCGCCGGTGCCGGGCGGCAAGGTGGACCCGCCGGAGGCTGACCTGTCCGCGCACAAGCAGGCGGTCACCGACACGCCGATCGGGCCCGGGCAGGCCTTCGCCTACCGGGTGCGGATCACCAACGCCGGGCCGTCCACGGCGCTCGCGGCCAAGACGGTCGACGCGCTGCCCGCCCGGCTGGCGTTCGTCTCCTCGGCTGACGGCTGCACCGGGCCGGTGGGTGTGTACGGCGGCACGGTGACCTGCGGACCGCGGGCCTCGCTGGCGCCGGGTGCGTCGGTGGCGTGGACGTTCACGGTGAAGCTGGACCCGAGTTACGTCGGCGACGGCTCGGACGTGATGAACGTGGCGACCGCGTCGTCGGACACCAAGGACCCCAACCCGGACGACAACACCTCGCCGCCGGCGCCGCTGCCGAGCGGGAAGGTGGCCCCGGCCGAGGCCGACCTGTCGACGGTGAAGGTGGCCAAGCTGCCGAAGAGCGGTCAGGTCCTTCCGGGCGGCACGTTCCAGTACACGGTCACGGTCACCAACCACGGCCCGGCGACGGCGCCGAACGCGCGGATCACCGACCCGCTGCCGAAGATGCTGTCGTTCGTCTCCTCCCCGGACGGTTGCGCCGGGCCGGTGGGCGTGTACGGCGGCACCCTGACGTGTGGGCCGGAGGCGAAGCTCGTGCCGGACGCGTCGAAGTCGTGGACGTTCACGGTGCGGCTGGCGCCGACCTACAAGGGCAACGGCTCGGACATCCGGAACAAGGCGACCGCGGCCAGCGACGCCATCGATCCGAACCCCGGGAACAACAGCAACGACCCGCACGATGCCAGGGTTCGGATTCTGGTCGGGACGCTGCCCGCGACCGGTGCCGATGGACTGTGGCAGACCTCGACGGCTGCTTTGGCGGCGCTGGCCGCCGGTGGCGCGCTGACGTTCGCCGCTCGGCGTCGGGCGGGGGATTCGGCGGGGCTGAGGAGGATGCGCGTTTGAGGAGGCCGCGCGTCTGATCTGAGTTGTCGGTAGACCACGTGAGGCTCGGCTGGGATTCCAGCCGAGCCTCACGTGTGTAGGCGTGTGTAGGTGTGTAGAGCTTTGTCAGCTGTTGTGGACGATGCTGTAGATGCCCCATGCCATGGCCGCGAGGATCGCGGCGAAGCAGAGCGCTGCGATCAGCTTGCCGAGGAGGGCCGGGCTTGTTGTGGCCCCGGTTCCGGCCTCAGCCCCGGCCTGCGCCGGGTCCGCCGTCCCGCCGCGCGGCACCAGAGCCCGCAGCCCGACGGCGAACAGCGCGGGCAGCCCGGCACCCATGAGCAGACCGATCACGACGATCTTCCACAGCGCGGTCAGATTGATCCAGGAATTCACGGTGCACCGGCTCCCTTCAGCCGTTCACAGCGCCGCGCCGGCCGGGACCGGCGTCGGGGCGATCGAGCCGGACCACTGGCTGTTGACGTTCGAGGCCGTCACCGCGGTGCGGCGCGAGGCGAGGTAGAAGCCGGTCGCGCAGGCGGCGAGGACCACGAAGATCGTGGAGGTGCCGGCGGTGCCGCCGATGCCGTGGGCCGTGGCGTAGGCCAGCGCGCCGACCAGGCCGGCGGCCGGGAGCGTCAGCACCCAGGCGACCGCCATCCGGCCGGCGACCGACCAGCGGACCTCGGCGCCCTTCTTGCCCACGCCGGAGCCCAGGATCGAGCCGGTGGCGACGTGCGTCGTGGACAGCGAGTAGCCGAAGCTGCTGGAGAGCAGGATCACCGAGGCGGACGCCGCTTCCGCGGTCATGCCCTGCGGCGACTCGATCTCCACCAGGCCCTTGCCCAGGGTCCTGATCACCCGCCAGCCGCCGACGTAGGTACCCAGGCTGATCGCCATCGCGCAGGACACGATGACCCACACCGGCGCCTTGGCGTGGGCGCCGATCGAGCCGTTCGCGATGAGGGCCAGCGTGATGATGCCCATGGTCTTCTGCGCGTCGTTGGTGCCGTGCGCCAGCGAGACCATGGACGCGGACCCGATCTGTCCGAGCCGGAAGCCCCGTCCCCGCAGTTCCTCCGGCACGCCGCGGCTGATCCGGTAGACCAGGAACGTCCCCACCGCGGCCACCACCCCGGCGATCACCGGCGACAGGACCGCGGGCAGGATGACCTTGGAGGTCACGCCGTGCCACTGCACCGCGTGCCCGCCGGCCGAGGCCAGCCCGGCCCCGATGACCCCGCCGATCAGGGCGTGCGAGGAGCTGGAGGGCAGCCCCAGGTACCAGGTGGCGAGGTTCCACAGGATGCCGCCGGCCAGGCCGGCGAACACCATCGTGAGCGTCACCAGATGGGTCTGCACCAGCCCGCTGGCGATGGTGGCCGCGACGCTGAAGGACAAGAAGGCGCCGACCAGGTTCAGCACACTGGAAATGGCGACGGCGACCCGGGGCGGCAGCGCCCCGGTGGCGATGGACGTGGCCATCGCGTTGCCGGTGTCATGGAAGCCGTTGGTGAAGTCGAAGCCCAGCGCTGTGGCTACTACGAGCGCGAGCAGGACGCTGTTGCCAGTCACAACCGGTTGAGTAACCGCATCCGGCCTGCGGAAACGTTCCCGGAGGCGTCGATGTGGGGTGCGGGAGCTATTCATCTGGATTCACTCGCACCTCACCCTGTGTTGGGGGAGCGGCCAAGGTGGGCGATGGTGGCCGCCCGCGGATTCGTGGGACGCCACGCCCGTTATGAATGGTCAGCGGTATGCGAAACTTACGCACGAAATGGTTGCGTGGTTTCGATCTGGCTGGGGGCGGCATGGACATCGAACTCGCCGATCTGCTCGCGTCGCTGCGGTCGGAGATCAGCCGGGCGCGGATCAGCGGGGCCGGCGAGGATGTGCGCTTCCGGATCGACTCCATCGAACTGGAGGTCCAGGTCGAGGTGGAGAAGACCGGCGAGGGGAGCACCGGGGTGAAGTTCTGGGTGCTCTCGGTAGGGGGTAAGAGGTCTGCGAAGGAAGCCCAGACCCACCTGCTGAAGCTGAGCCTCACCGCCGAGACCGAGGCCGGTGATCCCATCCGGACGAGCGACGACATATCGAGCCTGGTCAACGAGGGCTGATTCGCCGATGACGCCATTGGTCACGGCCCGGGTGGCCGAGGTCGTCGTTCGGCGGGGGGCCAAGGCCGGGTACGGGTCCGGGTACCGGATCACCTCCCGTCTGATTCTGACGGCCGGTCACGTGCTGGACGTCGACGGCGACGCCGACGTTGTCACGTCGTTCGAGATACGCCTGGGCGGCACCGACGTCCAGCTGCCCGCGAGGCAGGCGTGGCGCTCGGCTGAACACGATCTCGCGTTGCTGCGCCTGGACGATTCCGCCACGATCGACCCCGTGCCGCCGGTCGCCTTCGGCCTGCTGCCGGACGATGTCGGCAGCATCCTGTTCGTGGCGATCGGTTTCCCGGCCTACGCGTTCCAGGGCGAGACGGCCGACCGCCAGGGCCTGCGCCAGCGGGACAGCCGACGGATCAGCGGGTCCGTCCAGCTGGGTTCCAATCTGAAGTCGGGGCTGCTCGATCTGGCGCTCGACCCCGCCGGGCCCTCGGATCGGATGGGCGAGCCCTGGCAGGGGATGTCGGGCGCGGCCGTGTTCACCGGCGATGACGGGTTGCTCATCGGTGTGCAGGCAGCGCGGCTGCCCCGCGCCGGGACCGCGAACCTCCAGGGCGAGCCGATCGCCCGGGTGTTGCAGGATCCTGGTTTCCTCGAAGCCCTCGGCGGCGACGGGGAGTCGCCGCGCTCGGAGCAGATCGCCCTTCCCGGCGCACCGCCGGCGAACACCCAGCGGGCCGTGCTCCCGCAACAGCAACTCGTCGACGGGTTCAGCACTTTCAAGAAGAACCTCACCGCTGACGGGCTGCCCTTCGTCTCGCCCGGTGCCGACCACCCGGCGTACCCGAGTCTGCTGTTCGACAGGCTGAAGGACAAGTACTCCGGCGGCCGCGGCGTGCTGCTGGTCGGTGCCGCGGGCACCGGCAAGACCCGCACCGGCATCGAGGTCGGGAACGTGGCCTTGGCGGCCGGCTGGCGGGTGCTGCACGTCGTGCCCAGCGACGACGACGGAACGCTCGAGGAGATCATCGGGCGGGTGTTCGCCGAGCGGAGCTCGGTGCTGGTCGTCATCGACTACTTCAACGAGTCGCGGCTGGATCCGGTGCAGCTGCGCAAACAGCTGATCGCCGAGGCCAACCGCCGTAAGGACATGCAGGTGGCCATCTTGGCCTCGATGCGTCCCGGCGGGCTGCAACGGGCCGACCGGGCCCTGCTGCACCAGCTCTTCGACGAGGTGGAACTGCGCCAGGACGACTCCTTCCAGCGCCTGGTCGCCGAGAACGCGTTGCGGCAGCACGCGCCCGGCGCCATCGAGCAGCTCGGCATGCGGCACATGATGCGGATCTGCGGACGCCGGCCGATCATCGCGCTGCTGATCGCCCGCGGGATCGAACACCAGGTGCAGGTTGGGAAGCCGTTGCCGGAAGGCGCCGCGCTCCGCTCCGGCGGCGAACTGTCCGGATGGCTGGAGAGCCGGCTCAGAGAGGACGGTCTGACCGTCGCGGCTCGCGAGACGGCCTTCGGGCGGGTGCGGGCCTCATCGGAGTTGCTGGCCGCCGCCGCCGCGGCGGCCGCGTGCCCGCAGCCCCGCTACGAGGTGACGGCCGCCGCCCAGGCTTCCCTGGACGCGGCGGCCGGCTCTGCTCCCACCGCCGAGGACGCGGACCTCACCGCCGAGGACGTCGTCGCCACCCTCATCTCCTGGGGCTGGCTGGAACAGCACGAGGGCGTGGTCTCGGTCGCCCACGACGTGGTCGCCGATCAGCTCATGGAGTCCGTCCTGCTTCCGGAGCGCGGCATCGAACCGGATGCCGTCGGGACCCGCGCGCTCCTGGACGGCTGCCTCACCGATCCCCGTACCATCGGCCGCTTCGCCGTCAACGTCGGCCGGCTGGCCAATGACCTGGACCTCGCCAAGCGTTCCGCGGCCGTGACCCCGGTGCTGGACGACTGGTTCGCGGACAACGCGACCGTCATCGGCCAGATCCTGCGGCGCAGCTCGCGCGTCGGTGGCCACGCGCTCGGGGCCTTGTTCGCCGGCTCGCTGTGGTCTGACTCGGCCGTACGGTGCTGGGAAGAGGCTGTCGGCCCCTGGCTCGCCGACTACGGCGGCAGCGTCCATGCCCGCTACCTGCTGTCCAGTTGTCTGCACCCGCTCTCCCCGGCCAGCGTCGTGCGTCCACTGATACCCACCGGGCTGGCCTGGATCGGGGAGCACTGGCGGCTTCCCGAGGCCGGCTTCGTGCTCGCCTCGCTGCTGGAGCGGGACGATCTGCCGCCGCAGGCCGCGCAGGAGACCGTCGCGGTCGCCCTGAGCTGGCTCGAACGCCACCCGGTCGCGGCCGAGGCGTGGAACGTTCTCCGGCAGCTGCTGTACCGGACCGACCTTGAGCAGCCGGACAGCGGACTGGCCGTCGCCGCCGCCTTCACCTGGCTCACACGCCATCCCACCGCCGCGAACGCCAGGTACGTCCTTTCGCAGCTGCTGTATCGGACCGACCTCGGCCCGCAGGACAACGCCCGGGCCGTCGCCGCCGCCTTCGCCTGGCTCGAAGTCCGGCCGGACGCGATGGAGGCCAGATCCGTCCTGGCCCCGTTGCTCGCTCGCACCACCCGCGACGCCCAGTACGGCCGGCGCGCGGTCGCCGCGGCCTTCACCTGGCTGGCGGGCCATCCGACCGCGGCCGACGCGCAGTCTGTGCTTCGGCCGTTGCTGTACCGGACCCGTCTGAAGCTGTTGGACAGCGGACCGGTGGTCGATGCCGCCCTGGTGTGGCTCGGGCGGCACGATGCGGCGGCGCAGGCCTGGCAGGTGCTCAGGCCGTTGCTGCGCCAAGCGGACCTGGACTCGCGCGCCAGTGCGCGGACCGTCGCAGCCGCGTTCAACTGGCTGGAGCATCACGGTCCTGACATGGACGCGCACTATGTGCTGAGCGCGTTGCTGTCCCGCATGGATCTCGGTTCCGATGACGGTCGACGTGCGCTGATATATGCGTTCGACTGGCTCGGCGGCCATCCCAGCGCGGCCGTCGCCCGGTTCGTGCTTCAGCCGTTGCTGGATCGGACCGGTCTGAAGCTGTTGGACGGCCGACCGGTGATCGCCGCCGCGTTGGTCTGGCTCAAGCGTCACGATACGGCGGAGCTGGCCCGGCTCGTGCTGGCGCCGCTGCTGGTGCAGACGGACCCCGGCTCGCGGGCCGGGAAGCAGACGGTCGGCGCCGCGTTGGCCTGGCTGGACAAGCACGGTCCTGACTCCGACGCGCGCTTCGTCCTGGGCCCGTTGCTGTCCCGCTCGGACCTCGGTGCTGATGAGAGTCAACGTGCACTGATCCATGCCTTCGCCTGGCTCGACCCCGGTCACGCGCCCGACAAGAACGCCCAGGATGTCCTCGCCCCGCTCCTGCGGCGTACCGGGCTCGCCCCGCACGACGTCCGGCAAGCCGTCTCCCTGGCCCTGGGCTGGCTCGACGACCATGTCGGCGCCGAGGGCGCGAGGTCCGTTCTCCGGTCGTTGCTGGACCGCGCCGATCTCGCATCGCCGGACGCCGAACGGGCCGCGGTCGCCGCCGAGCGGATCGAACGCCATGCCATCGACATGGGTTCGCGGGCGGTCCCGGCGCCGAGGCCCAAACCCAGCGGCGGTGCGCCGCGCCCGCCGGCCCGGCCTTCTCCGGCCATGCTGGACCGGCGCAGGCAGCCCGGGCGGCAGACACCCGCAGGCCCGAACGCCTCGAACCGGCGGGCCGATCCCGGCTCGCGCGGGCTGGGCGCGCCGCTCAGCGCCACGCCGCCGGACGACTCGCTGCGCCGCTACGACCTGGCGATCCGGACCACCCGGTCGCCGTCGACGCCGCCGGGCCTGGCCTTGAACACCATCGACATCCCGTGGGGGTTCGGGGCCGACGCGGATCCGAAGACCGCGACGGTCGACGCGCTGCGCTCCAGCGGCCTGGCCTTGGGCGACACCGCCGCCACGATCGTCTTCATCGCCCCGCCGGGGACCAGGGGCCTGCCGGTGTACGCCGCGGTGGTGGGGTTCACCCATCGGTGGGTGGACGCCTACGCGGACGGCAAGGTGCTCGAACTCGCCGACTCCAGGTGGCACGAGGACGCCGGCGAGGTGGTGGAGCCCCAGTCGACCCTGTTCTGGGCCCAGGTGGGCGGTCCTGCTGTGGACGGCATGCTCACCGTTCCCTTTCCGCCCGATCCCGACGCGCGGATCGACGGCTACACGGCCGGGGTGCTCAGACGCGCGCCTCGGGTGCGCATGGTCCCGCCGGACTCCGCCTCCGCGGCGTTTCAGATGTTGGTCAGGGTCGCGGCGTTGCGGCCCAAGCGAGGCAGGTGGCGCCTCCCGGTGCTGTCCACCGGCACCGAGCCGCTTCCGGTCGGGAAGTCGACGCAAGGACAGGGTTTCGATCTGGAGGTGATCAGGCGTGCGGCGCACCAGTACCGCAGCGATGTTGTGAAGGAGGTGGAGGAGTTCGATGAGATCGTCCCGGCCCGCACGGTGTCGCCGCTGAACGTGCGTATCGCTGAGGCGAACGCGGCGGACCGGTCCGCGGTGCTGCGCCGACTCGGTGCCGCCCCGGTTGACGACGTGCGGTGGAGCTGTCCGCGCGACGAGGAGGATCACGGGATCCTCGTCATGAAGGAGCACGGCAGTGGGCAGGTCAGCTGCCCGCGCTGCTATCCACAACATCCGGTCGGGCTGGTGCGGCTCACCATGGACACCCTGCTCCTGACCCCCGACGAGGCTGCCGTGTTCATCCTGAACGACCCCGGTGGCAGTGCTGGACAAAGTGCCGACACCCCTGCCGACACCGACACCGACACCGACACCGACGACTTCCCGACGCCCGGGATGGCGGTGACCGCCCGCGTCGTCGGATCGACGCCGGACGCGTACCTGTGCACCCTCCGCCACCCGGTCACTGGCCGGGACTACGAGGCGCTGCTGCCGATGCGGGAACTGCACAAGGCCGATCCGGGCCTGCGCCTGGCCAGCGGACACACCCTGGTCGCGATGGTCTCAAGGCGACGCGATCTCACGGTCCTGATGGAGTCCTCGGCCCCTGAGAACCCGGCCCCGGCCCTGTCTGTCACCGCCTTCGCCCTGGTCGAGCGCGTCCTGGTCGGCTTCGTGCCCGAACTGGCGACCGGCGAGGTGGCGATCATGAAGATCGCCCGGGTCCCGACCGCCAAGACGAGGATCGCGGTCGCATCCACCACCCCGTCGAAGAACGCCAAAGGCTCTTTCATCGGTAAGGGCGCCGAGCGCGCGAACGGTTCCAGCCGCCTGCTCTCCCGCGGTATGGCCCACGAGGAGATCGAGATCGTCCCCTACTCCAGCGACCCGCGGACGATGCTGACGAACGCCGTCGCCTTCATCCAGCCGACCGACGTGCTCATCGAGGGCAAACGGGCGATCGTCGCGGTGCCCGAGCACCAGGTTCGCGGGAGCATCGGCCAGGACGGCCTGAACGCCCGGCTCGCCGGACAGCTCACGGACCTGCGCGTCCGGATCGTCCCGGACGGCACCGATCTCGGCCTGGCCATGGAGTCCGGACTCGATGAGGAGCGGGCCCGGCGCGACGACCTGGCGGATATCTGACTCCTGATGCCCTCGCCCGAGGGCTCAGCCCCGAGCCGGCCGAGCAGAGCTGCCCGACACCGCTTGAACCGGCTCGGCCGGAGTGTGTGTGCGCATCGTCCACATCCGCCACAACACCGCGTACCGTCCATCGCGCGCGAGCAGTTCGTCGTGCGTGCCCTGCTCGACGACCCGGCCGTGGTCCATGACCAGGACGCGGTCGCAGACGCGGGCCTGCGACAGCCGGTGCGCGACGACGACCGCCGTGCGCCCGCGCATCAATGCGGTGGCGGCTTCCTCGAGTTCATGAGCGTGCGCACTACCGGCCTCGGCGCTCGCCTCATCGAGCACGACGACCGGCGGATCGGCCAGCGCGATGCGGGCGAGCGCGAGTTGCTGGGCCTGGGCGGGGTCCAGGTGCAGGCCGTCGGGGCCGATCCGGGTGTCGAGGCCGTCGGGCAGGGCGGCGGCCCAGCGGGCGCCGGCGGTCGCCAGAGCGGCGCTGATCCGGTGGTCGTCGGCGTCGGGCACGGCCAGCGTCAGGTCCTCGCGCAGGGTCCCGGTGAACACGTGCGTGTCCTGCGCGACCATGCCGATCCACCTGGACCGGCCCGCTTCGCCGAGGTCCGCGCTGGCCACCGTCCCGCGCGCGTCGCGCAGCGCGGTCGTGCCGGCCGAGGACGGCAGCAGCCCGGCGAGGATCGCGGCCAGCGTGGACTTGCCCGCCCCGCTGGCCCCGACCACGGCGACCGACGTGCCGGCCGGCACGGTGAGGTCCATGGCGCGCACGACGTCGGCCGTGCCGTCATAGCTGTGGCGCACCCCGCGCACCTCGATGGCGACCGGACCGTCCGGCGCGCGCACGGACACCGGCTCGGCCCCGGGCATGCCGGCGACGCCGACGATGCGCGAGAGCGCGGCCCCGGCGCGCTGGACGTCGTCGAAGGAGCCGAGCAGCGTGCCCAGCGGATCGAACAGCCGGTGGAAGAGCAACGCCGCGGCGGCCACCGCGCCGACGGCGATCACGTGCCCGTGCACCAGCAGGGAGCCGGTGAGCAGGATCGCCGACAGGCCCAGGGCTTCAGCGCCGTTCATCGTCTTCGTCAGCCACAACGACAGCCTCAGGGCACTGATTCCGGCCTCGGTGGCGCGCGCCGAGGCCGCGGCGACCCGCTCGGCTTGCAGCGGGGCCATGCCGAAAGCCTCGACGGTCGCCGCTCCGTGCAGCGATTCCAGGATCGTCTGCGTGCGGTCCGCCGCCGCGCGCCGCTCGGCGGCGTAGCGCGCCCCGGCCTTCGGCAGGTAGCCGCGCAAGCTCAGTGCGTAGACCGGGAAGACGATGACGAAAGCCGCCGCCAAGCGCCAGTCCAGGGAACTGAAGCCGACGAACGACACGGCGACGGTCACCGCGGCCGCGAACACCTCGGCCAGCAGCGGCGCCGCCTCCGAGAAGATCTCCATGTCCTCGGTCACCCGCGAGGTCACGTCGCCGCTTCCGGCGCCGTGCACGACGGTCGAGTCCAGCGTCAGCACCCGGCCGAGGATCTTCTCGCGCAGCGCGGCGGTGATGCGCGCGGCGAGTGCGACGATCGCGCGCTGGGCCAGCGCGCTCAGGATCGCCCCGGCCACCCCGACCACGGCGAGCAGCGCGAGCAGCGGCCCGGCCGAGCCGCGGTGCCGGCTGCCGACCGCGTCGACCAGCGCGCCGAGCAGCAGCGGACCGGTCACCGTGGCCAGCGCGGCGGCGACGGTCCACACGCCGGTCGCCACGCAGTCGCGCGGGTGGCTCCGGGCCAGGCGCAGCATCGTGGACAGGGTCCGGCGGCCGGTGGCGACCGGCAGCGCGGTCATCGCAGCACCGCCGCGGCGTAGCCGGGCTCGGACATCAGCTCGGCGTGGGCGGCGTCGAGCACGGTGCCCTGCGCGTCGATGTAGAGCACGTGGTCGCAGCGGGAGAGCAGCGGCGGCGAGGTGGTGAGGACGACGGTGGCGCCGCCCTGGGCCCGGCGGGTCGCGATCAGCCGGGCGGCGACCTGGTCCTCGGTCACGGCGTCGAGGGCGGTGAGCGGATCGCTGAGCACCAGGACGGCCGGTTCGGCGGCGAGCGCGCGGGCCACGGCCACCCGCTGGCGCTGGCCGCCGGAGAGATTGGCCCCGGCTTCGGTCAGTTGTTCCGGCAGGTCCGCGGCGCTCGCGGTGGCCAGTGCCGCTCGCATCCGGGCCGGATCGGTGTCGCGTCCGGTTTGCAGTGCCTCGGTCAGGGTGCGCCCGAGCAGGTGGATCTGGTGCGGGACCACCAGGATGCGGAAATCGAGGCCGTGCCGCGCGATGGCGTGCAATGGCCGGCCGCCTAGGCGTGCCGAACCGGTACTGGGCGCTTGCCGACCGCTCAGGATCGCCAGAAGCGTCGCGGCCGCCGCGGGATCGACGGCGACCACGCCGACCGCGGCGCCGGGATCGAGTCGGAGTGTCAGGGCTCGAATGGGCCCCGCCGACACGTTCTCGAGGATCACAGGCTCCTGATCAAGCCCCGTCGGTGCGGCGTGGCCATGGCCTCGTTCGGCGTCGTCGCGTGGGGGCGTGCCGAGCAGCGGGGGAGGGCCGAGCAGCGGCGCGATGCGCGCCGCGCCGGCCCGCGCGGCGCTCAGCTGCTGCACGCCGAACGCGATCCTGCTGACCGGATCGCCGACGAACGAGGCCATCGCCACCACGGTCACGAACTGGCCCACGTCGATTCGCCCGTTAAAGGCCATCCACCCGGCCGCCGCCGCGATCGCCACCGTCACGAACGCCGTCGAGACCAGGCCGACGGCGGCGACCACCGCGTTCGCCGAGGCCGCGGCCAGGTCGGCGTCCAGACAGCGGGCGGTGGCCGCGCGGTAGCGGCGCAGCGCCTCCCCGGTGCCGCCGAACGCGCGCAGCGGCGCCAGCGCGCGCACCAGTTCCGCGGCGAGTGCCGCGGCCAGCCCGGCGGCCTGGGACCGCTCGCGCAGCCTGGCCTCCAGCCGCGGACTGATCGCGTCGATCCCGAGGATCAGCGGCGGCACGGTCAGCAGGGTGCCCAGCCCCAGCCACAGATCGATGCGCAGCAGCACCGCCGCGGTGACGGCCAGCCCGACCGCCCCGGAGACGACGTTCGACCGGGCGCGCGCGGCCTGCGCGGTGGCCGTGGCGTCGGAGGTGAGGACCGAGGCCCATTCCCCGGCGGTGCGCCCGGCCCCGGCCGCCGGGTCGGCGAGGATGCGGGCCGTCGCGTCGCTGCGCAGCCGGTGCGCCTCCCGCGACACGCTGCGGGCGTTGAGGTAGAAGGCCAGCCCGCCGCCGGTCGCCAACACCGCGAACAGAGCCAGCACGCCCGCGACGGCCAGCAGGGCGTCGGACAGGTCGCCGCCGGCGACGGCGTTCTGGACCGCCAGCCCGATCGCGAGTGGCACCAGTGCCTCGCAGGCCTGATGTACGCAGGAGCCCACGGCGGCGATCGTCAGGGGACGTGCTTGTCTGCGCAGCACGGTGCGCAGGACCTCGCGTGGCGGGGGTATGCCCGCGGTGCGCGCGGGTACGAACTCTGTCATGGTGGCGCCCTTCCTCGGTGGAACGGCGCCACGGTATGTGGGCGGGTGCGGGGGCTCAAACGATTCGGTGTCACCGAATCATGGGCTGTCGATCACCGGAGCCGATGACGGTTCCACGGCTGCCTGGAACAGCGCGAGCAGCACCTCACCGGCCGGTTCCAGCTCGTAGAAGACCTGCCGACCCGAACGCGTCCGCCGCGCGACCCCCGACGCCACGAGCGCGGCCAACTGCTCCGAGACGGTACTGGGAGCCAGCGCCAACCGCGTCGCGAGCGTGCTGGTGGTGGCGGGAACGTCCAGGGCCCGCAGGACCGCCGCCCGCCGCGTCCCGACGAGCGGCACCAGCCGATCCGGCTCGGCCGCCGACGGTGCGGCCGCGCCACCGGCCAGCAGCGCCGCCCCCCGCGCCTGGTAGCTCACGCGCAGCAGGTGCGGGTGGTCGGTCGAGCAGGAGACCCGCTCCTGCGCGAAGATCAGCGGCACCAGGAGCAGGCGCTGATCGACGGTGTGGTGCTTTGACTCCTTGAGCTTGGGCAGCGACAGGACCGGCTCCTCCCATACCGTGCGCCCGCCAAGTCCGCCGATCACGGACTCCGGGCCGTGGGAGGCCAGCGACCGGGCTCGCAGCAGCACCTCCTCGTCCAGCGCCGCGCGCATCTTCGGCCACACGGGCTCCAGTGCACCGCGCCAGAACTCCCCGAGCGCGTCAGCGAGCGTGTCGAGCGCGGTGGTGTGATCGTCGCGGAATGGCCGGAGCGGCTCGGGCAGCTCCGCGGGGTAGTGCCGCGCGAACTGCTCCTTGATCAGTGCTGCGGGCGTGCGGCGCAGCGCTTCCAGTTCCTCGGTCAACTCCGCGCGCGGTGCTTCGGGAACCGGATCGAAGAAATCCGGGGTCGGGCCGTACGTCTGCCACTCCTGGAGCAGCGCGTAGATTCCCAACGGGGCCAGGCGTTCGTCCGCTTGCAGGAGTTCCCACGCCTGCTTGGCCCAGCCGGTGTACGGCCACGCGGCCCGCGGCCCGCTGCGCTGGACCAGCTGTAGGGCGCCGACCGTCTCCGCCAGCGGGCTGATCGCGATCCGGGTGCGCGCCAGCGTCGCCGGATCCAGGTGGATGCGGATCATTCGGCTCTCCCGGGCCCGGCGCTCGCGGGCTCCAAGGCCGGCCGGAAGGTTCGGCGGTAGTGCGCGGGCGGCACCCCGTAGACGGCGGCGAACTGCGCGCGCAGGTTGGTCGCGGTGCCCAGACCCGCGCGGCGGGCGATCGCGGCGAGGCCGAGATCGGTGGATTCCAGCAGCTCGGCGGCCGATTGCAGGCGCAGGCGCTGCAGCCAGACCTGCGGCGGGCGGCCGGTCTCTTCGAGGAAGCGGCGGTGCAGAGTACGGGTGCTGATTCCCAGGTGCTCGGCCATCGCCGCGACGGTGACGGCGCGCAGGTTGCGCCGCGCCCACTCGTAGACGTCCCGCCTCGGAGCGGACTCGCCGACGCCGGTGGCGGCGGCGCGAATGTACTGCGCCTGACCGCCGTCCCGGTGCGGCGGAATCACGATGCGGCGCGCGATCTCGTTGGCGATCGCCGACCCGTGGTCCCGCCGGACCAACTCCAGGCACAGATCGAGGCCCGCGGCGCTCCCCGCCGAGGTCCACACGCCGTCGTGGACGTAGAGGACGGCGGGATCGACGTCCACAGTCGGATAGCGGCGGGCGAGCTCGTCGGCGTGCATCCAGTGCGTGGTGGCGCGGCGGCCGTCGAGCAGGCCGGCTTCGGCCAGGACGAAGCTGCCGGAGCAGATCGCCGCGATGCGGGCTCCGCGCGCGTGGGCTGCGCGTAGCGCGAGGAGCAGCTCGGCCGGCGCACCGCTGTGGGCTTCGGCCGACGCGGGGATGATCACGGTGTCGGCAGTGCGCAGGGCGTCCAGTCCGCGGCCGGCGGGCACGGTGATGCCGTGCGAGATGGTCTCGCCGGACGGGGTGCTGGCGACGAGGGCGAAGTCATACCAGTCCGGGACGAGGTCGTGGCGGTCCACGCCGAAGACCTCGGCGGCGATGGCCAGTTCGAAGAGGCGGACGCCCGGGATCGCTACCAGTGCTACTCGGTGGGCGTCTGATTCCTTGCGCATAGTGGCTAATTTGCCACTCACGCCGCCGCCTGGGAACCCCGCAGAGTGGCTGGTGATGACTACGGACTCCTCGGCAGCGCCCGCCACACCGATATCGCCCGCCACACCGATATCGCCGGCCACCCCGATATCGCCGGCCGCGACGGCTCCGGCCCAGCTCGCCCGGCATATCGGCCGGTGGCAGGGCACGGCCCTCTACGTCAGCGCGATCCTCGGCGCGGGGGTGCTCGTGCTGCCCGGCCAGGTGGCCTCGATGGCCGGGCCGGCGTCGTTGCTGTCCTGGGCGTTCGCCTGCGCGCTGGGAGTGCCGCTGGCCTGGATGTTCGCAGCGTTCGCGCGCCGCTTTCCGGAGGCCGGGGGCGTGGCGACGTACGTCGGCCGCGCGTTCGGCCCGACCGCCGGCGCCCTGACCGGCTGGCTCTACTTCGCCGCCGGCTCGTTCGGACAGACGATCGTCCCGCTCACCGGCGGCTACTACGTCGCCCAGGCGCTGAACCTGGGCAGCGGCTGGGCCTACCTCGTCGCCGTCGCGATCCTCACGGCCGCGGTGGCCGCGAACCTGCACGGTCGGCGGGTCAGCGCACGCACCCAGCTCGCCCTGGCCGCCGCGGTCGCCATAGCGCTGGTCGTCACCACGGCGGCAGCCGCACCACGCATGTCAGTACACAGACTCCAGCCCTTCGCACCCCACGGTCTCGGCCCGGTCGCGGACGGCGTCATCGTCCTGTTCTTCGCCTTCGCCGGCTGGGAGGCCGTGGCGCACCTCGCCGAGGAGTTCACCGACCCCGACCGGGACGTCCCGCGTGCCGTGGCGGCCACCATCGCGATCGTCTCAGTTCTCTACCTCGGCATCGCCGCCGCGGTCGTCCTCACCGGCACCTACGGCGATCCGCACACCGACCACGTCGCGATCGGCCTCCTCCTGCGCTCGGCCTTCGGACCCGGCGCGGACATCGCAGCCGCGGTCATCGCCGTCCTCATCAGCCTGGGCACCGCCAACGCCTTCATCGCCGGTGTCTCCCGCCTCGGCTACAGCCTGGCCCGCGACCGCTGGCTGCCGTACCGGAGCGCGTACATCAACCGGCGTTCGGTGCCGGTCGGCGGCGTCGTCACGGTCGCCGCGGTCGCCTACGCGGGGCTGGCCGCAGCCGCCGGCTTCGGGTGGGGGACTGAGACGCTGGTGGTCGTGCCCTCCACGCTCGTTGTCACGGTCTACCTTCTGGCCGCCGCGGCCGGCATTCGCTTGCTGCGCGGGGTTGCTCGTGGGTGCGCGGTGCTCACTGTGTGCCTTACGGCGCTCGTCATTCCGGATGCTGCGCGGCATGTGGTGATTCCGGTTGTTGTTGTCTTACTGGCGCTCTTGATGCGGTGGGTGGGTAAGCGACCTGCTTGAGCCGCTCCAGATCGTTGACCCGGAACCCGCGGTAACCGGTGCTCAGCACCCCGGACTCGCGCAGCTCCCGCAGGGCCTTGTGGACGGTGGGTTCGGCGGCGCCGATGAGGGTTGCCAGTTCGGGTTGGGTCACAGGCCAACGGAGGATGACCGTGTTGCCGTGTGGTTCGCCGTAGGTGAGGGCCAGGTCGTAGGCGATGCGGGCGACGCGGGTGGGGGCGTCGGTGCCGGCGAACTCGATGCGGTGGGTGTTGGAGGCGCGGAGTTTGGTGATGAGGGAGGCGCTGACCGCGGCGGCTATCGGGGGGTCGTCGCGCAGGGTGGCCAGGAACGTGTCGCGGGTGACGAGGCGGGCGACGACTACTCCGCAGGTGGTGACGGTGGCGGAGCGGGGATGGCCGTCCATCACGCCGAACTCCCCGACCAGGTCGCCGCCGACGCGGACGGCCAGGAGGGCGTCGCGGCTGTTCTGGGTGCGGCCGGTCGCCTTGACCACGCCGTCCAGCAGGATGAGGACGAACGTTGATTCGTCGGCCTCGCGGATCACTTTGCGGTCCGGCTCGTACTCCACCATCGTGCCCAGGGCCAGAAACCGTCGGCAGGCGGCCGGTCCGAGGCTGTGCAGCAGGCTGCGCGGCGGCCAGGCCCACGTTCCCGGTGCGGCGTTCATCGCTGCCTCCCCATGGAAGTTTTGAGCAGATCCCGTACTGGCACGGGATGAGAACCACGATTCCGCCCAATAGTGGTCAGGGCAAGGGCCCGCGGCACAGGGGCCTGCTTTGAGTGAAGGGGGCGCGAGGTGCAGGTGGGGGAGCTCGTCGAGCCCAGCCGGGGGAGCAGGCGCCTGTGCGCGGTGCTTGCCGGCGGACCGCTGGGACTGCTCACCGAGGTGTGCCGTCCCAGCGGGGGCGGGGGGTCGCTCGGCTTCGGCCGCCTGTACATCGGGCCGACGCCGGACGGGGAGGCGGCGGTGGCGCCGGTGGGGGTGGACGAGGTGCGGATCGTGCACGACTTGGTGGCGGTGGTGCGGCGGGGCTTGGGAGCCGGGGGATTCGGGGCGCGCGCCGGGGAGCGTCCCGAGGGCCCCGCACTCCTGGCGTTCAATGTCGGGATCGTCCGGGTGACGGGGGACGGCTTCGGCGGCGCCGGCCTGGCCCGGACGTGGGCCCTGGTGGGCCACCCGGCCGTGCGCCGGCGCCTGGACCGTCTCGCCGCCGACCGGCCCGCCGGCGTCGCGCCGCTGGCCGTCGTGGTGGCGACGCCGCTGTACGCGGACCTGTGTGACGAAGGGCTGGACGGCCGGGATTGGCGCGAGATACGTGCCGCCGGCGCCTGGATGAACTGGGGGACGAGATGAACGCAGTACCCGAATACCGAGCTCTGCTCGCCGTCGACGTCGAGGGCTCGTCCGGCCGCGGGAACCCGGCGCTGATGACCATCCGCCGGACGCTGGCGCAGGCCCTGGCCGAATCGGTGGAGCGCAGCGGAATCGTCTGGGAGCGCTGCCTGCGCGAAGACCTCGGCGACGGGATCCGCCTCATCGCGCCGGAGGGCGCCGGCCGGGCCGCGTTCATCCATCCCCTGATCGTCGAACTCGGTGCGCGGCTGCGGGCCCACAATCGTTACGCCGGATCCCTGACCCGGATCCGGCTGCGGGTCGCGGTCCACGCCGGAGACGTCATCGTCGGCCCGGACGGGGCGCACGCCGGCGCGTCCCTGGCGGTCCTGGCCCGCATGCTCGACGCGCGGGCAAGCCGCGAGGCGCTGAAGCGGGAGCCTGAGAGCACGCCGTTGGTGCTGCTGATCTCCGATCACGTCTATGAGGAGACGGTCCGGCACGGCTACCCGGGGATGGATCCCGGCGAGTTCGAGTCCGTCGAGATCGCCGAGAAGGAATACACCGCGCGGGGATGGCTTCACGTCCCGGGACGGCGGGCGCGACAGGCTGCTGATTCCGCCGGAACCGCCGCCGCGCCGGACAGCCGCCCGAACACCGTACCGAACACCGCACCGGATACCGCGGTCATGATCGTCGAAGCGCACGACCGGGCGCACGCGCACGGAGTGGGCAGCGGCACCATGAACGTCCACTACCACGGCGATGAGTGACACCGGGATCGTGGACGAGTTCGTGACGCTGGCGGCGCAGGCCGCGGCGGCGGTGGTGTCGGCCATGGCCACCGACGCCTGGCAGGGCGTGCGCGACACCGTCGCAGAACTCTTCCACACCTCACGACGCCGAAGGGTGGCGCTGCGGGCCCGGCTCGACGCCGACGCCTCGGTCCTGGCCCTGGCCTCGGAGTCGCCCTCGGCCCCGGCCCGCGAGGCGGCCCGGGCTTCGCTGCTGGACGCCTGGACCCGGGAACTGGCCTCGTTGCTGCACCAGGATCCGTCCCGCCGCGCACCGTTGGCCGGACTGGTCGCCGTCTACGGCGACGCCCCAACCCGCCAGGCCCGCGAAGGGAACAGAACCCTGATGACCCGTGAGGAATCCACCCGTCTGGCCGCGGTCGGCGGCGAAGCGCTGGTGCGCGCGATGCCGACGCCGTCCTGGCCGACGGCCAGGGATCAGGCGCTGACGTGGTTCGGCCGCGTGGCGCCGGACCGGATCGAGCTCTACCGGTCCTGGCTCGACGGCAACGTCGCGGAACTGCGCGACGCGGAGCCCGCCGACCTGGAAGACGTCCGGCGCGAACTGACCGCGCTGTGGCGCCGTCAGCTGGCCGAACTGCTGGTGGGGCACCCCGCCGAGGCCGGGGAGCTACGCCGGTTCATCGACCGCTTCTCGGCGGTCCCGTCCGACGAGCGCTCGGGCGGCAAGACGATGACCAACATCGCCCGGGACCGCTCGACCCTGTTCGCGGTGATGGACGGCGGCATCCACCAGCACTACGGATCCGACAACGATTCCGGCGCCGACAACGACAACGACCGCGACGAAGGAGGCTGACGATGAACTCGGGCGCAGGCCTACTGGGCCGGGTCTTCGCCGCCGTGGTGGTGATGGACGTGCAGGTCCCCGTTCCCGACCGCGTAGATCGTGCCGTCGTCGCTGGCCGTGTTGTGCTGGACCTGCGGGTTCGCCGGTGCGGCGGGCGCGGGAGCCGGGGTGGCGGTGAACGTCAGGTTCGTGATCTCCCCGCTCTGGACCACCGGAGCGTACTGATTCCCGCCGGAGACCGTGTTGGACACCTTCGATTCCATGCCACCATCCCCTCATCACCTCCATATTGCCACACATCGGATTCGGCGGGTGATTTTCTTGCTATCACAGAGTCCTGATATAAGCTGGGGGAGAAACCAGGACCGATCGGACCCGGGAGGACGGATGCCGCGCCGAACCCCGATCCGAACGGGCACCATCGCGAGAACGGCGATCGTGGCCCTGCCCATGCTGCTCGGGCTTTGGGCGCCGGAGCCGTCCGCGGCCTACTCGCCGGCCGTGCAGCTGGACTACACGTGTACCTTCCCGTTCCTCCAGCCCCAGAACATGGCTGCGACGGTCGAATGGGACTCGCTGCCCTCGCTGCCGGTCCACACCCTTACCCCCGTACTGGCCGTCGATGTCCAGGCCGGCGTCGGCGAGACCATCCCGCAGGACTTCGGCATGATCGGCGTGGCGAGTCTGGACGGTACGGCCGACGTGGCCGGTGCCGTGCTGCCGCCGCAGGGCGGGAGTGTCCCGGAACCGGTGACGTTGACCATTCCCCGGACCCCCGTCCCGGCGTCCGGGGCGCTGACGGTCCCGGCCCACGGCAGCACGCCGCGGGTGGGCTTCGACCAGCCCGGCACCGCGCGGATCACGGTTGGCGCGGTCACCCTGCACTTGCACGGTTACCGGTCGGACGGCTCGGAGTTGCCGGCCCTGCCCGACGTCCCCTGCCAGTTGAACCCGGCACAGAGCGACGTCCTGGCGACGTTGCAGGTAACACCCGCGCCACAACCGCCGACACCGCCGACGTCGCGGCCGTCCACGACCGGCGGCCACGGCGGGCCGACCAGCCACCCGCCGACCCCGCCGCGCAGCACGCCCGCGGGCTCCGGACCTTCGTCGGCATCGGCGCCCGCCACGACGCCGGTTTCTGTTTCCGCGCCCGCGAGCCGGACCACCGGATCGATCGGCTCCGGCCCGGCGAGCACTCCGGCCGGCGTGGCCGCGCCGTCGGCATCATCGCCGGCCGGCACGTCGATCAGCACGTCGGCCGACGCGGTCGCCGCCGGTCCGCCGTCCGCCATCGGCGGTACTGCCGCGTCATCGGAGCCGGCGGCCGACGCGACCCACGCCGCCGGCTCCGGCAGCGCGGGCTGGCTGTGGGGCGTGCTCGCGGCCGTGGTACTCCTGGCGGTCGGGGCCACCGGCTACGGCCGTTTACGGTGGTCGAGGCGCCGACGCGATGGCTGAGCCGAACGTCCGCAACGAGGCCGGCGGCACCTCCTACGGGCCGCTGGTGCAGGCCGGGAAGATCGAGTCGATCATCTTCCAGGGCTCCTTCTCGGCGGGCCGGATCGGCCAGCTCATCGAGGAGCTGGCGCAGGCGGTGCACCGCCGCTGGCATGACGAGGAGAACCTGCGACGGATCCAGGACCCGGTCCCGCTACCGGTCCGCTACGGGACGGCGGCCGAGGACCTGATCGACCACTGGGAGACCATCCGCAGAGTCCCGGCCGGGGAGCACGCCGCGCCGCTGGACCTGTCCGGCACGCTCGACCAGCTCGCCGAGGTCTACGAACGGGTGCCGTCCCGGCGGCTGGTGGTGCTCGGCCGGGCCGGTTCGGGCAAGACCATCCTGGCCCTGCGCTTCGTGCTGGACCGGTTGGACCGGCGCACGCCCGGCACGCCGGTGCCGGTGCTGTTCAGCCTGGGGTCGTGGGACTCCTCGGAGGTCCCGCTCAAGAGCTGGCTCATCAGCAGGCTGATCCGCGACCATCCGGGGCTGGCCGCCGCCGACCGGGACGGCCGGACGCTGGCCGCCGTCCTGGTCGACGCCCAGCTGATCCTGCCGGTGCTGGACGGATTCGACGAGCTCGCCGACGGCCTGCACCGCACAGCGCTGCGCAAGCTCTCGGCCGATCCGCTCATGCCGATGATGCTGACCAGCCGGATCGAGGAGTACCGGGACGCGGTGGTCGGGACCCGCGGGCTGTCCGGGGCCGCCGCGGTCGAGGTGCGTGATCTGACGCTGGACGACCTGGACGGGTACCTCCCGCGCACCAGTGCGAAGGAGGCCCCTGACTCGCGCTCCGGCCCCGATGCCGCCGTCGGCACGACGAAATGGCAGCACGTCCTGGCCACCTTGCGGGACAACAGCAACAACGGCAATGGCAATGGCAATGGCAACGGCAACGGCAACAGCGGCCATGGCGATAACGGCCATGGCAATAGCGGCGCCAACCAGGCCGGGGCCAACCTCGCCGCCGTACTGACCACACCGCTGATGGTCGCGCTGGCGCGCGCCGTCTACAGCGAAGACCACGACAAGTTCCCGACCGACCTGATGGACCCGTTGAAGTTCGGCTCGGTCGCGGCCCTGGAAGAACACTTCCTCGGCGGCTTCCTGCGGACGGTCTACGAGCAGCCCGCCGACCGGTGGCGTCCGGGATCGGCCGGCCGCTGGACGGCGGAGCAGGCCGAGGGCTGGCTGCGGTTCATCGCCGAACACCTGCGCCGGCTGGAGACCGGCGACCTGGCCTGGTGGCAGCTCGCGGCCACGATGCGCCGCCGGTCCCGGGCACTGCTGATCGCCGGCCTGGCCGGGCTCATCTTCGGCCTGGTCACCGGGATCGGGAACATCCCGATAGACCTGGTGGCCACCGACCACGGCCTCGGGTTCGCGCTCAAGCGGGGGCTGGCGGTCGGGCTGCTGCACGGCCTCGCGGCGGGCCTGATGTTCGGCACCGCGCACTTCGTCGCCGAGCACCGGACGGCGCTGAAACCCTTGCCGGTGCGGCTGCGCCGGTTCGGCGGCCCGCGCTGGTTCCGCGAGAAGCTGGCCGCCCGCTTGGGGTGGGGTATCGGTTTCGGGGCCTCGGCGGCGTTGGGCATCGTGCTGGTCGACCAGGTACTGCTGCCCGATCTGCACCTGGACGACGGGATGGACGGCACTCTGTCGGCCAGCCTGCTGATATTCCCGACCGAGATCGGCCTGGGGGCGGGCCTGGCGCTCGCCTTGGTGGCGGTGCTGGAGGCGCCGATCGACATCAAGGCCGCGGGCAGTCCCTCGGACCTGCTGCGGGCCAGCCGGAAGAACGTGGCGGTGCACCTGCTGGTGTGGGCGCTGGTGATCGGGCCGGAGGCCGGCATCGTGGCCGGCTTCCTCACCGGTCCGGTCCGCGCCGTCGAGATCGGCATCGTCTTCGGGATCGAGAGCGCGCTGGGCGCGGGCGTCGGCTACGGGCTGAGCCTGACGGCGTGGGGGCAGTGGGTCGCCGTGGCCCGCATCTGGCTGCCGTTGAACGGTGCGCTGCCGTGGCGGCTGGTGGCGTTCCTGGACGACGGCTGCCGCCGGGGCGTCCTGCGGCAGTCGGGGGCGGTGTATCAGTTCCGGCACGCGCGGCTGCGCGAGCACCTGATCCAGCATGCCCCTTCGGACGGCGGCGATCCGGGGACGCGGCGCGGGTGGCCGAAGGCTGACCGGGCCGAGTCGGCCATCGTCGCGTAAGGCTTCTCATATGCGGGTTCTGATGGCCGGGAATGCGATCATGCCCGTGTTGGTTCTCCCGGGCATGACCACTGGCGTAGTGCTTTCTCTGCAGAACTCGATCGACACCACTGTGCAGCTGGCACGGGAGGCCGAACAGGCGGGTACCCGCTCGGCGTGGTTCGGTCAGACCTTCGGGTACGACTCGCCCTCGCTCGCCGCCATCGTCGGCCGCGAAGTGCCCGGCCTGCAGGTGGGCACCTCGGCCATCCCCATCTTCGGTCGGCATCCGCTGTTGATCGCCAGCCAGGCCCAGACCGCGCAGGCCGCCACCGGCGGTCGTTATCATCTCGGACTCGCGCTGGGCACCAAGTGGCTGACCGAGACGGGTTTCGGCATCCCCTACGAGCGTCCCATCCGGCTGCTCCGGGAATTCCTCACCGCCCTGCGCCAGCTGATCGAGACCGGTAGTGCCGACTTCCACGGCGAACTGCTGACCGCCACCACGCCGTTGCCCGCGACCGTGCCGGGTGCCGAACCGCCGGTGCCGATCCTGGTCGCCGCCATGGGCCCGCAGGCGCTCCGGGCCTCCGGCGAACTCGCCGACGGGATCCTGCCCTACCTCGCCGGCCCCCGTGCGCTGGCCGAGCACATCGTCCCGCAGGTGCGCGCCGCGGCCGAGGCGGCGGGCCGCCCCGCGCCCCGGATCGTCGCCTTCGTGCCGGGGGTGGTCACCTCCGATGTCGAGACGGTGCGGCGCAAGGCGGTCGAAGAGCTGGCGTTCTACGAGCAGTTCCCGTCCTACCAGCGGGTCATCGAACTCTCCGGTGCCACCCGGGCCGGCGACCTCGCGGTCGTCGGGGACGAGGAGACTGTCGCCGCCGAGGTGCGCCGCTACCGCGAAGCCGGGGCGACGGAGGTGGTCTTCTCCTCGACCGACCTGTCCACCGCGGAGGACCGGCGCCGTACCTGGCGGTTGTTGGGCCAATTGGCGGGCAGCTGACGCGCGCGAACGGGCGGGGTGTATCTTGCTGCTTCCAGTCGGGCAGTCCGACCGCACTATGGCAGAACGTTGAACTGGCATGGAGAACGGGCGCCTCAGGGTTGAGACCCTCGGGCCGCTGCGCGCTTTCGTCGGCGACCGGGAGCTGGTTCTCGGCCCGCCGAAGCAGCGGGCGGTCTTCGCCGTACTCGCGTTGTGCAGGAACAACATCGTCTCGCGGGACGATCTGATCGACTACGTGTGGGGTGAGGCGCCGCCCGCCACGGCCACCGGAAATCTGCACACTTATATGTCCGGGCTGCGCAGGGCCTTCGATCAAGTGGGTGAGGCGCTGGACAGCTCCGGTTCGGGGTATTCGCTCCGGCTCGGTGCGGACGGGCTCGACGTCGTGGTGGCCGAGCGGGTGGCGGCGCGGGCGCGAGCGAGCCGGGCCGATGAGGACCGGGTCGCGGCGGTCGAGGCCTTCGACGAGGCGCTGGCGTGTTGGCGTCCGGGGTCGGCGCTCGGCGGGCTGCCCGGTCCGTTCGCCGCCGAGCATCGGGCCCGGGTGGCCGATCTGCGGTTGCGGCTGTTGATGGAGCGCGCCGAGGTGTTGCTGGAGCTCGGTCGGCCGACTGCCGTGGCCGAGCAGCTCCAGGACCATGTTCGAGCGAACCCCTATCACGAGCGGCTGCGAGGGCTGCTGATGAGCGCGTTGCACCGGAGCGGGCAGACCGCTGACGCGCTCGCGCACTATCGGGAGCTTCGTAAGCTGCTCGCCGACGACCTCGGGATCGATCCTTCGGTCGAGTCGCAGGCTCTGCACGCGTCGATGCTCGCTGACAGCACGGCACCGGTACTGGCATCGACACTGGCATCGGCACTCGCACCGGATCCCCTACTGGCACCGGACCCGAACCCGAACCCGAACCCGAACCCGAACCCCGACCCGGCGCCGACACCGGACCCAGCCCCGGCCCCGTCAGCGCAGCCCGAGTCGCTGGTCCGCCCGGCCCAGTTGCCGCGCGGTGACGCGAACTTCGTCGGCCGGGTCGAGGCGATCCATCAGGTCATGGAGGCCGCGCGTAATGCCGGGGGCCCGCAGATCGCCCTGATCGTCGGCGCCGGCGGCATCGGCAAGACCGCCCTGGCCATACGCTGCGCCCACCTGCTGGCCGCCGCCTACCCCGACGGCCAGCTCCACGTGAACCTGCGCGGCTTCGACCCCCGGCAGCCCGCGCGCACGTCGGCGGACGCGCTGCACCACCTGCTCGCCTCGGTGAACGTGAAGAAGATCCCTGATGGTCGCGATCAGCGGGCCGGGCTGTGGCGCAGCATCGTCCGGGACAAGCGCATGCTGATCGTGCTGGACAACGCCGAGTCCGCCGAGCAGGTGGAGGATCTGCTGCCCGGGGGCGGGCCCTCGTTCGTCATCGTCACCAGCCGCAACCGGCTCAGCGGCCTGTCCGTCCGATACGCGGCGCGCCGGGTCGCGCCGGGCCCGCTTTCCGCGGACGAGTCGCTGACGTTGTTGTTCACCGCGATCGGGAACGGGCGGGTGGACGGCGAGCTGGCGGCCGCCCGGCACCTGGCCGAGCTGTGCGACCACCTGCCGCTGGCGTTGCGGATCGCCGCCGAGCAGGTGTCGGCTGGAGCCGAGGTGAAGATCGGCGATGTGGCCCACGATCTGGAGAACGTGCGGGGCCGGCTGGATGCCTTGCGGCTGCCGGACGACGAACTGTCCTCGGTGCGCGGCGTCCTGTCCTGGTCCTACACCCGGCTCGACACCAAGACCGCCCGCGCGTTCCGTCTGCTGGGCCTGGTCCCGGGCGTGGGCATCCGGCCCGAGGCGGCAGCGGCGCTGCTGGCGCTCGCGCCGGCGCAGGCCGCCGACACGTTGCGGGACCTGGCCGGGCAGCACCTGCTGGAGACCACCGCGGGCAGCTACTGGATGCACGACCTGACCCGCTTCTACGCCGAGGAGACATCGCGACTCGGCGAGCCGGACGACTCCCGGCAACAGGCGCTGGAGCGGCTGCTTGAGTGGTATGTACGAACCCTGGCGCAGCGGTATCGGGCTACTCCTTCCATTCGGCTCCCGTTCACGCTCCAGGACGATTTCCCCTACGAACTGGTGTCCCTCGGCGGCCAGAGCGAACGGGTCGCCTGGTGTGCCCAAGAGTGGGACAACATCGCCCCGCTCATGCGCGCCGCGCAGCGGATCGGCCGCCACGATCGCGTGTGGCAGCTGTGCTACCTGCTCTTCGAGTACTTCTACGCGGCCGGGCAGGCCCGCGACTGGGTCGAGACCGTCCGCCTCGGCATGCGCGCCGCCGAACAGCTCCGGGACCACGTGGCCCAGGCGGTGCTGCACAACCATCTGAGCGTCGCCTACTCCCGGCTGGGGGAGAACGACGCCGCGGTGCGTGAGCTGCACAGCGCGCTGCGGCTCGTCGAGGACCTCGGCGAGGAAGCGCTGCGCATCAGCATCCTCGGCAACCTCGCCTCCACGCTGCGCGAGGCCAAGGACTACGCTGCCGCACTGCCGCACGCCGAGAAGGCGGTGGTGCTGGCGCGTGACAGTGGGCTGATCTACTACGAGGCCGGCACGCTCGACGTGTTGTGCGAGCTGTATGTGGAGCTGGGGGAGTTCGGCGAGGCGCTGCGCGTCGGGGAACTCGGACAGCAGGCGGCGCGGAGCTGCCACAACGCGATGCTGGAAGCGAACATCCTGATCGCCCTCGGCACGGCCGAGCACGGGCTGGGGCACGCCGACACGGCGGTCGAGCACTTCCAGGAGGCGCTGAGGCTGAGCGATTCCAGCGACGACTACCACGCGGCGCGGGCGTTGTTCGGCCTGGCCAAGGTGCAGCACGCCCAGGGACGGCAGGGACCGGCGGGCGGATTGGCGGCACGGGCGCTGGTGTTGTTGCGGGACCTTGACGCCGAGGACGTTGACGAGGTGGCGGAGTTCTTGCGGGGGTTGGACGGCTTGGACCGACCATGAACGTTCCGCCCCCTATCGTCCGCCGCCGTCCTCAGCCTGGAGCCGCTGCCACAGCAGCACCGCCTCGACCCGGCCGTCGGTGCCGAGCTCCCGGAAGATGCGGTTGATGTGGTTCTTCACCGTCTTCTCGGTGACGTGCAGACGCTCGGCGATCTCCGCGTTGCGTGCCCCGCGCGACATCAGCGTCATCACCTCGATCTGGCGCTGCGACAAGGTGATATCGCGGATACCGGTGCCCGCGCCGCGACCCGTACCGGTGCGCCGGGTCCTACCTGCGACACCTGCGACACCTGCGACACCAGCGACACCGGCGGCTCGCCGTCGCGGCCGGGCCGGCGGCGTTCCGCGCTCGGCGCGCGGTCGGTCTTCCTCGGCACGGATCACACTCAGGCGGTACTCGGCGCGCAGACTCTTCGCCGCCGGGACGGCGTTGTCGGCGGCGGAGCCCTCGGCGGGGGCGTGCGCGTGGGGGG
>NZ_JAAFYZ010000419.1 GCF_018274385.1 Catenulispora pinistramenti | reverse complement strand
CCCGGCCCACCGCCCGCTCCGCGCGCAGCGCCGCGAACCGCTGATAGCCCAGCATCGCGGCGGCCAGCGCGACCCCGATCGCACCGGTCGTGGCGAAGGACCAGGCCGGGGACGAGGCGTCCACCACCGTCCCGGCCAGCGGCGCGCCGATCGCCCCGCCGAGCGTCATCGCAGAGCCCTGCAATCCCATCGCCTGTCCGCGCGCCGAGGCCGGCACCGCCGCCGCGACCGCCTCGGCCGTCGAGGACAGCGTCGGCGCGCACATGAAGCCGGCCGGCAGCAGGATCAGCGCCAGGCACCACCATCCGTACTGGCCGACGAAGCCGACCGGGATGGTCCCGGCGCCGAGCAGCATCATCAGCACCGGCAGGCGCCAGGGGCGCTCGGTCGAGCCGTGCCAGAAGCCGCCGATCAACGACAGCAGACACCAGGCGAATATGCAGACCCCGGCCATGCTCACCGCGTTCTGCTGGCGCAGCAGCGCGGTGATGGAGATGTCCGTCCCGGCCAGGACCAGGTTCGCCGCCATGCCGGTGGCCAGCACCAGCACGAAGCCGGGCCGGACCCAGGTGGCCAGCGGTATCTTCGCCGGCTGCGCGGGGCGCCTCGCGCCTTCGGTGCGCCCGGTACCCGCGGTTCCCTCAGTACCTTCGGTGCCTTCGGCCCCTTCGCCGGTCCCCGCCCGGCCGTCGGCCTCGGCCTCGGCCCGGACCCCGATCGGCGGGTCCAGCACCCACAGCGTCACCACCGACCCGACCGTCAGCAGTCCGATGACCGCCATCGTCACGGTCGCCGAGTGCATCGAGGTGATGGCCGCGATCGCCAGCGCCGGCCCGACCATGAAGACCAGCTCCACGATCATCGAGTCCAGGGCGAACGCCTGGCGCCGCATCCCGTCCGGCACCCGGGCCGCGACCGCCTGCCGGATCACCGAGAACACCGGCACGCCGAGCAGCCCGCCGAGCACGAACGTGGTCACCAACAACACCGGATAGGGCAGGAACGGCGCGCTCACCCAATACATCGCCTCCGACACCCCGGTCAGCGCGAGCACCGGCTTGAGGCCGCGCCGGTCGACCATCCGCCCGAGCAGCGGCGACCCGATGCCCATCCCGATCGTCATCACCATGCTCGCCAACCCGGCCGCGGCATAACTGCCGCCCTGGTCCAGCACGATGTGCAAAGTCAGCGCCATCGCCTTGGCGGTCAACGGCAACCGCGCCACGAAAGCGACGACGAACAACGCCCGGGCCCCGGGCATGGCCAGAATTGGCCGGTAAGGGGCGAATAGCTTGGTCACTTGTTTCCTTCCCGGCCCGATCATCGCAGATGCCACCGACGAAGACGAGTCGGTTACCGGCCCTTGGACCGTCCTTGGACCGTCCTCGGACCGTCCTCGGGCCGTCCTCGGACCGGCGCACGGACCGGCGTTCGGAAAGCGGCGTGCGGCACGCCGCCGAAGCAGGGTGAGTTAGTGGTGTGCCATGCGGTAAGAAGTGGAATATGACCGACGACCGCTCCCTGGCCCGCGCCGTCGCGTCGCTCCGCGGCTTGGCCGTGGGCGACGCGGTGGGCGCCTGCTACTTCATCCCGTTGAACCAGCCGCTGCTGGCCGACCACCGGCTGCCGCCGGACCCCTGGTACTGGACCGACGACACCGAGATGGCCTGCTCGGTCCTGGCGGTCCTGCGCGACCACGGCCGCGCCGACCAGGACGCGCTGGCCCACTCCTTCGCCGACCACCACGACTTCGACCGCGGCTACGGCGCCGGCGTCAACCGCATGCTGCGGCTGATCCGCCAGGAGGGCGCGCAGTGGCGCGAACAAGCCGAGGGGATGTTCTCCGGCAAGGGATCCTGGGGCAACGGCGCCGCGATGCGGGTGGCCCCGCTCGGCGCCTGGTACGGCTCAGCCGACCTGGACCGCGTGGTGGCCGAGGCGACGGCATCGGCGGAGGTCACGCACACCCACCCGGAAGGCGTCGCGGGCGCCGTCGCGGTAGCCGTCGCCGCCGCCCTGGCCGCCGATTCCGACCTGACCGGCCACGCCTTCCTCGACGAGATCGCCGAGCGCACTCCGCCCGGCCTGGTCCGCGACGGCATCGGCAACGCCATGGCCCTGCTGCCGCTCACCGACCCCCGCAGCGCCGCCGCGTCCCTGGGCAACGGCCGCTACATCTCGGCACCGGACACCGTCCCCTTCTGCCTGTGGGTAGCGGCCAAGCATCCGAACGACTTCCAGAACGCCTTCTGGGACACCGCGATCGTCGGCGGCGACATCGACACGACCTGCGCGATCGTCGGCGGGATCGTCGCGGCGCGGGTCGGGGTGGCGGGCATCCCGGAGGAATGGCTGAAGCGGTGCGAGGCGCTACCCGAGTGGGTCGGTCTCGGCCCCGGTCTCACCTGAGCCACCCGACGCGGGCGAGAACGCGGCGCGCGAGGTGCCGGCGACCCGCGTCGGCATCACCGGAGTCGACGAGAACCGAAATCGAGAACACCGGTATCGAGAACACCGGTGCCCCGCGTCACCCCATGACGCGGGGCACCGAGCTACCCGCCGGCGAAGCCGGACCGGGCGTTCAGGTGCGGCCACGGCTCACTCGCCACAACCGGGAGGCGAGCATCAGGCCTCATCCGGCAGCGCGTAACGCCAGCTACAGATCCGCAGCCCCTTAGCCGCGCGATACACCACCGCACCCGGCGGCGTCCCGGACGGCCCATCGGGAGCAGTAGCGACGCATGCAGCGCGCACGGCCGCGGCAGCCGCGCCGTCGGCAACGTCCACCTCAAGGCAGTTGCCCGGCTGCCCCGCGCCCGGTTGCGGCAGCGCGGTCGGCCACGGCTTCTCCGGAGAAGCGCCGCCGGTCGTCGGGCACTGCACTGCGTAGCGGACGCGGGTGGCGGTGTAGGGCGTGGTGGCGTAGGTGGTGAGCTTCTGGAGCTTGTCGAAGGCATCGGCCACCGGCACCGGGTACTGGCCCTCGCGCCCGGCGGCAAGCCCTAGTGCATGCACGAGTTGATACTTGCCGCCCGGTTGAAGCACGCCGACAGCCGTGGTCGCCGCGTCCGGAATCGGGTGCCCATCCTTCGGCTGCAACACCGTCCCCGGCTGGCCCGCGAGGTCCGGTTGCAGAGCACTGACAACCACCGCGAGCGCCCCCGGCGTGAGTGTGAGCTTCTTGGCGGCGCCGAACACGACTACCCCGTCGGAGTACACGGCAACCGTCGGCGGCGCCAGCGCATTCGGCGCATGGAAGCCGCCCGAGTAGCTGAGCTCCGCCAGCCGCTGCACGGGCCCGCCCTGCGGCAGGACCGGGTCGGCGGACGGGCTGGGCGGCGCGGCGGAGGTCGAGCTGTGACACCCTGCCACGCTGGCGATCAGCACGACAGCGCACAAGTACTTGCTCAGCCTCATACCCATTGGACGCGGACGACCCCGGGCTGGTTCCGCACGACATTGCGTTCGGGTGACACAGGGCACTTACTCCGGGAAGTGATCGCCCGGCAGCGGTTCTCACCCACCCCCCAGC
>NZ_JAAFYZ010000418.1 GCF_018274385.1 Catenulispora pinistramenti | reverse complement strand
AGACACAGGTTCGACGACTCCCCCGCCGGCCCACAACCCGCCCGGGCCGATGGGCGCCGGCGACATCACGGTCCTGATTCCGAACTGGGTCGGCATGGCCACGGTGAACGTGTCCTGGAAGGCACATTCCGACGCGACGGGCTACAGCCTCCACTACACGGTCAACGGGACGCCCGGCACATCCGGGACCGACCAGACCGTGCCGGTCAGCGGAACCGGCTACTCGTACCAGATCCCGGCGGGCAGCACGACCTGCCTCCAGCTCGCCGCGGTCAACCAATACGGCACGTCGGCCATGTACCCGAGCCCGATGTACTGCGTGAACTCCTTCGGCCAGACGGTCAGCGGCGGATGACCTGGGACGAGCGAACCCCCGAGGAGGTCATCGGCGAGACGAAGGGCCGAGACCATCGATCACTGAATACTTCCCGCTCGGAGCCCTGAGGGCATACCGTACGTTCTTTCGAGCTTTGAATCTCTTGGGGGGAATCATGCGTCGGGCTCTCATTCCTGCTGCCCTGATACTGCTGGCCGCCGCCGGGTGCTCATCGTCGGCATCCACGAAGCCGGCTACGAACTCGTCCGCGCCGTCGAGCGGGGCGCCGGTCGCCCCGCCGAGTTCCGGACCGGTCGCCTCGGCCGCGCTGGGGGCGCCGATCACGCAGGGGTCGCTCAGCATCGTCGTGTCCGGTGCACCGACGGTGGCGAAGAACGGCAGCGGCGCATTGGCGACGTTCCAGGTCAGCATGACCAACAGCGGGGGCAGCGGCGACGCGGTGGGGCCGGACTTCTTCGGCGTCCGGTGCGACGCCAACCGGGGCGACGCGAACCCCGGCGATGAGATGTCGACGTCGACGGCCGCGCAGGACGAGCAGGTGCCGGCCGGGCAGAAGGTGTCCGGCACCACGGTATTGGCGTGGCTGAAGTGGAACGCCGTCACGAAGTGCACCGGGCCGACGACGATCGAGGCGCACTTCCAGGACAGCACTTTCGTGGCCTGGACGCTGCCGCAGTCGGTGGTCGACCAGGTCAACACGGCCGCCGGGGCGTAGTCGGGGCGCCGACTTCACCGGGGTCTTGTACGCCGTGTGCATGCCCGCGTCATAAAGTCGCTGGCATGCACACCGAAGAAGAAACCGCCGGGCTGGACGCCGCGCGCCGGATGTTCGACGCCGACAAGGCCTCGGCGGGCCTGGGGATCGAGCTGGTCGAGCTGGCGCCGGGGCGGGCCGCGGCGCGGATGCGGGTGACCGCGTCGATGCTGAACGGGCACGCCATCGGGCACGGCGGGTACGTGTTCCTGCTCGCCGACACCGCGTTCGCGCTGGCCTGCAACAGTCACGGGCCGGCCACGGTCGCCGCCGGGGCCGATGTCAGCTTCCTGGCGCCGATCCAGGAGGGGGACGTGCTGACGGCGCGGGCGCAGGAGCGGGTTCGGTACGGGCGCAGCGGGATCTACGACGTGACGGTGACGCGCAACGGTTCAACCACCGCCATCACCGAAACGACCGCTGATACACCCGCCGAACAGATCGTCGCCGAGTTCCGCGGCCGAAGCCGAGTCCTCACTGGTCGTTGACCTTTCAAGGAGGTATCAGCAATATGGCTGTAACCCAGATCACATCTGTGATCTGTCCGTCACAGTCAGGAGCCGCCGATGTCCATCGCCGATCGGGACCGGGTGGTGTTCGAGGAGTACGCCGAGCTCGGACGTGAGCTGTCCGAAGTCTGGCGACGGGAGCGGACCCGCAGCGTGCTGCAACGGATCGCCCGCACGTTGTACCTGGGGTACGCGCGCGCCGGGCTGGCGATGGTCGGGGTGAGCCCGGCGGCGATCCGGCCCACGGCGAAGGTGCCGCCCAGCCACGAGTGACCGCCGGCTGCTGACCATCGGCCGCCGGCCGCCGGCCGCCGGCTGCCGGCTGCCGGCTGCCGGGCCGCCGATATAGGGTGCCCGCCATGAACACCCCTGACGACCGCCCCCACGACCTGCTGCTCGCGGTCGACGGCGGCAACAGCAAGACCGATGTGCGCCTGGTCCGCCCCGACGGCTCGGAGGTCCGCCGGGCGGTCGGCGGGCCGTTCCGGCCGCAGGCGCTGGGAGTGCCGGCGGCGATGGCGGTGTTGGACGCGTTGGTGGAGCGGGTTCTCGGCACCGATGTACCCACCCCTGATAGCAGCGCCGCCGTCGACCGGGTCCGTGGCATCGGCCGGGTCCACACCATCGGCAAGGTCCGCGGCATCGCCGCCTTCCTGGCCGGCGCCGACCTGCCCGAGGAGATCGCCACCCTCCAAGACCAGGTCGAGGCCCGCGGCTGGGCCGACGAGGTCTACGTCGCCAACGACACCTTCGCCGTCCTCTACGCGGGCTCGGCCCGCCGCGAAGGCGTGGCAGTGGTCTGCGGGACCGGCGTCAACTGCGTGGCCGTGGCCCCGGACGGCCGGACCGCCACGTTCCCGGGCCTGGGCTGGGCCTCCGGCGACTGGGGCGGCGGCGGGGATCTGGGCCGGGCCGCTCTGTGGTGGGCGGTGCGCGCCGAGGACGGCCGGGGCCCGGCCACCGCGCTCACCGAGGCCGTCACGGCGCACTTCGGCCGCCCGCACGCCCTCGACGTGGTCCTGGCGATCCACCGCGGCGAGGTCTCCGACCGCCGCCTGGCCGAGTTGGCGCCGGCCGTGTTCGCCGCCGCCGACCGCGGCGACGAGGTCGCGTGGCTGCTGATCGACCTCCTCGGCGACGAACTCGCCGCCATGGCGACCTCGGCGGCGCGCCGCGCGGGCCTGATCGAGCCCGAGGTGCTGCTCGGGGGATCGGTCGCCGCCGCCGGACACCCCAGGTTGCTGGCCCGAGTCCAGGAGCGCGCGCCCGGCCCGGTCACGATCGTCACGGACCCGCCGGTGGCCGGGGCGGTGCGCTACGCGGTGGGCCGCTGGGGCGCCGACGTGTCGGTCCCGACCGGGGCCTGAAGCACGACCGGTGATTCGCGCTGTCGACAGCAGCGCGAATCACCGGAGCGCAACAGCGTCCCAGGTCGACCTGAAAAACTCGTTAAGAACGACAACGAAACGCCACAGCCGCGCAGTCCCGCCACCCGGTCGGAGGACATCAGGATCCTTATCCGGATTCATATCCGGATTCCTCCGGGTGTTACCGGGCTGGAACGGCGCGCGCACTCAGCCGGAGTCACCCCGGGCCTGCGCCGCTTCGGCCGCCTCGGCAACCGCCTTGATCCGCGCCAACCGCCGATCCCAATCAGCGGCCAGCGAAGCCATCCAGCGCGCCGTACCGTCCAGCGCCGCCGACCGCACCTCGTACCGCACCTCGCGACCGGCCCGGCGCCCGGTCACCAGACCGGCGGTGTCGAGCACGGCCAGGTGCTTCACCACAGCCTGCCGACTCACCGGCAACTCCCCCGCCAGCTCGGTCGCCGAGGCCGCGCCCCGGGCAGCCAGCACATCCAGCAGCCGGCGGCGGGTCGGATCGGCGAGCGCGGTCAGGACCTCATCGACCGGTTCGGCCGCGACGCCGGCTCCGGCCCCAGCTCCGGCGCCGACGTCAGCACCGCGTCCGCTTCCGCCACCGCCACCGGCTCCGGCGCCACCCGGCCCCGC
>NZ_JAAFYZ010000417.1 GCF_018274385.1 Catenulispora pinistramenti | reverse complement strand
GTCTCCCGGATCGCACAGCACCGGCAAAACCCCGAGCCCCAGCGGCGCGATCTCGACCACCCAGAACCAGCCGTCGGCCACCGGCAGCGCATCGAACGGCGCCCCCGGCTCGGCCGCCGGCAGCAAGACCACCAGCCGCGGCGCGCCTCCCCCGCCGCACACCACGACCACCCCGCCCAAGCCGCCGACCTCGAACCCGCCGCCGAGCAACGTCGCGCCCGCGGCCCCGACCGGCGCCGCGGTCTCGGTCAACTGGGCCACCGACAACCCCAACGACTACGCCACCACGTTCACCTGGGCCCCGGTCAACGGCGCGACCAGCTACGACGTCCACTACACGTTCACCGACGGCAACGGCCACCAGAAGTACGACCAGATCTACAACACCACGGGGACGTCCTTCCGAGGCCCCAACGAGTTCAGCGATCCCTCGTCGCTGGCCTGCTTCCAGGTTCGCGCCGTGAACGCGTACGGCACCTCCGCATGGGACTCCGGAAGCCCGCACTGCGCCTAGCAGGTGTGTCCCAGGTCACATTTCGCCCGCGTCACAATCCAGCGGGCGACGCCATCTCATGGGCATGACCACAGCACTGGAAACCCTCACTCGCGACTTCAGCGGCGACATCATCGAAACCGGCCACCCCGAGTACGACGCCCTGGCCGGCACGGTCCTGGCCACCGGCACACCGACCGTCATCCTGCGGCCGAGCAGCGTCGGCGGCGTCCAGAGCGCGGTGCGCCACGCGGCCTCGGCCGGGCTCCCGCTCGCCGTCCGCGGCGGCGGCCACTCCTTCTCGGGCTTCGGCACCAACGACGGCGGCATCGTCATCGACCTGAGTCTGCTGTCCGGGGTGGAGATCGTGGACGGCGGCTGGCATGTGGTGCGTATCGGCGGCGGCGCCACCTGGGGCCAGGTGGCGACCGCGCTGGCACCGCACGGCCTGGCCCTCTCCTCCGGCGACACCAAGCAGGTCGGCGTCGGCGGGCTGACCCTCGGCGGCGGCCTGGGCTGGAAGGTGCGCAAGTACGGACTGGCGCTGGACGCCCTGGTGCGCGTGGAGATCGTGACGGCCGACGGCCGGGTCGTGATCGCCGACGCGGAGGACAACGCCGAGCTGTTCTGGGCCGTGCGGGGCGGCGGCGGGAACTTCGGGATCGTCACCGCCTTCGAGTTCGCCGCACACCCCACCACCGACGTCTTCCACGGCAAGATCGCCTTCCCCGGCGCGGAAGCCGCCACGGTCATCCCGGGCTGGGTCGAGTACATGCGCACAGCCCCCGAGGGCCTGACCGCGAGCGTCGTCTTCGCCAACCCCTTCGCCGGCGGACCGCGGGCCCCGGTCGAGATCTTCGTGACCTTCGACGGGGACTCCCAGGACGAGGCGAACGCCGCCCTGCACCCCATCCGGCACCTCGGCACCGTGACCGCCGACGACGTGGCCCTCAAGCCCTACGGCGACGTCTTCGAAGACGCCCAGACACCCCCGCCCGGCATCCGTTTCCTCACCCGGAACGCCTTCGTCGAGCGGTCCGGCGTGGACACCGCGGTGCGGATCCTCACCGAGGTCGGCTCCACGGCCGGCGCGCCGTTCCTCACCATCCGCAGCATCGGCGGCGCGATGGCCCGGGTGACCGAGGACGCGACCGCCTTCGCCCACCGCCGCGCCGAGCTGATGATCGGGACCGCGGTGGTCGGCCCGGCCCCGGTGGTCGAGGCCGGACTGCCCGCCCTGGACGCCATCTGGGACCGGCTGGCCCCGCACACCAGCGGCACGTACGCCAACTTCAACACCACGGCCACCGACGCGAACATAGCCGCCGCCTACCCGACAGACACCTACAAGCGGCTCGCAGCGGTCAAGAGCCAGTACGACCCCGCGAACCTCTTCAAGGGGAACTACAACGTGCGGCCTCTGTAGGTTTGATCGAAGAGCCGTCCGCGGCCCCGCCTCCCCCTGAGGAGAGGCCGCCAGCAGTGCCTCACCTACGAACTGCCCCGCTCGCGGCACGCTTCGTGGGCTGTCATGACGCGGTAGCGCCACCGGCCATAATGTCTTCGATCTCTGATTTACTGCGGCCGGTGTGCAGACCGAGCAGCTGCGCCAGGAGATCGTCGAGCGCGGGCCACGGCACGTTGCCGTGGCTGTTGTAGAGCGAGACCAGACCGTGCAGCCCGGTCCAGAGGATGAGCCCGGCTTGCCACTGCTCTGCGGCCGTGGACTCTTTGCCCATTGCCAACGGCTCCCCACCCGGAACTGCGGCCGCTGCGAGCGCCCGCACAAGTGCGTTCAGTAGCTCCTCGCCGGCGCCGTGCGCGTTCAGCGGCCCCAGTTGCTCGGGCATCGCGCCACCGACGATGGTGCGGTACTCCCCCGGATGCCCGACACCCCAGTGCACATACGAGGCACACCGCGCGACGAGTTCGGCGAGCGGTGTCGCCGCATCGGCCGCCGCGTCGTTCATCAGGCGCCCGAGTTCGTCGTAGCGGAGCTTCAGGACGTGCTCGATCAGCGCGGTCAGATCGGGGAAGTGGCCGTAAATGCTGGCCGGCGCCACCCCGACCTCACGCGCGACCTGACGCAGCGTCAGCGTCTCGGGCCGGTCCATGGTCGCCAGCAGCCGGGCCGTCGCCTCGACCAATTGGTCGCGGAGCACCTGGCCCTGCCCGCGTGGGTTCCGCCGCCGCGCCGCCTGCGCCACCTGCCGCTCCTTGCCGCCTCTGACCGACTCCGCCTGTGACCAACGACTGTTCAGTCTAGACGGCCGATTCCAAGGGGTGGCCGGCAGCAGGACCGCACCTGACAAGCAATCTTGCGAAACGGCTCAGCAGCAAGCATGGGCGACCCGGCCACCCCTTGGAGTCAGTCGTCTAGCTAGTGCTGTATCAGGCAACGTTTGCCCGGGAGTTTTCGCGATGTGGTTCGCGACGTGTCGGTCGGCGGGCGGGATCCGTTGGCGGGTGGAGTTTGCTGGGGGCTGGAGTTTGCTGGGGGCTGGAGTTTGCGAGCCGGGTTGCGGTTGGGGTGTGGGTTTCAAAGCTTTTTACGCCTTCGGTCATAGTTGTGCCGGTTCGGGGTTCGGGGCGGCGAGTCTGTGTCTCGGCTGCCGGTTCGCGCGTTCACAACCCCGCCGCACCTCAGGCCTCTTCAACTCCAGCAAGCCAGAGCAAGGGCACAGGCACAGGCCAGATCAAGAGCAAGATCAAGAGCCACAAGCAGGGGCAAGATCAAGAGCTGTGATGAAGGGCCGGGCCTCCGGCGGGCCTCGGCAACCTCAGGGAAACTAGCGCGGTTCCCTAGGGTGGCCGATCTAGTCTCAGCGGCGGCGGTTTGTGGGGTGGTGCGGTCCGTTCCCCTCGGCCGCGTCGTCAGCCCGGGGGGTACAGCACCGGTGTCCGGGGGTAAAGTCCGCGCGCGGCGGTTGGGTGTGTGAGCTGCGGTTTCGTTCAGCGCGAACTTGACCCCCGGCCACCGGCACTGTAGGCGAAGCCCTGCCGACGCGACCGAGGGGAACGAACCGAAAACCAGCCGGAGAAATACAAAACGCCGGGAACGAGGACACCGGTTGGTTGATGCAGCTGCCGGTGAGGTGCTGGCGGCGGGCCGGTGGTCAGTTGGTCGAGAACACGCCCGAG
>NZ_JAAFYZ010000416.1 GCF_018274385.1 Catenulispora pinistramenti | reverse complement strand
TCCCTGAGGTTGCCGAGGCCCGCCGGAGGCCCGGCCCTTCACCACAGCCCTTGACCTTGCACTGGCTTACTGGAGTTGAAGAGGCCTGAGGTGAGGCGGGGTTGTGAACGCGAAAACCGGCAGCCGACAAACACACCCACCACCCCGAACCCCGAACCGGCACAACTATGACCGAAGGCCGTAAAAAGCATTTAAAACCCACAGCCCAGCCGCAACCCGGCCCACAAACTCCAGACCCCAGCAAACTCCACCCGCCAACGGATCCCACCCGCCGACCGGCACGTCTCGAACCACATCGCGAACCACGTCGCGAACCACGCCGCGAACTCCCGCCCGAGCAAAGCGCGAACTCCCAGGCAAACATTGCCCGACACGGCCCTAGATGACCTCCAACTCATCCGCGGTGGGACTGTCGCCGAACGGCGCGTGCGGCTCCGTCTGATACCACCACGCCGTGGACGCGACATCGTCCTGGAGCTTCAGGTATCGCATCCGGCCCGCGTACACGTTGCGCCAGCCGAGGGCCTGGATCGTGACCCGCAGTTTCGTCCGGAAGCGGATCGGGTCCGGGATGTGCCAGCGATACATGCCGAAACGCTGCTGGGTGCGGCCGAAGCCGTCCGGCCGGAGCACCTGCGGCAGGCCGAGATAAGGGGTCGAATACTCGGCGTAGGTGCCCCTGGGATGCTCGAAGCACCAGGCGCCGCCGAAGTAGTCCTCGGTGCCGGTGCCGCAGATCGTCGGGTAGTCGGTGTCGTCGTCGAGGTGGAACTTGATCTCGCCCTCGCCCCACCAGCCGTTGTTGTTCGAGCCCCAGGCCAGGTAGGTGCCGACGTAGTGGCCCTGGCCGACGACGCCGTCCAGCAGGGTGTGCACGCCGTCGGCGACCGGGTTGCCGCGGCGCCATTGCGCGTGCAGGTACGCGGCGTCCTCGGGGACGTCGGTCAGCGTATACGTGACCTGATAGTAGAATCCCCCGGTCTCCTCGCCGCTCAGGTTCTCCACGGTGATCCGGGCCGAGCGCCGGAACGGCATCTGCCAGTAGGAGTTGAGCCCGCCGGCCGGGTTCACCGCGATCGGGATCGAGGACACCTGGCTGAACTCGTTCCACCCGCTACAGAAGAAGTCCCCGAGCGGCACCTCGATGGACGGATCCTCCTCGCCGTCCCAATAGAAGCGCAGCAGCAGCATCCGCCAGAACTTCGGGGGCACGGTGATCCAGATGTGCTGGATCGCGCCGGGCCCGGTGACGTCGGCGATGGTGAAGACGCCGCGCGCCGGCAGCAGGACGGCCGGCGCGATCTTCCAGCCGGTACCCAGGCCCTCGGCGGCGGCCGCACCGAGCCCCTCGGTCGCCCGCGCGCCGCCGCCGACCGCCCCGGTGGGGTTCTCCGCGCTGATCGATCGGGTCTGTGCCGACGAGAGCCGGCTGAGATTGCCCAGGTGGGAGTCGAGACCGTCGAATCCGCTCATGATGTTCAATGTACTGAGAAAACACTCACGCTGACAGGTGACCCGGTGCCCGGGCCCGGGTTTCGACCGCACGGCACGACGGAATGACCGTCCTGACATGGGGGTGGATCAGCGCCCGTGAGGAGGCCTCGTTCTCATGGTTCCGTCCCGTGGCGGCTGATCCGATCGGGCCCGGCGATCTGCCCCGGCTGCTGGCCTCCGGCCCGTTCGCGGCGGCGCTGCGGGCCGCGATCGCCGGCAGCGGCCTGAGTCTGGACCGGATCCAGTACCGGCTGCGCCAGCACGGAGCGCCGGTCAGTCTGGCCACCCTCAGCAGTTGGCAATCGGGGCGGCGTCAGCCGGAACGGGCCGCGTCGATGGCCGCGCTGAACCGGCTGGAGCAGATCGTCGGCGTGCCGCCCGGCGCACTTGCCGCGCTGGTCGGTCCGCACCGGGCACGCGGGCGTCAGGTCTACAACCAGGCCCCGGATCTGGTGGAGGTGTACCGGGACTGGGATCCGATCGCCGGGCTGCTCAGCGAATTCGACACCGGCTCGGACGACTCGCTGGTCCGCCTCTCCCAGTACGAGCGCCTGAGAATCGGCCCGGATCGGCGGTTCCGCGAGCTCTACTCCCGGGCGCTGGTCCGGGCCGCGACCAACGATGTGCGGTCCTCGATCGTGATCGACCAGGCGACCGACGGCAGCGCCCCGGTGATCCACCCGCTGCGCGGCTGCACCCTCGGGGCCGTCCGCTCGAAGCCGGAGGCCGGCTTGACCATAGCCGAGCTCCGGTTGCCGCGACCGCTGCAACGCGGGGAACTCCTGGTCATGGAATACGTCGTCGAATTCACCCCGCCGTATCCGCAGGACTGCGACACCAGCCGCCGAATGCGGCTGCCGGTGCGGGAATACGTGATCGACGTCGAGTTCACCCGGCCGGCGTTGCCCGCGCGGTGTGTGCAGTTCACGGCCGCCCGCACGGATGACACCGTCCAGACCGAGCGCGTCCTGGCGCTGGACGACGGGGATCGGGCCTGCGCGATGAGCGTCGACCTGGACCCGTGCGTCATCGGCGTCCGATGGGAGTGGCCCGGGCCGCCGTGATGGTGCGGCGGCCCGGGCACCGGCCGGAGGGGCGCCGGCCGGGGGCGACCGGTGGCAACCCACTTGCAACCGGCCTGGGGAAATGGCCTATGGGAGCGGCCGACGGGGACCGGCGGGAGTGGCACCAGCCGGGAGGCGCGTCGGCCGCCGCCGGGTCAGGACTGCAGCCAGCTGAGCGTGAAGCTGCCGCCGGACAAAGGAGAGTTCTGCGTCAGCGGCGTGTCACCGCGCTCGATGTCGGTGGAGTTGGGCGTGCCGGCGTCGGACAGCGGCTGGCCGTTGGCGGTCAGGTTGTTGAAGGTGATCGAGCCGAAGGGGGCCACCGGCTGGATGCCGTCGCCCAGGTCCTCCACGATCGCCTCGGCCGAGGAGAGCTGGTCGTCGCCGGTCTCGTTGAACGTCTTGGACCAGCCCTGGGTCGTGTCGCTCTCGGTCAGCGTCCACGCGCTGCCGCTGACCGACACCGAGGCGGTGATCTGGTCGCCGGCGTTGACCGTCTCGGTGAAGTAGTCCGAGTCCGCGGGATACATCTCCACCCACGGGTAGTAGCCGGCCTGGCCGCCCTGGCAGTCCTGGTCGAAGCCGATCTGCTCGACGGTGCTGGAGTTGAAGCCGTCGATGCCGATCCACGGCGAGACCGAGCTGTCCGGGGTCGAGGAGCAGTCCAGCGTCGGCACCGTCCACGAGCCGCTGATCGAGGTGAACTGGGTGCCGGTGTCGGCGTAGCCGCCCCAGATCTGGTCGGCGTGCCGGGCGTGGTTGAACACGTGGTTGTAGTGCGGGAAGCTGGCCGGGGACTTGGTGTGGGCGCCGGTGGTGGTGGCGGCGGCCGGGCCGGCAAGGGCCGCGGCGAGCACCAAGGAGGAGCCGGCGGCCAGAGCGGCGAGCCCGGCCCGGTATCCGGATATTCGCATGGTTTTCCCTTCGCGTGGGGGTGGTGGGAAGCCATCGCAGGAGGCTTACACAGGAGAGTGGCCGAATACCCGGTGGCGGGGAACCAAGACTTGGTAAAACGCATGATGTCGGCCCGTTGACGTTTTCACACTTAGGCTTCCGTCAGACGTCACACTCGCCGGGCACAATCGGCCCATGACAATGGCCGCGAG
>NZ_JAAFYZ010000415.1 GCF_018274385.1 Catenulispora pinistramenti | reverse complement strand
ATCGGGTGGGGTGGGTAGAGGGGTTGCCATGAAGGCTGGGACGAAGCTGACGTTGGCCGCTGGACTCGGGGCCGGGTATGTACTCGGTACGCGCGCTGGGCGGGAGCAGTACGAGAAGATCCGGGCCGCGGCTCGGAAGGTCGCCGATGCGCCCGCGGTGCGGCAGACCGCGAACGTGATCCAGGTGCAGGCGTTCGAGATCACCCGGAATACCGCGTCCAAGGGGCGGGAGGCGGTCGGGCACATGGTCGAGACGGTGCGGCACCGGGGTGATGGCGACGGCGGTGACGCCGAGCCCGAGCGTGGTGCCGGGGAACTGGCGTAGTAGCGATACGTCGCGGAGCGCCGCACCGGTACCTGAGGTGGGTCCGGTGTGGCGGCGTGGCGTGGCCTGGTGCGGCGATGCCGTGCGGCGGGACCGTGCGGCAATGCCGTGCGGGCCGCTTTCGCGCGCTCAGGCAGCGTCTGCGGCACCGACCAGGGCTCAGTGGCAGCCCAGTAGTCAGTAGCGGCTCAGTAGTACTGACGCATCAGCTCGGTCGCCCACTCCGGCTGCGTCACCTCGCCGATCGGCCCGAACTCCGCCATGTACGGCTTCAGGTCCAGTACCGGCGTCCCGTCGACCGCGTCGAGCCCGGTGACGTGCACCTCCCGCCCCTCCACCTTCACCAGGCGGCAGCGTGAGACGCCGATCCGGTTCGGCCGGCTCTTGCCGCGCTGGGCGAAGATGCCGACCAGCGGCCACTCCGGGTTGTTGCGCGGGTGCCGGGCTCCGGTCTGCACCTTGTCCGGGTCTACCAGGTGGAACTGGTAGACGACCTCCAGGTGCGAGAACGCGTCCAGCCCGGCGAGGGCTTCGGGGCTGAAGCGTTCGTCGAGCCGGATCACGGCCTGTTCGCCGCCCCAGTCGTCGTCGCGCGGCTCGGTGCGACCGCCGACGACCTGGCCGATCGGGATGATGGTGGTGGTCATGCGGCCCAGGATAGGCGGCGGTCGGGTTCGGGGGAGTGCGGGCCCGGGCCGGGTGCGGTTGGGCTTACTTGCTCAATGAGATCACCGGCGGGGTCTGGCTGGCGTGCCACATGTTCCCCGAGAAGATGAGCCGGAACGGGGCGCCGTTGGCCGGGACGTCGAAGACCACCTCGCCGCCGACCGTGGCGCCGGGCGCCACCTCCTGGTCCTCGAACTTCTTCGCCGCCGGGAGGGTGTCCCCGGGGACGATGGATGTCAGGTGCGAGGCGTTGGTGTTGTCCCGCAGGTCGAAGGCGCCGATGGTGTCGAACATCGACTGCTGGCCGCTGACGTTGGTGACCTGGAAGTCCATCAGCAGCCAGGCCCGCGCCGGCGCCGGGGTGAACTGCGAACCGGCCGGCGGGTTCCAGGGCAGCTGGATCGAGTTGATCTTCAGCTTGAAGCCGCCCTCGGTGACGGTGTCGGTGAGCTTGTACATCGGCGCGTTCGTCGTCGGGCTGCTCGTCGACGCGGGCGCCGCCGGCGAATCAGTGTCCGATGACGTCACCGACGAAGAGTCCTGGTCCGACGTGGACGCCGAGCCCGACGGCGAGCCCGAGACCGAACCGGTGTCCGTGGATGACGCCGAGGCGGCGCTTGAAGCGGGGCCGAACGCCGAAGCGAGAGCCGCCGAACCCGTGGCCCCCGGTCCGGTCTGCGCCGAGACAGTCCCCTGCGACGCACACCCGGCAGCCGCCAACGCCACCATCCCCGCCGCGAGCAGAGCGCGTAACGGCATGCGGGTATGCCGAGAATGCAACATCACTACTTCCCCCACGTGTGAGTCTCCCGTTTGCGCAGCGCCCTCCCCAGGGCCGCGCGAGCCAGGCAAGGCTAGCGGGCCGTAGCCCCGGTCGCCAGCCAGGTAGGCGTCATGCCTCGAGGTGCAGCCACCATGTGATCCCGGCTCCGATCTGCCGAAAGCCACAGGTTTCGTACAACAGCCGCCCTTCCGTCGTCGCGTTCAGCACCGCATCGCGCGCACCGGCTTGCGCCGCTGCTGCCACCACCGCACGCAGCAAACCGCTGCCGATCCCGCGCCGCTGGAACCGCGGCCACACGTTCATGTCGAACACCCCGGCCGTCTCGCCGGTCAGATGCGACCACGCGCGGCCCGCGAACCTGGGGCCGGCGAGCTTGCGGCTCGCGGCCTTGCCGGGCTCTACATAGGCAGCGGCGTACCACGTGTGCTGAGGACGCACCCGCGTCAGCTTCAGCATCTCCGCATAGTCCGCGTACTCATCGCTGTAGTCGTTGCTCTCCTCCTGAAGCTCGACGCGAGGGTCGTCGGACACGCCGACGTCGGCGACCGGCGCCGCCATCCACGAAGGCGCCCATCCGCGCTCGAACCCCGCAGCCGCCAACGCCGAAGCGTCGACCTCCGTCCCGAGCCAAGCGCCGATGATCTGTACGCCGGTCTCGCGCGCCTCCTCCACGGCGCTCTGGACCGCATCAGCCGGAATCCGCGTCGGGAACATCAGATTCTGTTCGGCACCCTCACGGATCCAGTGCAGCGGCCCGTCGGTCCATGTCTGGCCGCCGAGCGCGGCGGCCCGGCAGCTGAACCAGCAGGTCTGCGCGGCCTCGCAGGCCTCGACAGTCGACATGCGGCCACCGTAACAACCGCCGCCCACGACGCGTCGAGTACCACGCAAGGAGAAAACGAGCCAAGGGAGGTGACACGTGCGTGACGACTTACCGCACGCTATGCGGGAGACCGCGCGTCGGCTCGATCCGGATGTCGGACGCCTGACTGCCGGCGGGGTGTCGCGCGGGACGCGGATGCGGCGGATGGGGTGGGTCGTGGAGGCGGCGGGCTCGGCGGTCGCCGTTACTTTGGTGTTCGCGGGGGTCGTTCTGTTCGGGACTCACCACGGAGCGGGGACGGCGACCGGACCGGGACCAGGTCTGGGACCAGGTCTGGGGCCAGGACAGGGGTCAGGACAGGGGTCAGGACAGGGGTCAGGACAGGGGTCAGGACCCGGATTAAGCGATGGTCATGCGCCAGCCACCCCGACCGCCACCGGCACCGGCACCCCGTCCACGACCGAGACCCCGACCACCACCGACACCCCGCAATTCCCCACCGCCCAGGTGGTCGGTGCCCTGAAGCAAGGCCTCGCCGGAACCGGCGTCACCAGCTTCTCCGCCGTAGTCCGGCGTGGCGAGGTCCTTTCCCAGATCACCGCTCCGCACGGGATCGGCTTCCTCGACCTCGTCTTCGGCGATCAGCAGGACACCACTACCACTACAGGGCACGACACGCCCCAGGCGCTTCCGGACGGTTCAATCGTCTACAGCGACGAGTCACGCGGCTCAGACGACGGCCGCAACCCCGACCACCTCGCGGTCACCCTGGTCCGCCCGGACGGCACAAGGCTCGTCGCGGTCGAGACGAACGCCCCCTCCGAGAAGGGCCCCGCGACCCCCGGCGCGCCGATGCCGCTCACCGCGAGGCAAATCAGTACCCTGCTGGACAGCCCGGTATGGGACGCCGCGATCCTCGCCGCCGTCGCCGACGCCCCCGATCCGACCAGCGTCGCCACCGATTCCACCGATCCCACCAACGCAGCCGGCGATCCCGCCGCCGCAATAGTCCCAGCCACTCCGCCAAGCTGACGACGACTACCGCTGCGCCTGCGCCGCCTGCGCCGCCTGCGCC
>NZ_JAAFYZ010000414.1 GCF_018274385.1 Catenulispora pinistramenti | reverse complement strand
CGGGAAGACCGGCGGCGGAGGCGGGCAGTTGACCGGCGGCGGAGGCGGCATCACCGGGCCGGTGCTGCACGTGTTGTCCTCGGTCCCGCTGTTGGCCAGCCCGGCGCCGATGGTGTCGCCGCAGATCTGCACCGGGGCGTTCACGCTGCCCTGGGCGACGGTGCCGGTGACGATCCCGGTCTCGCCGGTGGTGGAGGCGATCGACGTGGTGCCCGCGGCGCCGGTGTTGGCGCAGCTGTTGTCCGCGGCGGTGTCGTGGTAGCCGCCGACGGCCGCGACGACGCCGCACACCTCGGTCGGGATGTCGATCGGCAGCTGCGCGACGTTGCCGGTGGCCAGACCGTTGTCGCCGACGGCCCGGCCGGTGGCGGCCGCACCGCCCGCGGTGTGGTTCACGCAGTGGTTGTCCAGCGCGGAGTTGAACACGCCGACCACGCTCACCGAGTCGCCGCAGGCGTTGATCGGCGCCTCGATCGGCACCTGCAGGACGTTGCCGGTGACCGCGCCGGAGGAGTTCGCGGTGACCGCGTTCGCGCCGGCGCCGGCCCGCGGGCCCATGCCCGGCTCCGGCAGGTCCTGGGTGCGCGAGCGGGCGTTCATCGGCTCGTCGCCGTGGTCGTGACCGTCGCCGTAGCCGCCGTTGACGCACTTGTTGCCGGCGGCGGTGTCGTAGACGCCGACCACGTTCGCGGTGATCCCGCACAGGTTCAGCGGCGCGTCCACCGGCACCTGGACGACGTTCCCGCTCACCAGGCCGGGGGAGTCCATGGCCACGGCCTTGGCGGTCGAGAAGTCCTGCCCGCCGCGGTTGGCGCACAGGATGTCCTCGGCCGAGTCGTGCCCGCCGACCGCGGTCACGGTGTCGCCGCAGATGTTCGCCGGCAGCGAGACCGGCACCTGCACGATGTTGTCGGACAGCGCGCCGGGGGAGCCGTGCGCCACGGCGGACGCCGCGCTGTTCGGCCCGCCGGCCATGCCCGGCCCGTTCACGCAGTGGTCGTCGGCGGCTTGGTCGCCGCCGCCGAGCACGGTCACGACCAGGCCGCACAGGTTGATCGGCGCGTCGACCGGCACCTCGATGGTGTTGCCGGCCAGCAGGCCGCCGCCACCCAGGTCCGAGCCCACGGCCTCGGCCCCGGCGGACTCGTGGTGGAACGGCGGGTACTGCATGCCGTCGTGTGCCGCGGGCGGGGTGAGGGCGTCGTGGTGCGCCACGGTGCCGTGGTGGGCCGCGGGGGCGTGGTGCGCCGCCGGAGCGTGGTGGGCTGCGCCCTGGTGGTGCGCGGCCGGCGCGTGGTGTGCCGCGGGCGCGTGGTGCGAGGCGGGCCCATGGTGCGCCGCGCTCTCGTGGTGCGGCGCCGCCGGGTGGTGCGCAGCGGCGGCGTGGTGCGGCGCGGCGCTGTGGTCCTCGTGGGCCTTGTGCCGCCCTGCGTACTGCGTGACCTGCTCGCTGCTGACCGGAATGGCCGCGTGGTGCGAAGAGCTGCCCGTTGGCTGGCTCTTCTTCCCAGCGTGCTCCGGGTTCTCGGGGTGCGGGGACACCGCCGAGACCGCGGGCGCGGCTCCAGTGATCAGCAGGCCGCCGGTCGCGACCGCGAGCGCGAGCCCGCGCTTGGTCACGTCGTGCATGCCTGTCCTCATTCTTCTCAAGGGGGTTCGGGTGAACCGGGGAGATGCAGATGCGGCGGGCCGGTGCTGGCGGCACCGGGGCCGGCGGCGAGCCGACAAGGCCCGTCCACCGCGACAACGCCCCTGGCCCCGCCGCGTCACGCCGCCGTGCTCCGTGCGGATGAATAGTCGTTCTGTGCGATCTATCGCAGAAGGCTGGGGTAACGCGCAGGTCAGCGCAGTAGTGCGACTCGGTTTGTAAGCCCGTGTGGCTGAGCGGGAGAATCAGGCCTCATGACGGCTGATCCGACTATCGATCCGGCAACGATCCGCGAGCTGGCGCTGAGCACCGCGGTCGAGGCCAAGACTGCGCTCTCGACCCTCGGCGGCGACTACATGTCCTCCCAGGCGGCCCGCACCGCTGCCAAGGACCTGGGGATGAAGGGCTGGCCGTTCTACTTCGGCGGCCGGGTCGGGGTCCTGGGCCCGGTCTCCCCGGAGGTGGTGCACGCGGTCGTCGGCTTCTTCCCGCTCGACCTGGCGATGCAGAGCTGGGCCACGGCCCGCGACCCGAAGCAGAGCCCCCCGCTGGACCGCGTGGTGGACCGCTACCGCGACGTGCAGCGGCTGTGGGCCGACGAGTTCCTGGCCGCGTTCCCCGAGGACGAGGCCCACGAGCTGGCCGACATGCTCCGCGAGATCGCCACCACCTCCGAGACCGGCCTGTCCCCGCTGGCCGCGGCCTGGGGCGCGATGCCCGAGCCGGCCCCGGCCCGGCACCGGGTGGTGCACTGGTCGATGGTGATGCGCGAACAGCGCGGCGGCCTGCACATCGCGGCCGTGCAGATGGCCGGCCTGGACCCGCTGGAGGCGATCGTCGCCGGCCCCCTCGGCGAGGCCGGAGCGAAGTTCTTCCGCTGGCCGCCGCCCTACCCGCAGCCGGACGACGCGACCCTGCTCTTCCGCGAGCAGGCCGAGGAGATCACCGACGAACTGGCCTCACGCGGCTACCGCGGCCTGTCCCAGGCACAGGCCGAGCGGCTGCTGACGCTGCTGTCGCGGGCGGCCGAGCTGGCCGTCGGGGGCGGCGGGCTGGCTCAGACACTGGCTGAGGGTGAGACGCGGGACGCCGCGGCGACGGCTTGAGGTTGAGGTGATGCCGGGCCGCAGCGTTGGCTGAGTGTGATGATGCACGGGGCGTTGCGGCGGCGGCTTGAGGCTCAGGTGGTGCCGGCCGCCCTGAGTAGTTCGGGGCGGTTCCGGGGTGGGTCTGGGCCATCCTGGGGAAGTTCGGGTGCCGGCCGGAACCAAGCGGCGGCTCGGCCTGCATTAAGCGCTGCCAGCGCCTATCGGCGCGCCTCAGCCCAGTGCCCTTCAGCGCACTTCAGCGCACTTCAGCGCGCCTCAGCGCGGGTTCTGCCAGGGCCCATCCGGGTGCAGCTCCGGCGGCAGCCACAGCTGCGGCTGCACCGTCCGGCATCGCAGCCCACACCCGGGCTGCCACGGGAACAGCCCGTGGCTGTCCGGCCAGACCAGCTGCACGAACGGCGGCACCGCGCCCCGGTAGAACCCGACCGCGAACCCGAAAAGCGTCGGGTACCAGCCCGGGTGCACTCGCTTGGCGACCACCGGCTGGGCGTCCAGCACCCCGTCGATCTCGATGTCGTACCCGAACGGCTTGTTGTCCCGGATCAGCCGCCCGGCCCGGTTCACCCGCTGCTGCATGTCCGGCAGCAGCAGGCCGAACAGCGACACTTCGGGGGCGCGGTAGCTGTGCCAGAGCCCGACCGAGAACGCCCATCCGGGGGTCCTGGTGCCGGGCATGATGCCTATCGAGGTCCAGCCGGTGCGCCGCACGTGCGCGGCCGCCTCGCCGAACCACCCGGGCACCAGCGCGCGGACCGCGTCCTCCTCCTCATCGGCCAGGCCGTCGTCCTCGGCGAACGACTCGTTCTCGGCCGCGGTGAGCGTCTGGCTGACCGCCGTCTCGCTGTCGCAGATCACGCAATGGCACGGCGGGATGTCGGCCGTCACGCGACGCCGGTCTTCGTGTTCGCCCGTCGGTTCCGCAGGACCGCCGTGGCCAGGACTCTCCGCCATGGTGTTCACGATAT
>NZ_JAAFYZ010000413.1 GCF_018274385.1 Catenulispora pinistramenti | reverse complement strand
CCCCTGCTCCCCCAACGCCTCCCCGCGGGTACGCGGCCCCGGGGAAAGAAGCGCCCACGCGATACGCATCCCGCACCCGCCGGCGACGAAGACCGCGCTGAGTTCCAACATCCCGTGCGGGGCGACGAGCGACAGGAACGTGCCGAAGCGTCCGTGCGCCGCCATGAAGCCACCGTCGACGGCCAGGTTCGCGGTGTTCATGTACATGGCGACGAACGGGAAGACCAGCGTCACGCCGCCGAACAAGGCCAGCGCGGACACCCAGGCGTTGTTCACCCACACCTTGAACCCGAACGACCCCGGACTGAACTGCGTGTAGTAGGTCTCGAACTGCCCGCCGGGCCGGAACACCCCGTTCACGAGATCGGGTGACGCCAGCTCCCCCTGCACCCGCGGATTGGCCGCGATGTACCAGCCCATGAAGAACGCGGCCACCAGGGATACCAGCGCAGTAGCGATCCACCACCGTCGCGCTCTGTAGAGCGCCGCAGGAAAGCCGTCCGTGAAGAAGTACAGGATCTCTCGCCACGCCGGAACCCGCGGGCCCGCGATGGCGCCGCGGGCAGTCGCCAGGAGGGACGACAGATGGCCGACCACTATTGCGTCCGGCGCAGCGGACCTCACCACAGACAGGTGCGTGGCGACGTTCTGGTAGAGCGCCACCAGTTCGTCCGCCTCGGCCCCGTCCAGCACGCGGCTCCGACTCGACAGCTGCGCCAGGCGCGACCATTCCGGGCGGTGCGCCGCCGCGTACGCGTCGATGTCCACGTCGGAAGACCCCGCCTCTGTGAAGAAGTCTCTGGTGAGAAACTGTGCGCCCACCGTATGAGCGGTCTACGGTTGCCGCAACAAAGTCACGGCCCGGAGTGGAGAGGAAGACCTTGAGCGACCTGGTCATCGGCGAGGGCGTGGCCCTGGATCTCCGGCTCGCCAAGCTGCCGAGCCGGGCGCTGGCCCGGCTGCTGGATCTGCTCGTGCAGGGCGGGTTGCTCGGGGTGCTCGCCGCGGTGCTCGGGGTGGTGGAGTCGGTCGGGGCGCTGGACGACGCGGTGCTGGCCGGGCTCTTGATCGTCATGACCATCGCGGTGGTGGTCGGGTATCCGACGCTGCTGGAGACGGTCACCCGCGGTCGCACACTGGGCAAGATGGCGCTCGGGCTGCGCGTGGTGCGCACCGACGGCGGCCCGGTACGGTTCCGGCACGCGTTGGTCCGCGCCCTCAGCGGGATCTTCGACCTCTACGCGACCTTCGGCGTGCTGGCGGTGGTGACGTCGTTCTCCTCGAAGCAGGGCCGGCGTACCGGCGACTGGCTGGCCGGGACGGTCGTGCTCCGCGACCGGGCGCCGGACGCCGGTGTGAGCCCGATGGGGATGGCCGCGCTGTCGATGCCGTATCCCCTCCTGGGCTGGGCGCAGCAACTGGATCTGTCGGCACTGCCGGACGATGTGGCGCTGTCCGCGCGCCAGTTCCTGACCCGCATGCACGAGATGCGGCCGGACGTCGCGGCGCGCCTGGGCCACGAGTTGGCGAGCGAGGTCATCCGGTACGTCGCCCTGCCGCCGGCCGGGACGCCGCCGTGGGCGTACCTCGCGGCGATCACCGCCGAGCGCCGGGTACGGCAGATGCGGGCCGCGGAGACGACACAGCGGGAAGCCTGGGAGCGGGCGCAGGCGCGGTATCCGGCTTACGCCGGGTCGCCGGCTCCGACCGCGTTACAGGACCCTGCGAAGGGATCGCAGCTGCCGACGATGCCACCGGTGCAGGACCGGGTGCCGGATCGCGTGCCGGATCGAGTACCGGAAAGCGCGTCCGAGCCCGTCGCGGAGGCTGAGGAAGACGGCTTCAAGCCGCCGGTCTAGCCACGCGGGCCAGGAGCGAGCGCCGGACAAGAGAGAGCACCACACCGCGACCGCACAGCACAGCAGCGCCGCGACCAACCACGACCCCACCCGAGAACGCCGAAGCCGGCCCCGCCCAGCGGGACCGGCCTCGACCACACGAAACCTCAGTACCGGTAGTGCTCCGGCTTGTAGGGACCCTCGACCTGCACGCCGATGTAAGCGGCCTGCTCCGGCGACAGCTTCGTCAGCCGCACCCCGAGCGCGTCCAGGTGCAGCCGGGCCACCTTCTCGTCCAGGTGCTTGGGCAGCACGTAGACGCCGACCGGGTAGTCCGCGGTCTTGGCGAACAGCTCGATCTGGGCGATCACCTGGTTGGTGAACGAGTTCGACATCACGAAGCTGGGGTGGCCGGTGGCGTTGCCCAGGTTCAGCAGCCGGCCCTCGGACAGCACGATGAGGGTCTTGCCGTCCGGGAACTTCCAGGTGTGGACCTGCGGCTTGACCTCGACCTTCTCGATCCCCGGGATCTTGGCCAGGCCGGCCATGTCGATCTCGTTGTCGAAGTGGCCGATGTTGCCGACGATCGCCTGGTGCTTCATCGCGGCCATGTCGGCGGCCATGATGATGTCCTTGTTGCCGGTCGCGGTGACGAAGATGTCGGCGCTGCCGACCACGTCCTGCAAGGTGGCGACCTGGAAGCCGTCCATCGCCGCCTGCAGCGCGCAGATCGGGTCCACCTCGGTGATGATCACGCGGGCGCCCTGGCCGCGCAGCGACTCCGCGCAGCCCTTGCCGACGTCGCCGTAGCCGCACACGACCGCGACCTTGCCGCCGATCAGCACGTCGGTGGCCCGGTTGATGCCGTCGACCAGCGAGTGCCGGCAGCCGTACTTGTTGTCGAACTTGCTCTTGGTGACCGAGTCGTTGACGTTGATCGCCGGGAAGAGCAGCGAGCCCTCCTTGGCCATCTCGTACAGCCGGTGCACGCCGGTGGTGGTCTCCTCGGTGACGCCCTTGATGCGCTCGCCGATCGCCGTCCAGCGGTTGCCGTCCTCGGCCAGCGAGCGGCGCAGCAGGGCCAGGAAGACCTGGAACTCCTCGCTGTCGGCGTCCGAGGCGTCCGGCACGGCGCCGGCCTTCTCGAACTCAGTGCCCTTGTGGACCAGCATGGTGGCGTCGCCGCCGTCGTCCAGGATCATGTTCGGGCCGGCGCTGCCGTCCGCGGACTCCGGCCAGCGGAGCATCTGGTCGGTGCACCACCAGTACTCCTCCAGCGTCTCGCCCTTCCAGGCGAAGACCGGGACGCCCGCCGGCGCCTGCGGCGTGCCCTGGCCGACCACGATCGCCGCCGCGGCGTGGTCCTGGGTGGAGAAGATGTTGCAGGACGCCCAGCGCACCTCCGCGCCGAGGGCCGTAAGGGTCTCGATGAGCACGGCGGTCTGCACCGTCATGTGCAGCGAGCCGGAGACGCGCGCGCCCCTGAGCGGCTGCGCGTCCGCGTACTCGGCGCGGATCGCCATCAGGCCGGGCATCTCGTGCTCGGCCAGGGTGATCTCCTTGCGGCCGAATTCGGCCAGGGACAGGTCAGCGACCTTGTAGTCGCTCGGAGTGAGGACGCTCACGGCGTTTCTCCTGTTTCGTCGGCTGACGTTGCGTAGTTGAATCTAGCGGAGCGTGGCGGGGTACCGCTCACGCGGCCTTGGTGGCTTCGTCGATCAGCAGGACCGGGATGCCGTCGCGGACCGGGTACACCAGCGCGCACTCCTTGTCAGTGCACGCCAGGGCCGAGGCCGCCTCGTCCTCGCGCAGCGGCGCGTGGCACTTCGGGCAGGCCAGGATCTCCAGCAGGGAGGGCTCGATCACGGGAGGGCTCCAATCGGTTCGGGTCGGAG
>NZ_JAAFYZ010000412.1 GCF_018274385.1 Catenulispora pinistramenti | reverse complement strand
AGTTCGCGCTGCACAAAACCGCAGCTTGAGCACCCAACCGCCGCGCGCGGACTTTACCCCCGGACACCGGTGCTGTACCCCCCGGGCTGACGACGCGACCGAGGGGAACGGACCGCACCACCTCAGGTACCGCCGCCGCTGAGACTGACCCGGCCACCCTAGGGAACCGCGCTAGTTTCCCTGAGGTTGCCGAGGCCCGCCGGAGGCCCGGCCCTTCATCACAGCCCTTGACCTTGACCTTGACTGTGGCCTTGCTCGGACTTGCCGGAGTTGAAGAGGCCTGAGGCGCGGCGGGGTTGTGAACGCGCAAACCGGCAGCCGACAAACACACCCGCCGACCCGAACCCCGAACCGGCACAACTATGACCGAAGGCCGTAAAAAGCTTTGAAACCCACACCCCAACCGCAACCCGGCCCACAAACTCCAACCCCCGCAAGAAGATCCGAACCCCGAACCACCCCAGTCAAGACTCGCCGCATCCCGCATCCCGCATCCCGCACCCCCGGTCCGCAGAGGCTGTCAAGGTGACCTTTCATGAACCCTGCGACTGCATGGCTGACTGCGACCAGGCATCCCATAGCTGCGAGCAGTGGTTGGCGTCGGTGCTGACCCACAAGAAGGGGAAGACCGAGTTCGAGCTTCCCGCCACGCAGGGCATCGTGACCATCCAGGCCAGACGACCCTGGTCGCTGGAGGCGAAGCGTGGTCGGTAAGGATGACCATGGCGTGACGGCCGAGTAACCGGAGGAGGCCGTCGCTCGGCTGTTGCCGGGGATCGTGTACGAGCAAGCGGCGGATGCGTAGGCAGCGGAACCAGTGCGGCAGGGCGATCGCGCCTTCGACGACCCGGTGCTGAACGCCAAGCCCGGGGCCGTGGTCGGTGCCGGGATCCGAACCCCGAACTTGGCCCACAGAGCCAGAGCCCGCAAAGCTCACAGGGCCCGCAAAGCTCACAGGGCCCGAAGACCCCGCCCCTACCACCCGATGACCCGCCGATCATCCTCCGACTCCCGAAACCGCATCCGCGTGGCCTGCAGCCACCGATCCAGCTGCTCGGCCAGCAGATCCCGCGACTCAGCGTACGTATCCAAAGCCCCGGCGCACACCCGGTCCGCGGCCGCCAGGCGTCTGCGCGTCTCGGCGATCGTGAGTGGGTCGCCGACCTGCTCGGCTACGCGGAGGCGAGCCGTGAGGCGTTCTCGGACGCGGGTGCAGATCTCCACCGCGACCTGGGCCTCGTACTCGGCCGCCACCAGTTGGCCGATCCAGGCGTCGCTCACCGCCTGTTCGGCGCTGCGGACGGCGGCTCGCTGGGCGGGGCCGGTCGTCGACTCGCGGGCGCTGGTCCAGTCCTCCATGTGTTGTCACCTCCCTGTTGCGCCTTCGAACACTGACGGCTGGGGAAGACCGCCGTCAAGGCGCCATGTCTTTCGGGTTGACCATTCTGTCGAAACCGAAACGGGGCGGGTGGGGAATCCCGGCTGTCGGACCGGGTTCTCGCCGATCGGACGGACTGGCGTGGCGGGCAGTGTCTGGATCTATGAGCAGAATACTGATGCCCCTGGACAGTGCCAGGGGCATCAGCGGTCAGGGGAGCAGAGTACTACTCGCTACTGGGCTCGCCCCGCCCCACCTGCTTACGGCTGTACCCGAAGTACACGACCAGCCCGATCACCATCCACACCCCGAACCGGATCCAGGTGTCCACCGGCAGGTTCAGCATCAGCCACAGGCACGCCAGGATCGCCGCGATCGGCACGTAGGGCACCCCGGGCGTGCGGAAGGCCCGGGGCAGATCGGGCCGGGTCCGTCGCAGGATGATGACCCCGAGCGAGACCAGCATGAACGCCGCCAACGTCCCGATGTTCACCAGCTCGGCCAGCGCCTTGAGCGGGATGACGGCGGCGAAGCAGGCGACGACCAGACCCAGCAGGATCGTGGACCGGTAGGGCGTCTGGAACCGGGGGTGGACGCGGGAGAAGGCCCGGGGGAGCAGCCCGTCGCGGCTCATGGCGAAGAACACCCGGGACTGGCCCATGAGCAGCAGCAGTGTGACCGACGTGAGGCCGGCGACCGCCCCGGCGCTGATGAAGCCGCTGAGCCAGTGCGCGCCGGTGGCGTTGAAGGCGTCGGCCAGCGGCGCCTTCTCCGACAGCACCGTGTACTTCTGCATCCCGGTGACGACCAGCGTCACGCTCACATACAGCACCGTGCACACCGCCAGCGAGGCCAGGATGCCGCGCGGCAGGTCCCGCTGCGGCTTCTTCACCTCCTCGGCGGCGGTGGCGACGACGTCGAACCCGATGAAGGCGAAGAACACGACCGCCGCCGCGGTGAAGATCCCCATCACCCCGAACGAGCCGGGCGCGAACCCCAGGTGCTGGATGAGCGGTTGCGCGCCGCCGGAGGAGGTGCTGGTCCCCTTGCTCGTCGGCGGGATGAACGGCTTGTAGTTCGAGCCCTTGATGAAGAACAGCCCGGCGAAGATGACCAGCAGCACCACCGCGACCTTGACCGAGACGATCAGGGTCGTGAACCGGGCCGACTGCTTGACCCCGATCACCAGCAGCGCGGTCATCGCCAGCACCAGTACCGCCGCCGGCAGGTTCAGCCCCCAGTGGCTGTCGGTGCCGCCGCCGATCGAGGTGGGCACGTGGATGCCGATGTCGGCCAGGAAGGTCTGGATGTATCCGGACCAGCCGACGGCGACCACCGCCGCCCCGAGCGCGAGTTCCAGGATCAGGTCCCAGCCGATGAGCCAGGCCGGGAACTCCCCGAGCGAGGCGTAGGAGAAGGTGTAGGCGGATCCCGCGACCGGGACGGTCGAGGCGAACTCGGCGTAGCACAGCGCGGCCAGCCCGCAGACGACGGCGGCCACGGCGAACGACAGCGCGACCGCCGGCCCGGCGTAGTCTTTGGCGGCGGTTCCGGTCAGGACGAAGATCCCGGTGCCGATGGTGACGCCGACGCCGTAGACGGTCAGATCCAGTGCCGATAACTCGCGTCTGAGACTGTGTTCGCCGGAACTGGTATCGCTGATGGTGTCTTCGATGCTTTTGGTCCGGAACAGGCCCTTCGTCGCGTTCTGAGTCTTCATAGCCGACCGGCTACCCGCTATTCCGGATGACTATCATCCCAATCCGGTTCGGTCATCTGGGAGATTTGGAGAAAATGGCCCGTTTGCTCTGGCGCATCCCGGGCAGCGGGGGCAGCACGCCCATGAACATCTACGACAGAACATCCATGACACCGATCCCCGCCGCCACGTCCTCCGGTGGTAGCAAGGAGATGACTGCCTGTGAGTGAAGTCACCAAGAAATCGACCGATCCGCGGCCCGCCGAACGCGCGCCGGTGCCGCCCTCCATAGTCCGCAAGGCTGTCGTCGCCTCGGCGATGGGCAACGCCATGGAATGGCTCGATTACGGTGCCTTCACTCCCGGCACGATCACCGGGTCATCGGACGGGTGTTCTTCCCTCGCGAAGATCGACGCCGAGGACGAGGCGGCGTTGCAGGCCGCTTGAATCACCACCCGCCGCTCTGACCGCTGTCCCCGCTCGATCCGCCGCCGGAGTCGCCGCCACTGAAGCCCCCGCCGCCGGAGTCGCCACCGCCGAAGCCCCCGGAGTCGGAGCCGCCGTTGGGGGAGCTGGTGTCGATCCACATGTTGTTGTCGGAGTAGGAGTTGTTGTCCGACCATGAGTTGTACCTACGGCCGGAATAGCGCCCGCCGCCACCCCCGCCCGCAC
>NZ_JAAFYZ010000411.1 GCF_018274385.1 Catenulispora pinistramenti | reverse complement strand
ATTCGGGGCCGGGGGCTGAGGGGGGCGTTTACGTTCGGCGCGGGAGGCCGGCGTGCTACGACAACGGCGACGACGACAAGAGCGGCGGCGGCGAGAGCAGCGACGCCCGGAGGATCGTGAACGTGCGGGTGATGTCGAAGCCGGTCTTGAGGTACAGCTGTCCCGCGGCGGTTTCCTTGCCGGTCCACAGGAACCAGGCGCTGTGCGCGCCGGCGGCGACCATGCGTTCGAGCGTCAGGTGGAGTAGGACTTTGCCGAGGCCGGTGCCGCGGGCGGCGGGTACGACTCCGAAGGGGCCGAAGCGATCCAGCGCTCCTTCGTAGGTCGCGTGCATCGCCCAGCCGAGGAGCCGGCCGGCGGGGCCGCGGGCGACGACGATGCGATTCAGGGGTAGTCCGGCGACGACTGCTTCGCGGATCGCGCGGGCCCAGTCGGGGTTGAATTCGAGGCCTGCGATGGCGATCAGGGCGGTCAGTTCGTCGTCGGTCGGGGTGCCCAGGCGGTAGCCGTCGGCGCTGAGGGCGTTGATCTGCTTACGGATTTCGGCTGGGAGCTGGTAGCCGACCAGGCTGCGGTCCATGGCGACGGCGTCGTAGTGGCGCTCGAAGCCGAGGGTGGTCAGCAGGTGGAGCGCTTCGGGGTAGCGGGCGGCGTCGAGGCCGGGGAGGAAGTAGTTCGGGGTGTAGGAGGAGAAGAAGACCTCTGATCTTCCGTGGGAGCGGAGCCAGGTCAGGGCGGCGGTCAGCAACTCGCGGCCGATGCCGCTGTCGCGGTGGTCTGGATGCACGAAGAAGAAGGGGATCCAGCCGGTCTCGGGCTCCAGGTTGTCGGCGTCTGCGGCTATCAGGCGGCGGACGGCGTAGGCCGCGCCGACGATCTGGCCGTCGAGAACGGCCACGTGCAGGCCGGTCGGGTCGAAGTTGCGGTCGAGGAGGAACAGGTCGCGGAAGCGGTGGTAGGTGATCGGGTCGGCGGGGGCGGACGCGGTCCAGACGGCGGCGAGCGCCGGGCCGTCGCCGACGTGGAACGTGCGGATCATCAGAGTGCTCCCTTAGGACGCCGGGGGCTTGGATTTCAGGCCACTGCCACAGAGCGGGGCGACTGCGAAGGGCGACTCGGGCAGGCCGCGGCTGGAAGCGGACTCGGGCGCGTCGATGAGGCCGGCCGACAGCGCGGCCCAGCACGCCGCGCCCGTCGGCTCCACGTAAAGACCGGCACGGGCCAGGGCCGCGTGCGCGGCGTTGACCTGGTCGTCGGTGACGGTCGTGATGGCGCCGCCGGTAGTGCGGATCGCTTCCAGGATCTGCGCGCCGCGTGCCGGGCGGGCGATGGCGATGCCCTCCGCGACGGTGGGCTCCGCGACGATCGGCGCGGGCACCGGCTGTCCGGCGCGGAAGGCTTGGGCGAGCGGTGCGCAGGGGGCGGCCTGGACGGCGACGATGCGGGGCAGGTGGTCGATCAGGCCGGCGGCGAGGAGTTCGCGCGCGCCGAGGTGGGCGCCGAGGACCAGGGTGCCGTTGCCGACCGGGAGGACCAGGGTGTGTGGGAGGCGGCCGCCGAGTTGTTCCCAGAGCTCGAAGACGTAGGTCTTGGTGCCGTGGAAGAAGTAGGGGTTGTAGACGTGGCTGGCGTAGAGGGTGCCGGGGCGGTCGGCGGCTTCGGCCGCCGCGTCGGCGGTGTCCTCGCGGGAGCCGGGGATCTGGTGGACGGCGGCGCCGTACGCCCGGAGCTGCGCGACCTTGCCGGGCGAGGTGGCGGCCGGGACGTAGACGTCGCAGGCGATGGATGCGCGGGCGGCGTAGGCGGCGATGGCCGTGCCGGCGTTGCCACTGCTGTCGGCGACCATGCGCGCGACGCCCAGGTTCTGCGCGAGCGCGACCAGCATGACGGCGCCGCGGTCTTTGAACGAGCCGGTCGGCATGAGGTAGTCGACTTTGAGGCGCACGTCCGGTCGGCCGGGCGCGGTGACCAGCGGCGTCATGCCCTCGCCGAGGGTGATGGCGGTGGGTTCGGCCAGGGGCAGGGCTTCGGCGTAGCGCCAGAGCGTGGGTGCGCGGCCGGACAGGGCGGTCGGGTCCGGGAAGGCCGGGGTGAAGCCGGCCAGATCGAGGACGCCTTGGCAGGTGGCGCAGCGCCAGGCCAGGTCCGGGAGGGGGTAGTGGCGGTCGCAGGCCGGGCAGTGGAGGGTCGGGGTTGCCGTCGGGAATCTCACTGGAGGATGGCCTTGCCGCTGTGGAGGAGTTCGGCGACGGCGTCGGCGGTCGCTTGGGGTGGCAGGTGCGAGGGGTCCAGGACATGGCTCTCGTAGCTGCCCAGGTCGGTGAACTGGTTGTGGAGCGCGCGGATCGGCTCGGGTTCGGTGAGCGCGTCACCGGTGCGGTGTATGGCACGGTTGACCGTGGTGGCCAGGTCCGGTCGCAGGATCACGTAGTGCAACGCGACGCCGTGTTGGGCGGCTGCTTCGCGGAAGACGTCGATGAACCAGGGGCCGACGACGCCGTCGTAGATGACTTGGTAGCCGCCGGACGCGTAGATGCCAGCTGCGGCGGCTGCCGCGTGCACCACGACGGAGTTCTGATGTTCGGACTCGGGCAGGTACGGCGCGATCCAGCCCTGCTTGATGTTGTGCCAGAAGTCGTCGCTGTGGAGGTGGACGCTCGGCGTCAGGCTGTCCGTGAGCAGCCGGGCCACCGTGCTCTTGCCGGCGCCGGGCGGACCGCTCAGGACGATCAACTGGCCGGGCGGCTGGTCCGGGTGCGGTGCGGTCATGCGCTCACGATGTCACGTCGGCGGGCGGGACGACGCGGGCTCCGACGCGGGTGGCCACTGCTGTGGCGCGGGTCGGTTCGGGTCGGATATCGGCCGAGGACGGCTCAGCAGCCGCGCAGCAGCGAGGATTCGTGCCGCCGCAGCAGGCGCAGTACCAGCACCAGGCAGGCCGCGCCGAGGACGACGAGCATCCCGATGTCCGCGCCCCACTGCAGGATCGAGTGCTGCCAGAGCGGGTCGGTGGTGGTGCGGCCCTGGGGCGGGCCCATGATGCCCGGCAGGTTGATGGTCGCGGCCTCGGCGGCGACCGCCCAGCGGGAGGGGGACAGCCAGGCCAGCTGTTCCAGGCCGACGCTGTTGAAGAGCGGGAAGAGCGAGCCGCAGAACACGACCTCGACGATGGTGATCAAGACCAGCAGCGGCATGGTCTTCTCGGTGGTGCGCACGATCGCCGAGACCACCAGGCCGAGCAGCATCGAGGTGACGCCGAGCAGGACGGCCGCGAGCATCAGCTCGGGGACCGCGGTGCCGGAGATGAGCAGGCCGTGCGCCGGGAGCTTGCGGGGCAGCAGGCACACCGCCGACAGCACGATCGTCTGCGTCGCGGTGATCACGCCCAGGACGATCGCCTTGGACATCACGTACGCCGAGCGGGACAGGCCCGCGGCGCGTTCTCGGTCGTAGATGCCGCGTTCCTTGATCAGTTCACGGACCGCGTTGGCGGCGCCGGTCAGGCAGGCGCCGACTGCCAGGACCAGAAGGACGGTCGGGGCGTCGGTGTTCGTGTCGCCGCCGGAAGCCGCGGCCAGTCCGGAGGACGCCGGGATGGCCAGGCTCAGGACGCCCATGATCATCGGGAGCGTGGCCAACAGCATCAGGTGGCCGCGGTCGGCGGCGATGACGGCGAGGTAGCGGCGGATGAGGGTGCGGAGCTGGGAGCCCCAGCTCTGCTCGGCGCGCGGCTGGCGCGGGGTCTGGGTGTGGGGCTGGGTCTGGGGCTGGG
>NZ_JAAFYZ010000410.1 GCF_018274385.1 Catenulispora pinistramenti | reverse complement strand
CCCCAGCCCCGATGCCGGCCCCGACGCCGATCGGTCAGTCGATCGGCTAGTGCGAGCCCTGCCGGCCGAGGGTCGTCTCGGGGGTGGCCCCGGGGCGGGTCCACTGCGGCGCCGGACGCCCGGTCCCCTCCCACGTGCCGTTCCCGTCCACGTCGGTGCGCCAGTACCAGCACGCGTGCCTGCCCTCGGGCCAGCCCTCTGGCATGTCCTGCCACGACTCGCCACGGCCGTACGGGGTCATGTCGAGCAGCGCGAACGACCCGCTCATCACCTCGGTCCCGCGACCGGTGGTGGAGTAGGTCATGAAGACCCGGTCGCCGTCCCGCAGGTAGCTGGTGACGTAGCCCATGTCCCCGCCGACCGGCCCCTCGACCCCGAGCACCGAGTACCAGGGGCTGGTGTAGCCCATGAACTCGACGAACGGGGCCACTTCGTCCCATGCGCCGACGGTCACGAGCGCCAGCGACACGCCGCGGGCGTTCAGGTAGGCCTCGGTGGCCTGCAGGTGCCAGGCCGCGACGGTACAGCCTTCGCACTGCCCCTGGTGCGGCGTGCCGTCCCACCACATGTGCTTGTAGGTGATGAGCTCGTCGCGGCCCTGGAACAGGTCCAGGAACGGCACCGGGCCGTCCGGGCCGACGACCTTGACGCTGCCGTCGAACTCCACCATCGGCAGCCGGCGCCGGGCCGCGGCGATGGCGTCGCCCTCGCGGGTGTGGGCCTTCTCCCGAGTCAGCAGTTCGTCCCGCGCGGCCTGCCAGGCGGCCATGGCGACGATGGGCGGACGGCCGGGCTGCGCGGTGCTCTGGCCGGCGTCTGACGTGTCGGCCTCTGATGTGTTCGTCATGCTGTTCCTCCACGGTGTCTCGTACCGGGGCAGCGTCGAACGCCGCTCCGCTCAGGAGAACAGACGATCGGCGGGACCGATACTCATCGGCGAACCGCAGAGCTTCTATTCCTGCACCTCAGCCGCCGCGCGCCGCAGCTCCGCCAGCACGGTCCGCACCGCACGCCGCGCCGAGCGCTCGGGCCGGTGCAGCACGTCGATGTGCCGCCGGGCCCGCACCCCGGCCAGCGGCCGCAGCACGACACCGGGGTGCGGCCGCGTGGTCCAGCGCGGCAGCAACGCGATGCCGCCGCCGGCCGCGACCAGTTCGGCGACCACCGCGAACTCGTTGACCCGGTGCACCAGCTCCGGACGCCGGCCGGCGGCGGTGGCTATCGCCTCCACCAGCGGCAGCACCGGGAAACCGTCGTGCACGGAGACCCACGGCTCGGCGGCCACCTCGCGGGCCGTCAGCCGGGCTTTGGCCGTCAGCGGATGCCCGGTCGGCAGCGCGATGTCCAGCGGCTCGTGCAGCAGCGGGGTGACCGTGACGGTGCGCGGCCAGGGCGGCGCGTGGTCGAAGCGGTGGGCCAGGACCAGGTCGTAGTCGCGGGTCAGCTTCGGGAAGCGTTCCTGGGCGACGTCCTCGTCGGCCAGCGCCAGCCGCGGCGCGTCCGGGCCGGTGAGCGCGCGCAGCAGCTTCGGGAAGAACACCAGCGCCGCGCTGTGGAACGCCGCGACCGAGACCGTCCCGGCCGGTTCGGCCACGAACTCCTCGACCGTCTGCCGGGCCCGGGCCAGCGCCGCCTCGACCTCGATCGCGGCCTCGGCGAGCGCCTGCCCCGCGGCGGTGAGGACCAGGCGGCGCCCGGCGCGCTCGGTCAGCGGGACCGGGACGGTGCGTTGCAGGAGCCGGAGTTGTTGCGACACCGCCGAAGGCGTCACCAGCAACGCCTCGGCCACGGCCGCGACGCTGCCCAACTCGCCGAGTTCGCGCAGGATGCGTAGCTGGCGTTCGTCCATGACCGGACAGTGTAGGAAAACTTCATGGTTGATTGACAATGACGTCCTCGACTACACCGAGCGCGGGCCCGGACCATGGCCGGGTGACCACCGCGACCCGCACCGACTCCAGCGGCCCCACCAGCTCCGACCGTTCCGGCCGCACCGACCGCACCGACCGCTCCACAGATCTGGCACTGTTCCTCGTCGCCTTCGTCTGGGGCTCCAGCTACCTCGCCGCGAAGTCGGCAGCGGCCGCGACCTCGGTCCTGGCCGTCCTGCTGGCCCGCTACGCCTTGTCGGCGATCTCCGGCTCCGCGCTCCTGGCCGCACGCGGCCAGCTCCGCCCGACCCGCGCCGAGCTGCGCACCGGCACCACCCTCGGCCTCACCCAAGCCAGCGTCCTGATCATCGAGACCTACGGCGTGGCCCACACCTCCGCGGCCAACGCCGGCCTCATCATCAGCCTGACGATCATCCTCACCCCGCTGCTCGACCGCCGCGGGGGCGCGCTGCCCGCGCGCTACTTCGCCGCCGCGGGCGTGTGCGTCGTCGCGGTCGGCCTGCTGATGAGCGGCAGCGGCGGCCTGCACGCACCCAGCGCCGGCGACTTGCTGATGCTGGCCGCCGCGGTGGTGCGGGCCGGGCACGTGACACTGGTCGGCCGGCTCACCTCGGGCGGGGACATCAGGCCGCTGAGTCTGACCGTGATCCAGACCTACGTCGGCACCGCGCTGTTCGCCCTCCCGGCCGCCGCCGAGCTGCCGAAGCTGGCCCACGCCGGGGCGAGTGCGTGGGCTGAGATGGTGTATCTGGCGGTGTTCTGCAGCGTGTTCGCGTTCGTGGCCCAGACCTGGGCCGTGCGCCGCACCTCGGCCAGCCGGGCCAGCCTGCTGCTCGGCACGGAGCCGATCTGGGCCGTCGCGGCAGGTGTGGCGCTCGGCGGTGAGCACCTGGCGGCACCGGCCGTCGTCGGGGCCGCGCTGATGCTGGCCGGCACCTATTGGGGGCAGGCGATCGAGCGCGCACACCGGACCCGGCGGCTCGCCGCGCTGCCCGAACTCACCCCCGCATAGCCGACAGCGTGGACGACGTCAGGTCCACCGGGTGCCCGGTGACCGGCATCAGGCACTCCTGCGGACTGCACGCGGCGTAGCTGACCAGCACCTTCGCAGTGCCCTGCGAGTCGACGTCCACCGGCAGCTCGGTGGTGACCGGGCCGTCCGGGTACACCGGGAACGCCACATCAGTGCCCTGCATCGGCAGCATCCGCACCGGCGCCTCGGCGGTCAGCGGCCCCCGGCTGCGCAGCGCTCCGGCGACCTCCACGCGGGTGGGGCGGCCCAGGCCCTGGATACCGTCGGCGGGCAGGCCGACGCTGTAGAGGTGGAAGCCGGGACGCTGCGGGGTGAAGGTGGTCAGCAGGTGCTTGCCGTCGTCCGACAGGTGCATCGCGACCGTGACGCCCTGCTCGCTGAAGCCGACGTCGCGGACGTGCGGGTGCACGGTGAGCGCGAAGCCGAGCGCGGTGAGGACCGGGACGCCGGAGACGGCCGCGAGGGTCAGGACCGTGGAGGACTTCACCGCGGCGCCCACTGGCTCAGCCAGGCGGCCAGGGCCGCTTCCTCGTACTTCGGCTGGCCGGTCAGGGCGGAGTTGGCGCGCACGGTGCCGTCGGGGTTGAGGACCACGAGCATCGGCATGCCGAAGGTGCCCGCGGCGGCGTACTCGTCGGCCAGCGCCATGTGCTGCGAGTCGGCGCTGCCCAGGTCGATCTGCACCACGTGGTAGTACTGCGCCAGCACCGCCTGCACCTTCGGCGTGTGCATGGCCTTGTCCAGCGCCCGGCACGCGGTGCACCAGTTGGCACCGAAGTCGAGCAGCACGCCCTTGCCGTCGGCGTGCGCGGCGGCCACCGCGTTCATGATCTGCGCGGAGGCGGCCGCGTTGGGGTCGTAGCCGATGTTCGCCTCCGGCGCCTGCCGCTCCTGCGC
>NZ_JAAFYZ010000041.1 GCF_018274385.1 Catenulispora pinistramenti | reverse complement strand
ACTCCACCCCACCCGCCAACGAATCCCGCCCACCGACCGGCACGTCGCGGACTCCCGGTCAAAGCTCGAACTACCCGGCAAACGTTGCCTGACACGGCGCTAGCGGCATCCGGGCTTCGGACCGACAGCATCGGCCTGGGGGACCAGGCCGATCAGCACCGGTGAACCGATCTACTGAGAACTGTTGGCGGCCCAATCCGCCGCCTGCCGCGCCGCCAGCGCCGTCAGATCACCCAGCGCCACGTTGTAGTCCACGACATGCGTCCCCAGATCCGAGGTCTGCGTCGAGGTCGGCAGCAGCCCGCCGAGGTCGGTGAGCTGGAGCCACGACGCGCCGTCCTGGTTCCGGCACTGACCGAGTAGTTCGCCGCGGAAGTGTGCGAAGCCGGCCGGGACGTCCGGCAGTGTGTATCCGGCGCCGACCAGTCCCAGGTTCCCGCTGGGGTTCAGCGCGTTGCCGTCGACGAGCTGCCGTGACGGCAGGTATGTGTCCAGCGGCTGCTGGCTGTCCGGCGCGGCGCCGGTGAGTAGCGCGTGCGGGTTCGTGCACGCGATCTGGTACCCGGCGGCGGTCGGGCGCCCGAACACCGCCGTCGCGCCCGGTGCCTGCCCGGCGGGCTCGTCATAGCTCGAATACGCGACCACGCACCCGAACCGCGTGTCGTTCGAGCACAGCCCGATGTGCTGGAAGGTGGCCCCGGCGTCGGTCCCGCCGCCGTCCGGCTGCCCGATCGGCACCTGCACGTTCCCGCCCGGCAGATACGCCGCGACCAGCTGGTGCTGCATCGCCGCGTTGCCGTCGATCTGGTGCTGGATCAGGGTGATGAGATCCGCGCTGCCCTGGGAGTGCCCGATCAGGATCACGCCGCGCCGCTGCCCGGTGGCCGGGTCGATGTTGTCGTGCGTCCAGTAGTCCTGCCAGGCCTGCGCCACGTCCATCTCGCCGGTGGCCAGGTCCGCGGGCGACTTCAGCACCAGCCCCAGTGCCACCTCGGTCAGCGACGCCTGCCGGTATACGGGCACGAACATCCGGCAGGTGCCGGCGAACCGCTCGGCCTGCGCCAGCGTCACCGCCATCTCCGGATCGGTCGGGGTCGGGGGCAGCGAACCGACTTGGAGCAGCGGGTTCGGCAGCGTGTCGATGGTCGGGTAGACGTAGAAGCAGTCCACCGGCGGCGCGGACGGGATCTGGAACGGCTCGTCGACCGCGCCGACGTCCTCGGTCTTCCCGCTCGGATAGTGCACGGTCGGCCCGCACGGGTCGCTCGCCAGCGCCGGATTGCACAGCCACACCGGCGCGGCCAGCGGCGAGGCGACCGACGGGGCCGCAGTCGCCGAATCGGCGTGCGCACGCGCCGTCGCCGGCGCACCCGCGACGACCCCGGCGATCAGCAGACCGGCGGCCACCACCGAATAAGACCTGTTCCACTTCATAGCTGAGCTCCTTCCCCGGGCCATGGTCACGTGAGCGGAACCATGCGCCGACCGGGTGGCAGGCTGATAGAGGGTTGGTCTTCCCGCAGACTGAGGTCCACCGGGACCGGGGAGTCCACGAGGACTGACAAATCATCGACCCGCACCTCGAGGAGCCCGTGCGGCGTCGGCACGGCACCGCGTGCCCACTCCAGGTCGCCGAGCCGAGGGGCGATGCGGACCCGCGCATACCCGGGCTCGGCCGGGGTGATCCCGAGGACGTACACCAGCAGATCCCGGCTGGGTGTCGCGGACCAGCCGTGGCACGCGCTGCCGCCCTCCCACGTCTCGCGCAGCGCGGTGGGCCCGGCGTCCAGCAGCTTGCCCCAGTCCCGGCACAGGTCCGGCAGCCGGTCGGCGGCCCCGAGCAGGGCCAGCGCGTCGTGGACGACGTACCGGAAGAACGGCTGCGCACCGACGACCAGCTGCGCGGTGTCCCAGTCCGGGATCGGCGCGGCGAACATCGCGGCGGCGGCCGGGGCGCCGTCGGCGTCGCTGCCGTGCGCGGCCACCGGCGAGCGGGTGAACATCGGGGAGCGGTTGAGCAGGAAGGTGCGCAGCCGCACATGCCGCTCGGTCGGCACGATCTCCGCGCAGACCGCCGCGGCCGTGGTGTGCTCGCTGACCGAGGGTTGCACCACGCCGTCGACCATCTGGTCGCGGTAGGCCCAGCGCTCCTCGTCCCAGAACACCTCGAAGCCCTGCGCGAGCTTGGTGTGCAGGGTCCAGGCCCAGCGGGCCCGGCCGGAGTCGCCGAGCCAGTCGGCCATCTCGGCGAAATCGGCCAGGGCCCGGGCGAACAGCGCGTTGAGCGCGGCGCTGGTGGCGCTGACCGGCACCGGCGACCAGTCGACCAGCACCCAGCCGGTGACGTCGTGCAGCAGACCGTCCCGGCCGAGGAAGGACGTGAACCAGCGCAGCACGTTCTCGGCGGTCGGCAGCAGAGCCCCGACCAGATCGGCGTCGCCGGTGTAGCGGTAGAGGTTGTGGACCGAGCGCATCCAGTGCAGCGACCAGTCCGGGATGCTGACGATGCCGGGGTCGGCGGCGTCACCGGCCGCGACCATCGGCAGCAGACCGTCCGGCCGGGGCCGCGCGGCCAGCACCGGGTGCCAGCGCGCCAGGCTCCAGTCCGGATTCGCGACCAGGTCCACGGACTGGTGCACCACCGAATCGCCGGTCCAGGCGCGCTGCTCGCGGGTGGGGCAGTCGATGTAGGCGTCGTGCGCGGTGAGGTCGACGGTGCGCAGGCCGGTGGCGTGGACGCGGTTCAGCAGCGGATCGCTGCACGCGAAGTACGGGCCGGTTGGACGCGGACGCAGGCGCTCGACCACGGCGAGGTCGTCCAGCGTGGCGGCGCCGCCGATCAGCAGCAGGTAGCGGCCGCCGGAGGGATCGTGGGCCTCGAAGGCGTCGGCGCGGCCGCGCGCGGTGTAGTGGAAGGTCTGGGCGCTGGCGAGGGCGGCCGGCTTGGGGGTCTCGACCAGCGCGCCGATCAGCGTGGTGCCGGGCTCGGCGGTGAGGGCGAAGCGGACGGTGCCGCTGACGACCTTGCCGAAGTCGACGACCAGGAGGTGGTCGCCGGCGGGGATGGTCAGGCCCGGGTGCCAGGCGTCGGGGTCGGTGCGGTTCTCGCCGGTTTCGCGCAGGGCGGCGGTGAGCCGGGTCGCGGCCGGCTCCAAGAGGTCGGGCTCGGCGAGTGAGGTCACCGTCGTCACCGACACCGTCTCCGGATCCTGCGGCGCCGCCGTCAACTGCGGAATCGGCCGGGCGAGCACCGCACCGTACGGATCCACCGGCGGCCGGGTGCGCCCGATCCCGCCCACGTGGATCGAAGCGACCACCCGCGCCGCGTCCCAGTCTCCGTCGTCGTACTCCGGCGAAGCCCACTGCGGATCCAGCTCCCGCGCGTCGAAGACCTCGGGGATCTGCGGCGAGATCGTCGTCAACGGCCGCGAGGGCGTCCACGCCGTGGCCTCCCGGTACCGCCAGCTGTCGTCGGTGGCGATCCATTCCTGGCCGACCCGCAGCTCCGCGACCAGCGACCCGCCGCCGAGCGTGAACGTCGTCGGCGTCGGCAGCCACCACGCGGTGCGGCCGCCGTAGAACCGGGCGAACACCGCGACGGTGTTGTGCCCGGCGCGCAGCACCGGCGCCGCGTCGCCGTGGTCGTAGCGCAGCTCCCGCTGACCGTGCCGGACGGGTCCGCGCGAGAGCTCGACACCGTTGACATACAGCACGTACCGCGAATCGGCGGTGATCCGGAACGGCGCCTCGTCCGGCACCTCATCGAGCTCGAACGACCTGCGGAACAGCACGCGCCGGTCGTAGTACTCCGGATCCAGCGCACCGTTCATCGGGTTGTCCGGCGCCGGGGCGCCGACACCGCTTCGCGCGCTCCAGATCCACTGCCCCCGCCACGCCTGGGTCGCCGGGATACTCATCGTTCTGCCTTTCTCGAAAGGGGTAGTGGGGACAGGGGAGCGGCCGGTCAGCGCACGCCGCGCACCGGGCGCACCGCCAGCGCGCCGGCGACCGCGAACACCGCCGCGACCACATACAGCGCCCGGTAGTTGTGACCGCCGCCGATGGCGAGCACGGCCGGGGCCAGCGCGGGCATCAGGATCTGCGGGACCGAACTGGCGGTGGTGAACACGCCGAGGTCCTTGCCGGCGTCGCCGTCCTGGTCCGGCAGCACGTCGGCGGCCAGCGCCAGGTCCACGGCCAGGTACGTGCCCAGCGCGGCGCCGGCGACGGCGAGTCCGACCTCGAAGACGGCCAGGTTCGGGGCGCTCGCCGCGATGACCGCACCGACGCCGAACAGCGCCGCCGCGACACCGACGAAGACCTTGCGGCGCCCCTGCCGGTCGGACAGGCGCCCGCAGTACACCGACGCGCCGACCATGAACACGACCATCACCACCGTCGAGACGCCGACCAGGCCGGTGGAGGTGTCGGAGGAGTAGTGCAGCTCGTCTTGCAGGAAGTACTTCAGATACAGCTGGATCGCGGCGAACGCCCCGATCATCAGGAACCTGCTGAGCCAGGCCCACCCGAAGTCGGGGAAGCGGCGCGGCGAGACCCAGTAGCTGCGGGCGATCGTCCCGGCCGTGAGCCGCGGCAGCACGGTCCCGGCGGGCAGCTGCCGGTCCGGCAGGCGCTGCGCCAGCCGCAGCGTCAGAGCGGCCGCGATCACACCCGGCACCAGGAACATCCCGGCCGGCGAGGGCTGGAAGACCACGGCGATCCCGGTCCCGACCACCGGCGCGACCGCCGTGGCCAGCCCGACGAAGCCGCCGATCCGGCCGCGCACCGCCGCCGGGAACTGGTCCGGCAGCACGGCGCTGAGCGCGGCCCCGCTGGCGTTGTATCCGCCCTGCGCGACGCACCAGCCGAGGGCCAGCAGCCAGATGCTCGGCGCCGCGGCCATCACCACGAGCCCGGCGAACCCGACGGCCACACCCCCGGCGATCCACGGCCTGCGCATCCCGCGCCGGGAGGCGCAGCGGTCGGTGAGCCGGCCGGAGACCGGCGTCACCAGCAGCGCCACCACGGCCGCGACCGCGACGACCACGGCCAGCGCGCCGTCCTTGTGCGCGTGGTCCAGGTGGTCGATGCGGGTGGCCAGCGAGGAGGTCAGGACGGTGATCGTGGCCAGCGCGTTGCCGAACACCGCGGCCACGTACAGCGCGGTGAAACGGCCGGCCGGGGCCTGGATCGCGACCGGGGTGGAGCTTCCGTCGAGGGCGACAGCGCTCATGGCGGGCCTTCCGGAGGGCGAGTCTTGTTTACTTAGTGCTTAGTAAAAATTATCCTGGGGGTGTGACGCAAGGGCAACGCGCGAGAAACCTGACCGACCGCCGCCGCGATGTCGGGACCGGTGGTGATAGAGATGAACGCGTGACGGACGTGCCGGACGGCGAACGCGGTGAGCAGAAGGAACGCGACGTGCGGGGATCGCGCACGCCGCGCAGCTCGCGCACGCCGCGGGCCGCGGGCGGCGGCAAGACGGCCGGTGCTGGCGCTGCCGGCAAGACGGCCCGCGGCGCGCGTCGGCGTGCCGAGATCCTGGATGTCGCGGCGCACCTGTTCGCCCAGCGCGGCTACCGCGGCGTGGCCACAGCGGAGATCGCGCAGCGGATCGGCATCACCGAGCCGGCGCTGTTCTACTACTTCCCGACCAAGACGGCGCTCCTGCGGGCCGTGATCGAGCAGCGCGACGCCGACAGCCGCGCGATCGTCGCCGACCTGGCGGCCCTCGGCGGCCTGGCGGCGATCGAAGGCATGCCCGGCTTCGCCCGCCGCAACCAGGCCGACCCGCACCTGGTCCGCCTGTTCGCGGTACTGGTCGCCGAGAACCTGGACCCGGACGACCCGGCACACGAGCAACTGGCCGAGCGCTACCGGCGCCTGCGCCACGCGATCGCCGACATGATCCGGCGCGCGCAGTCCGCCGGGGAGATGCGGCGCGACGTGGACCCGCACGCCAAGTCGGTGGAGATCGTGGCGTTCATCGACGGCCTGCACACCCAATGGCTGCTGGACCCGGCGGACATCGACCTGGTCGCGATGGTCGAGGCCTATGCGCGCGAGTTGGTGCTGGAGCTGCGGGTCAGTGTCCTGTAGCGGGGTGAGGGAAGTGCTCTGAACCACCTCATGCAGTGGCCCCGCGAAAGCTCGTGAACCGCAGGCGGCTATAGCTCCGCGAGCTCGGCGAGCCAGCGATGCCCCGGATACACCTGCCCGATGAGCTCGGCCAGCCGCGCGCGCCGAGCCGGTTCGAGCTCCGGCGCGATCGCGGCGAAGTCCGCCTGGTCCTTCGGTCGTGTGTGCTTGGCCTTGAACAGCAGCACCAGCTCAGGGGTCAGATAGGGGATGCCGTCCGGCGTGTGGCAGATGATGTCGTCGTACGGGAGCCGGATCGTCGGGTGGTGGCGGCAGATCCACGTCCGGCCTTCGTGCGGCTCGCGGAACACGTCGACCAGGTAGTTGTCGGTGGACGGGTCACGGAACCAGGTTTGGTGCGTGGCGGCCAGGTCCTCCGGTGAGGGGTTCGGCCACAGACGCTTGTCGCCGACGGCGTCGAAGACGTAGTCAGCGAACCGGTCGCGGATTTCGGGGAAGTCCGCGGCCGGGATGGCGATCTCCAGGTCACCGTGGCGCCGGGTCTGCTTGCCGCGGAACAGGTCCAGCGCCCAGCCGGCGGCTACGTACCAGGGTGTGGTGACGCCGGCCAGCCGGGAGGCGACTTCGGCGGGGGTCCAGGCGTGGGCCCAGCGGGTGTCGAGGGCTTCGAGCTCGGCGGGGGACAGGTCGGTGCGGCCTTCCGGCGGTGGTTGGGTCACCGCACGGAAGTTACCGCACCGGAAATCCGTGTGTGGAGGGAACGCTAAAGCAGTGCCGTGTCCCCGTGGGCTGCCGACGCCGAGTAGTACCGATCCGCTGCGAACGAGGCCCGGTAGCCGGTCAGCAGCACGCCCACCGAGTCCAGTAGTCCCGGCGCCGTGCTGCACGCCGCTCGTCCGGCCTGGTCCGTGGTGGCTCGGCACAGGAACCCGCCGGCGGTGTCGGTGAAGGTGATGCGCTGCCCGGCCAGGGGGACGCCGGCGCTGGTCAGGGTGGCGTTGAGGTCCGCCTCGCCGAGTGGGAGCAGGGTGAGGGTCGCGGTGCCGGCGGTCAGTGCGGTGGGGGCGGGCGGGATCACCGAGGCCGCGAGGTAGACCGGGTTCGTCCCGACCGGGACCGTGGCGGTGAGCGTGTCAGAGCTCAGATTCACCACCGAGACGTCCGACGCGCCGAAGTCGGCCACGTAGGCCGAGCCGCCGCCGGGGGCCATCGTCAGCGCGATGCCGTGCGGTGCGGCGCCGACGCTGAACGTCGAGGTGACCGCGTCGGTCGCGGTGCCGACCACTGACACGGTCCCGGAGGCGGCGTCGGTGACGTAGACGGACGCGCCGTCCGGGCTGACGACGGCGCTGTGCGGGCTGCCGCCGATCGGCACGTTCGCCGTGGCGGTGTCGCTCGCGGTGTCGATCACCGTGAGGGTCCCGTCGCCGTAGTCGGGCACGTAGACGTGGCTGCCGTCGGGGGAGACGGTCAGTCCGACCGGGCTGGCGCCGACCTGGACGGTGGCCGTGACCGTGTCGTCGGCGGTGTTGATCACGGTGACCGAGTGGTTGCCGGTGTTGGCGACGTAGAGGCGGGAGCCGTCCGGCGACACGGCCAGGCCCTCGGCGCCGGAGCCCGAGGGGACGGTCGCGATCACCGAGTCGGCGGCGGTGTCGATGACCGAGACCGTGCCCGAGACGTCGTTGCCGACGTAGAGGCGCGAACCGTCGGGGGACAGCACGGCCGACTGCGGCTGGACGCCGACCAGGATGATCGCCACCACCGCCGGCCCGGAAGCGGCCTGGGTGTCGATGACCCGCACCGCGCCCGAACCGGAGTCGGTGACGTAGACGTGGCGCCCGTCGGCCGAGGCGGCGACGCCGGTCGGCGAGATGCCGGCCGGGACCGTGTCGACCACGGTGTTGGTGGCGGTGTCGATGACCGAGACCGAGTCCGACGAGGAGTTCGCGACGTAGACGTACGTCCCCGGCGGCAGCGGTGCGCCGGCGGCGTGGCCGGGCGCGGCGGTCAGCGCCGCGAGCGTCCCGGCGGCGAGCAGGCAGAACGCGACGGCGGCCGCCACGCGTGGTCGGCTGGAGTGGGTGGAGCGGCTGGAGCGCGGAAGCAGGGTGGGGGTCACGCGGGCTCCTTCGGGGGCGCTGCCGGGTAACTCAGAGTCCTGTTTTATCGCGATCGGGCTGCTCTGGCGAGGGGGCGGAGCCTGGCGAGCCGGTAGGGCTTTTCTCTCTCTTCTCCTCCTTCTCCTCCTCGACCCCGCGGACCCACATCAGCGCCAAGACGCTCCCGGCCAGCCCGATCAGGATCAGCGCGATCGCTATGCTCACCCCGCCGGCCCCGGTCCAGTAGACGTCCTTCAACTCGATCAGCAGCGCCGCCTCGTCCACCACCAGCGCCAACCCGATCCCGAAGAACAACCCCATCCACGCGTGCCACTGCGGCGACCGCTCTACGACCCCGGCCGCGGCCACGCATATCAGGATCAGGATCCCCCACAGATAGTGGTGGATGTGCACGCCGCCGGCCGTCACGTTGCCGAAACCGCCCACGTGCACGTGGATGGCCCAGGTCAGCAGCCGCAGCCCGCCGAAGGTGACGGTGAACGCCCACCAGGCGAGCACGATCCCGCGACGGGTCGGGTGGACGTCCTTCAGGGTTCTGATGCGCGCCATCAGTGTCCTTTGCCTTTGTGGTGTCTGCTCTCAGTCAAGCAGCATCAAGTCCTCGGGGACATCGATGTCGGCCGGCGAACCGTCGCAGGGTACGGACACCACCTGGTGCCGGGCCAGGAAGTCCCGCGCGCCCCGATCGCCCACCGCCGCGGCCGAGGCCTCGGGCCAGTGCCGCGCGGCGATCAGCACCGGATGGCCGCGCCGTCCGGCGTAGGTCGCGGCGGCGACCTCCGCACCGGCGGCGACGACGGCGCGGACCGCCTCGGACGTCACGAAAGGCTGGTCCACCAACAGGATCACGGCCGCGTCGCACGAGGCGGGCAGCGCCGCCAACCCCGCGCGCAGCGAGGAACCCATCCCCGTCTCCCAGTCCTGATTCACCGCCACGACGCACCCGGTCAAGTCCGCCCGCCGCCGCACCTCGGCGGCCTCGGCGCCCAGAACCACGACCACCTCGCCGCAGCCGCCGGCGCGCGCCGTGCGCACCGCCCGCTCGACGAGCAGTTCGCCGCCGTGGGACAGCAGCGCTTTGGGGCGTCCGCCGAGCCGCCGCCCGCCGCCGGCCGCCAGGATCACCGCGCCGATCCGCATGCCGATCCGCATGCCGGCCCTCACCTCGTCCATCTGGTCATCCATCTATCGCAACCGCAGCGCCAGGAACAGATCCACCTGCGTCTCCAGATCGGCCAGGCTGCGCCCGGTCAGCTCCTCGATCCGGGCGACCCGGTATCGCAGGGTGTTGACGTGGACGTGCATCTGCTCCGCGCAGCGGGTCCACGACGTCGAGCACGCCAGGAAGGCCTCCAGCGTGGCCTCCAGATCCGAGCGGTGCAAAGCGTCGTAGGCCCGCAACGGGCCCAGCAGCCGATCGCAGTAGGCGACCCGCACGTCCTCGGGCAGCCCCGACAGCAGCAGCACGTGGGAGGCCAGTTCCTCGTGGCCGATGACGCTGACCTGGTCGCTGCGCGCGCGGCCGATCCGCAGCGCGTGCCGGGCCTCGTCGACGGTGGCCCGCAGCCCGGCGGCCCGGCGGCTGCCGACGCCGATCGCCAGCCGCTCGCGTCCGAGACCGGCGGCCATCGCGCCGAGCAGGTCGCGAAGCTGCGCGGCCATGTCCGGCGGCGGGCACGGCACCAGCGCGACCGCGTGGTCGGTGAACTCGGCGATCGGGAAGTCGGGTTCGGATCCGAAGCCGGAGCCGGGTCCTGAGCCGGGTCCTGAGCCGGGTCCCGAGCCCGGTCCGGAGCCCGGTCCGGAGCCCGGCGCGCCGGGCTTGAGCGCGGCGGGCAGCCGCAGCCGCACCTCCTCGGCGACGTCCTCCAGCAGCGCCCGCAGGATCGCCCCGGACTGGCCGGCCGGACCGGCGAGCGCCAGCGCCTGCACCTCGGTGTCCGAGCCGACGCCGACCAGGTCGGCCCGGGCGGCTATCTCGGCGGCGCCGCCGTCCTCGGCGACCAGCCGTACCAGCTCGGCGCCCAGCTGCCGCAGCGGTTCGCGGCGCGCGGCCAGCCGTTCCCGTTCGATGGCCAGCACCGCCGCCGCTTTCGAGGCCAGTGCCTGGCGGCGGGGGTCCCAGCGTTCGTAGTCGCCGTCGAAGACCAGGTACCAGTCGGTGAGCGGGGAGCCGGAGCTGATGGCGAACACCGAGCGGCGGCGGATCCGGGCCGGGAGCTGTCCGGCGCGCAGCGTTTCGCGGACCGTCGCCTCGGTCTCCGCCGGCGGCATCGGCTCATGCGAGGCGGCGACCGGCCGTCCGGCGGGGGTGAGGACCCAGCACGGCATGCCGACGTCCTGTGCCAACAGCTCCAGGATCGGGGCCAGCGCGGTTCCGGCGGCCGAGGCCGAGACCAGGCGGCCGTGCCGCTCCAGGACCGAGCCGATGTCGGCGGCCCGCTCGGCCGACAGCTGCCGGGCCAGGTGCTCGGTGAGGGTGGCGAACGCCAGCTCGGTCGGGACCCGGAACAGCGGGGTGCGGTGGGTGCGGCAGGCGCGGATCAGGTCCGGCGGGATCGGCGCGCCGGAGGCGTCACCGGCGGCGACGGCCGCCGCCCCGGCCTCGGCCACGGCCCGCGCGAACCGCTCGGAGTCCCGGGGCTCGCGCCGCCAGACCAGGCCGGTCAGCACCAGCTCGCCGCCGTTCAGATACCGGCCCGGGTCCAGCAGATCGGTCGTCGCGACCCAGCTGATCTCCCGCTCCAACAGGGCGTCGGCGCCGGTCAGCAGCTCCAGGCCGGGCATCGGGGTGGCCAGCAGGTCACGCAGTCGCATGGGCCGCTCCCCCTTCCTGCCGGCGTTCGGGGCGGTCTTGATCGAAACGAGGCTACCTCCGCTGCGCGCAGCTTAGGAACGGTCTGTGAGCGGCGTCTTTGGACGATCCTCCGAAACCCCGGCCGCCGACGGACTGCTCCTTCATGGTTTCGGCCCGTGGCCGGGACCGGGCCGGCGGCGGTTCACTCACCATCGTGCCGCTGGGCACCACGAAGCCGGAAAGGAGGCGCTGATGCCCGGTGATCCACGCCGCGCGGCGGTGACCGCGCTGAACGCCTGGTCCGCGGAGCAAGCCAGGCAGGAGCTGTCGGCCTGCTGTGCCAGCCGGCGCTGGGTGGCCGCCATGGCATCGGGACGTCCGTACGGCGGCTGGACCGAGTTGGCGGCGGCCGCGAGCGCGGCGATCAAGGCGCTCCGGTGGTCGGACGTGCTGGAGGCGCTCGACGCGCATCCGCGGATCGGCGACAAGGCGGCGGGGCAGTCGCGGGAGGCGCAGTGGTCGCGGGCCGAGCAGTCCGCGGCGGCCGGCGGCGCTGAGTCGGTGCTGTGGGAAGTGGCCGCGGCCAACGCGGAATACGAGCAGGTTTTCGGCCACGTCTTCCTGATCCGCGCGGCGGGCCGGTCGGCCGAGGAGATCCTGGCGGCCGCGCGCCGGCGCCTGGACCACGACGCCGCCACCGAGCAGCAGGTGGTGCGCGCCGAGCTCGCCGAGATCGTGCTGCTGCGCCTGGAGCGCGTCGCGCAGACCGCCGGGTCTTCTTCTCCCGGCGTTAAGGCCGGAGGTCAAGACAGCGCCGAATCCGCTGCCGACGTAACGGGAGTCGCGAAATGAGCCTGTCCACCCACGTCCTGGACGCCGTCCAAGGCCGCCCCGCGGTCGGCGTCCCGGTCCGCCTGGACGTGGCCCGCCCCGACGGCTGGCTGCCGGTGGCCCGCGAGCGCACCGACGCCGACGGCCGTATCCGCTTCGCCCCGGACCTGCTCGGCGGCCCGCACCGCCTGGTCTTCGACACCGCCGCCTACTTCCAGGCGGCCGGCGTCGAGCACTACTTCTACCCCGAGGTCGCGATCGCCTTCACGGTGACCGACCCGGACGCGCACCATCACGTGCCGCTGCTGCTCAGCCCATTCGCCTACTCGACCTATCGAGGGAGCTAGTCGATGTCGATCGTCCTGGGGGACAACCGTTACGGCAAAGCCGAGAACCGGGTCGTCCGCATCACCAAGGAGGGCCCGGTCCACCAGATCAAGGACCTCACCGTCTCCGTCGCGCTGTCCGGCGACCTGGACGCGACCCACCTGACCGGGGACAACTCCGGGGTCCTGCCGACCGACACCATGAAGAACACGTGCTTCGCCTTCGCCCAGCGCCACGGCGCCGTCGAGATCGAGGACTACGCCCTGCTGCTGGCCCGGCACTTCGTCGACTCCCAGCCCAGCATCGCCCACGCCCGCGTCGCGGTTGCCGAACACCCCTGGGAGCGCATCGCCGAGGGCCCGCACTCCTTCCTGCGGGCCGGCGGCGGCACCCGGACCTGCACGGTCCACTACGACGGCACCGCCGTCTGGGTCGTCAGCGGCCTGAAGGACCTCACCGTCCTGAACTCCACCGACTCGGAGTTCTGGGGCTACGTCAAGGACGAATACACCACGCTGGTCGAGGCTGATGACCGCATCCTGGCCACCGAGATCCACGCGCAGTGGCGGCACACCGGCGAATCCGGCGACTGGGGCAAGTCCTACGAACGGGCTAAGAACGCGCTGCTGGAGGCGTTTGTGCGAACGCACAGCCGCTCGCTCCAGCAGACACTGTTCGAGATGGGCACCCGCGTCCTGGAAGAAGTCCCGGAGCTGTGCGAGGTCCGGCTGAAACTGCCGAACAAGCACCACTTCCGCTACGACACGGCCCCGTTCGGCCTGGACAACCCGAACGAGACGTTCCTGGCCGCGGACCGGCCCTACGGCCTGATCGAGGGCGACGTCCGCCGCGACGACGCCCCCGACGCCGGCCCGGCCTGGACCTGAGGCCCGGCTTCCAAGCCCCGGCTTTCCAGCCCCGGCCCAGCCCCGAGAACCCTTCAGCACCCCCGGAGCACATCAGTGGACTTCCTACGCCCCGCCACCTGGGCCGAGGCGCTGACCGCCCGCGCCGAGCGGCCCGACGCGGTCCCCATCGCCGGCGGCACCGACGTCATGGTCGAGCTCAACTTCGACCGGCGCCGCCCCGGCGCCCTGCTGGACCTGAACCGGATCCCGGCGTTGCGGCAGTGGACACCGGACTCCGGCGGCACGATCCGGCTCGGCGCGAGCGTCCCCTACACCCGCATCATCGACGAACTCCGCACCGACCTGCCCGGCCTGGCCATGGCCTCGCGCACCGTCGGCTCGCCGCAGATCCGCAACCGCGGCGGCGTCGGCGGCAACCTCGGCGCGGCCTCCCCGGCCGGCGACACGCACCCGGTGCTGGTCGCCACCGACGCGGTCATCGAGGTGGAGAGCGCCGAGCGGGGCGTGCGGACGATCCCGGCCACCGAGTTCTACCTCGGCGTCAAACGCAACGCCCTGGCCCCGGACGAGCTGATCAAGGCGGTCCTGCTCGCCCCGGCCAAGGGCCCGCAGCAGTTCTCGAAGATCGGCACCCGCAACGCGATGGTCATCGCCGTGTGCTCGTTCGCCGTGGCGCTGGACGTCGCGGCCCGCAAGGTCGGTGCCGGCATCGGCTCGGCGGCCCCGACCCCGCGCCGCCCGTTCGAGGCCGAGCTGTTCGCCGCCGACGCGCTGCCCTGGGACAGCCGCGCCGACCTCGATCCGCGGATCGCGACCCGGTTCGGCGAACTCGTGGCCGCCGCGGCCGCGCCGATCGACGACGTCCGCGGCACCGCCGCCTACCGCCGGCACGCGCTTTCGGTGATGGGCCGCCGCACCCTGACCTGGGCCTGGCGCGAGCATCAGAGCAGCGAGGAACTGACATGAGAGTGACCTTCACGGTCAACGGCCGCAGGGCCGAGGCCGACGACGTCTGGGAAGGCGAGAGCCTGCTGTACGTCCTGCGCGAGCGCGTCGGCCTGCCGGGCTCGAAGAACGCCTGCGAGCAGGGCGAATGCGGGTCGTGCACCGTCTACCTGGACGACGTCCCGGTCTGCTCCTGCCTGGTGGCCGCCGGGCAGGTGCAGGACCGGGAAGTGCGCACCGTCGAAGGCCTCGCCGACGGCGACGAACTGGACCCGGTGCAGGCCTGCTTCATCAAGGCCGGCGCCGTCCAGTGCGGCTTCTGCACCCCGGGGCTGTTGGTCCAGGCGCACGCGCTGATCGAGCACAACCCGGCCCCGACCGATCCGGAGATCCGGGAGGCCCTGGCCGGGAACCTGTGCCGCTGCACGGGCTACGAGAAGATCCTCGACGCCGTCCGCGAGGCGGCCGCTATCAAGGCCGGTGTGGCATGAGCGGGACCATCGTCATCCAGAACGCCGCGATCGCCACGGTCGACGCCGTGAGCACCGAATACGAGTCCGGATACATCGTCATCGCCGACGGCCGGATCACCGCCGTCGGATCCGGGCCCGCGCCCCACGCATACGGGGCGCGCGTCGTCGACGGCACCGGCTGCCTGGCCACCCCCGGCCTGGTCAACACCCACCACCACCTCTACCAGTGGATCACCCGCGGCCTGGCCCAGGACGACGCCCTGTTCGGCTGGCTGGTCGAGCTGTATCCGATCTGGGCCCGGCTGACCGAGGACACCCTGGGCGCCGCGGCGCGCGGCGGCCTGGCCTGGCTGGCCAAGACCGGCTGCACCACCTCGGCCGACCACCACTACGTCTTCCCGCGCCACGGCGGCGACCTGCTCGGCGCGGAGATCGAGGCGGCACGCGAGATCGGCCTGCGGTTCCACCCCACGCGCGGCTCGATGGACCGCGGCGCCTCCGACGGCGGGCTGCCGCCGGACGAGGTGGTGGAGCGCCTGGACGACATCCTGGCCGCGAGCCAGGACGCGATCACGCGCCACCACGACCCCTCGTTCGACTCGATGCTGCGCATCGGCCTGTCGCCGTGCTCGCCGTTCTCGGTCAGCAGCGACCTGATGGTGCAGAGTGCGTCGCTGGCCCGCGAGCACGGGGTCCGGCTGCACACGCACCTGGCCGAAACCCTCGATGAGGAACAGTTCTGCCTGGCCACGCACGGCTGCACACCGGCGGAGTACGCCGACAAGCTCGGCTGGCTGGGCCCGGACGTGTGGCTGGCGCACTGCGTGCACCTGTCGGACTCGGCGATCCGCCGCTTCGCCGACACCGGGACCGGCACCGCGCACTGCGCGTCCTCCAACGCGCGCCTGGGCTCCGGCCACGCGCGGATCAAGGATCTGCTGGCCGCCGGTGCCCCGGTCGGGCTCGGCGTGGACGGGGCGGCGTCGCAGGAGTCGGGGATGCTCGTGGAGGAGCTGCGGCAGGCGATGTACGTCTCGCGGCTGCGTGCCCTGTCCTCCAACCCGGCCGAGGCGCTGAACGCCCGCGCCTCGCTGCGGCTGGGGACGATGGGCGGTGCGCGGGTGCTGGGGCGCGAGGCCGAGATCGGCTCGCTGGAGGTCGGCAAGCTCGGCGACGTCGCGCTGTGGGATCTCAACGGTCTGGGGCACGCCGACATCGCCGACCCGGTCGCCGCCCTGGTCTTCGGCCCGCCGGCGCCGCTGCGGCTGCTCGCGGTCGGCGGGAACCCGGTGGTCCGGGACGGCGCGCTGGCCACCGCCGACGAGGACGCCCTGGCCCGGGCCTGCCGCACCGCCGCCCGCTCGCTGATGGAGGTGTCCTGATGCCGCCCCGCACGGTCATCCGCGCCGTGAACCGACTCCTGCCAGAGGTGTCCTGATGCCCACGCGAGCCCCTGATCGCGCGCCTCGCGATCTCAATCAGTCCGCCACGACCGGCGGCGTCGGCGACAGCCCGACCCGGCCCGACGGCCCCCTGAAGGTCAAGGGCGAGTTCGCCTACTCCTCCGACCTGTTCATGGACGACATGGTCTGGGGCGCGACCCTGCGCAGCCCGCATCCCAGGGCCCTGATCCGCTCCATCGACTTCGCCGCCGCGCTGGCCCTGCCCGGCGTCGACGCCGTCCTCACCCACGAGGACGTACCCGGCTGCAAGCTCTACGGCCTGGACGTCCGCGACCAGCCGGTCCTGGCCATCGGCGAGGTCCGGCACCAGGGCGAGCCGGTGGCGTTGGTCGCGGCCGACCACCCGGAGACCGCACGGCGGGCCCTGAAGCTGATCCAGGTCGACTACGAGGTGCTCGAACCGGTGGTCGACGCGCGCCGCGCCCTGTTCGACCCGGAGTCCCCGCGCGTCCACCCGGACGGCAACCTCGTGCGGCACCAGCCGGTCCGGGTCGGTGCCGACGTCGACGATCCGGCGGTGCGCGCCCGGTGTGCCGTCGTCGTCTCCGGCGAATACGAGGTCGGCATTCAGGATCAGGCGTTCCTGGGTCCCGAATCAGGGCTCGCGGTTCCGGCCGAGGACGGCGGCGTCGACCTCTACGTGGCCACCCAATGGATGCACAACGACCTTCTGCAGGTCGCCCCCTGCCTGGGCCTGCCGGAGGCGAAGGTCCGGATGACCCTGTCCGGGGTCGGAGGCGCGTTCGGCGGACGCGAGGACCTGTCGATGCAGATCCACGCCGCGATGCTCGCGCTGCGGATCGGCAAGCCGGTGAAGATGGTCTACAACCGCGAGGAGTCCTTCTTCGGGCATGTGCACCGGCATCCGGCTTCGATGAAGTACACCTACGGCGCCACCGCCGAGGGCAAGCTGGTGTTCGCCGACGTGGAGATCGTCCTGGACGGCGGCGGCTACACCTCGGCCACCTCCAACGTCGTCGGCAACGCCGCCTCGCTCGGCGTCGGGCCGTATGTCGTCCCGAACATCAGGATCGATTCCTACGGGGCGCTCACCAACAACCCGCCGTGCGGCGCGATGCGCGGCTTCGGCGCGGTCCAGGCCTGCTTCGCCTACGAGTCGATGATGGACAAGCTGGCCGCCGCCCTCGGCCTGGACCCGGTCACCATCCGCCAGCGCAACGCCGTGACCCAGGGCGACAAGCTGGCCACCGGCCAGGTCGTGGAGGCGCCGGCGCCGGTCGCCGAGATGCTGGAGACGCTCAAGGCGCTGCCGATGCCGGCCCCGGCCGACACCTCGGACCTGCGCAACCTGCCCGGCTCCACCGCCAACACCACCCACGGCGAAGGCGTCGTGCGCGGCGTCGGCTACGGCATCGGCGTGAAGAACATCTGCTTCTCCGAGGACTTCGACGACTACTCCACCGCGCGGGTGCGCCTGGAGCTGCTCGGCGACACCGTCGGCGCGCTGGTGCACACCGCCGCCGCCGAGGTCGGGCAGGGCCTGATCACGCTGGAGGCGCAGATCGCGCGCACCGAACTGGGCGTGGAACAGGTGGTCATCCACCCGGCCGACTCCTCGGTCGGCAACGCCGGATCGTCTTCGGCCTCGCGGCAGTCGTACATGACCGGCGGCGCGGTGAAGACCGCGTGCGAGGCGGTGCGGGCCGCGGTGTTCGCCCGGCTGGCCGAGGACCACGGCCGGGACTACGACGACCTGTCGCTGGTCGGCGGGAAGATCGTGTCGCACGCCGAAGGCGTGATCGGCACCCTGGAGGAGGTGCTGGCCGCCGGCCCGATCGAGGAGACCCGCGAGTACCACCACCACCGCACCGACCGCATGGATCCGTTCACCGGCCAGGGGAACTCGCACACGCAGCTGGCCTTCGCCGTGCACCGCGCGGTGGTCGACGTGGACATCGAGCTCGGCCTGATCAAGGTGGTCGCCCTGGACCTGGTCCAGGACGTCGGCAAAATCATGAACCGGCTGTCGCTGGAAGGCCAACTGCACGGCGGCTCCGCCCAGGGCCTGGGCCTGGCGGTGATGGAGGAGATCCAGGTCCGCGACGGCAAGGTCCGCAACCCCTCCTTCACCGACTACCTGATCCCCACGATCCTGGACATGCCGCCGATGCGGATGGAGATCTTGGAGAACGCCGACCCCCGCGCCCCCTACGGCCTGCGCGGCGCCGGCGAGCCCCCGACGCTGTCCTCCACCCCGGCGATCGCCGCCGCGATCCGCGACGCGACCGGGCTGGACCTGCGCCGGGTGCCGATCCGACCGGAGGACCTGACGGAGGTTCCGACAGATGCGTGACATCACAGAGGACCTGCACGCCTGGCACGCGGCCGGCAAGCCCTACGCGATCGCCTCAGTGGTGGCCGTGAAGGGCAGCGCCCCGCGCGAACTCGGCGCCGCGTTGGCGGTCGATGCCGAGGGCACGGCGGTGGGGAGCGTGTCCGGCGGCTGTGTTGAAGGGGCGGTGTACGAGCTGTGCGTGGAGTCGCTGCAACACGGCAGGCCGGTGCTGGAGACGTTCGGGTACAGCGATGACGACGCCTTCGCGGTCGGGCTGACCTGCGGCGGGGAGCTGGAGGTGTTCATCCAGCCGGTGTTTCCGGATCGTGAACCCGCGATCGGTTCAGAACTTGAGGCCATGAGCGCCGGCGAGCCGATCGCGCGACCGGAGTCGCCCGCCGCTGATGGCCGGGGCAGTGCCCTGACCGCGCGGCCGGAGTCGGCTGTCGGTGCGGCGTTGTCCGCCACGGTCGCCGGCGAGCCGATCGCCTTGGCCCGGGTCATCGCCGGCCCCGCCGACCTGGTCGGCCGCTCGCTCGCGGTCCGCCCGCAGGCCCCTGAGATCCTGTGGGGCCCGCCCGGCGCCTCGATCGCCGTCGACGGCGATCCCTGGTCCGCCACCGGCGCCGTCAGCCCAGGCCTCGACCGCGTCATCGCCCGGCACGCCCGCGCGATGGTCGAGTCCGGCGCCACCGGCACCATCGCCGTCGGCACCGAGGGCGAGGGCCAGGACTGCGGCGAGCCGGTGACCGTGTTCATCCAGTCCTTCGTCACCGCGCCCCGCATGCTCATCTTCGGCGCCATCGACTTCGCCGCCGCGCTGGTCCGCGTCGGCAAGTACCTCGGCTACCACGTCACCGTCTGCGACGCCCGCCCGGTCTTCGCCACCCGCCGCCGCTTCCCGGAAGCCGACGACGTCGTGGTCGCCTGGCCGCACCGCTACCTGCAGACCACCCGCGTCGACGCCCGCACGGTCGTCGCGGTCCTCACCCACGACGCCAAATTCGACGTCCCGCTGCTGGTCCAGGCCCTGCGGCTGCCCATCGCCTACGTCGGGGCCATGGGCTCGCGCCGCACCTGCGCCCAGCGCGCGGACCGGCTGCGCGAAGCGGGCCTGTCCGACGCCGAGATCGCGAACCTGCACGCCCCGATCGGCCTGGACCTCGGCGCCCGCACCTCGGAGGAGACCGCGCTGTCCATCGCTGCCGAGATCGTCGCGGCCCGGCACGGCGGTACCGGGCGCGCCCTGGCCGACGTCAGCACCGCGATCCACCACGCCCCGGCGGTCCCACCCCTTGAGAGCGGAGTCCCGGCATGACCCTGATGTTCCTCAACGGCGCCGCCATGCGCGGCGGCCCCCTCAACCACCTCCTGAAGGACTCCCCGCTGGTCGGCGTCGTCCGCACCGCCGCCAAGTACCGCTTCTACTCCGTCGGCGACGCATTCCCGGCGATCGAGGCGGTCCAGTCCGGCGGCGTGAGCGTCGTCGGCGAGCTCTACGACGTGCCCTGGGACGTCCTGGAGCGCTCGCTGCTGCCCGCCGAGCCCGAAGAGCTCGAACTCGGCGTCATCGAACTCGAAGACGGCGGCGGCACCCTGTCGATGGTCCGGCGCCGGGCCTACACCGAACCCCACACCTACCGCGACATCTCCCACCACGCCGACTGGCGTGCGTACAAGGCCAGCCTGGAGGCAGCCCAGTGACGCTCCGCTTCGACATCAACCTCTCGATCCTGTTCACCGAACTGCCGTTGCTGGAACGCCCGGCCGCCGCCCGCGCCGCCGGGTTCACCGCCGCGGAGTTCTGGTGGCCGTTCGGGACCGAGGCGGTGCCGTCCGACCGGGACGTGGACGCGTTCACGGCCGCGCTGGACGACGCCGGGGTCAGCCTGGTCGGGCTGAACTTCCCCGACGATCTGTCGGTCGGCGCGCGCGGGCTGGTATCAGTCCCCGAACACGGCGAGCGGTTCCGGGACGGCATCGACGTCGCGGTCGGGATCGCCGAGCGCACCGGCTGCCGGAACCTGAACGCCTTGTACGGCAACCGGATCGAGGGCTGTTCCGAACTCCAGCAGCAGGACCTGGCGCTGGAGAATCTCGGCGCGGCGGCGGCCGCCGCCGACCGGATCGGCGCGACCGTGCTGATCGAGGCGCTGAACGCGATCGAGTCCCCGGCGTACCCGATCACCTCCACCGCGGCGGCGCTGGCCGAGATCGACCGGGTCTCGGCCGCGACCGGCGCGAGCAACCTGGCCTTCCTGTGCGACCTCTACCACCTGGCCCGCATGGACGAGGACCTGTTCACCACGATCGCCGCGCACGCCGGCCGGTTCGGGCACGTGCAGATCGCCGACATCCCGGCCCGCGGCGAACCCGACAGCGGCGCCCTGGACTTCTCCGCCTTGTTCAAGGCCCTGACCGAGGCCGGCTACACCGCCGAGTCCGGCCGGGGCTGGATCGGGCTGGAGTACAAGCCGTCCACCGGCATCACCACCGACAGCTTCGAATGGATGGAATCTCTTTCATGAGCACGAAGACAGGCTTCATCGGCCTGGGGATCATGGGGTCCCCAATGGCCGCGAACCTGGTCAAGGCCGGGTTCGAGGTGACCGGCTACGACCTGAACGCCCCCAACGTCGCCAAGCTCGCCGCCGCCGGCGGCACCGGCGCGGCCTCCATCGCCGAGGCGATCGACGGCGCCGACATCGTCATCACCATGCTGCCCGCGCATCCGCACGTGGCCGCCGCGGTCCTGGGCGGCGGCGGGGTGTTCGAGTCCATCAAGCCCGGCACCCTGTTCATCGACTTCTCCACCATCCGCCCCGAGACCTCGATCGCGGTCGCGACGGCCGGTGAGGCGCTCGGCGTGCGCGTGCTGGACGCCCCGGTGTCCGGCGGCGAGAAGGGCGCGATCGACGGCGTCCTGTCCATCATGGTAGGCGGCGAGCCCGACGCCTTCGCCGCCGCGCGTCCGGTGTTCGACGCGGTCGGCAAGGTCGCGGCGCTGTGCGGGCCGGCCGGCTCCGGGCAGGTCGTCAAGGCCGCGAACCAGCTGGTGGTCGGCGGGACGTACGCGCTGGTCGCCGAGGCGATCGTGCTGATGGAGGCCGCGGGCGTGGACGCCGCCGCGGGTCTGGACATGCTGGCCGGCGGCCTGGCCGGCTCCCGGATCCTGGAGCTCAAGCGGGCCTCGATGCTGGCCCGCGACTTCAAGCCGGGCTTCCGCATCGACCTGCACCACAAGGACATGGGCATCGCCCTGGACGCCGCGCGGCAGGCCGAGGTGGCACTGCCGATGACCAGCCTGGTCGCCGCGCTGATCCAGGCCGCCCGCGCGCAGGGCCTGGGCGACCGGGACCACTCCGCGCTGCTGGCCGTGGCCGAGAACCTGTCCGGTCGATCTGGCCGTGCCGCACGAAAGGCGAACTGACTCCCATGAAGATGCCCGTGATGAACGCGGTGGTGCAGGTCCTGAAGTCCGAGGGCGTGGACGCCGCCTTCGGCTGCCCCGGCGCCGCCATCCTGCCGCTGTACAAGGCGATGGAAGAGGAAGGCGGGATCGACCACCTGATCGTGCGCCACGAAGAGGGCGCCACGCACATGGCCGACGGCTGGGCCCGGACCAACGGCCGGGTCGGCGTGGCCATCGGCACCTCCGGGCCGGCCGGGACCAACATGATCACCGGCCTGTACACCGCGATGGCCGACTCGATCCCGATGGTCTGCATCACCGGCCAGGCCGTCTCCACGGCCCTGGACAAGGAGGCGTTCCAGGCCGTCGACATCGTCGGCTGCGCCACGCCGGTGACGAAGTGGGCGGTGCAGATCAAGGAGGCGGCGACCGCGCCGTGGATCTTCCGCGAGGCCTTCCGGATCGCCCGCTCGGGCCGTCCCGGGCCGGTGCTGGTGGACATCCCGCTGGACGTCGCCAAGCAGTTCATCGAGTACGACGCCGCGCTCGACTCCCCGCTGCCGGTGGCCGTCGTGGAGCCGCACGCGCCGCGCGTGGAGAAGGCGCTGGACCTGCTGCTGACCGCCGAGCGTCCGCTGATCCTGGCCGGCGGCGGCGTGATCATCGCCGACGCCGCGCCGGAACTGCGCGAGCTGGTGTCCTACCTCGGGATCCCGGTGCAGGTCACGCTGATGGGCAAGGGCGCGGTCGACGAGGACGACCCGCTGTACGCGGGCATGACCGGCGTGCAGACCTCGCAGCGCTACGGCAACGCCTCGTTCCTGGAATCAGACCTCGTACTCGCCGTCGGCGCCCGCTTCGGCGACCGGCACACCGGGACCCTCGACGTCTACCGGGGCGACCGCAAGTTCATCCACGTCGACATCGAGTCGACCCAGCTGGGCCGGGTGTTCGAGCCCGACCTGGGGATAGTCTCGGACGCCAAGCTGTTCCTGCGGGCCCTGCTGGCGGCGGCCAAGGCGCGCGGCGTCGCAGGCCGCGGCCCGGCCGCCTGGGCTTCGCGGGTGACCTCGCTGAAGACCTCGCTGACCCGGCGCGAGGACTTCGACTCCGTGCCGATCAAGGCGCCGCGGGTCTACAAGGAGATCAACGAGCTCTTCGACGCCTCCACCTACTTCGTGACCGCGATCGGCCTCTACCAGATCTGGGGCGGCCAGCACCAGAAGGCCTACCAGCCGCGCCGCTACCAGGTCTGCGGCCAGGCCGGACCGCTGGGCTGGGAGATCCCGGCCGCGATCGGGGTGAAGACCGCGCTGCGCAAGACCGAACCGGACGCCGAGGTGGTCGGCATCGTCGGCGACTACGGCTTCCACTTCCTGGTGGAGGAACTGGCGGTCGGGGCGCAGTACGACGTCCCGTTCGTGCTGATCATGCTGAACAACGAGTACCTGGGCCTGATCCGCCAGGCCTCGATCGGCTACGAGATGAACTACCAGGTCGACATCCACTACGACGAGTACGGCACCGACAACGTCAAGATCATGGAGGCCTACGGATGCTCGGGACGCCGCGTGTTCGCCCCTGACGAGATCCGCCCCACCCTGGAGTGGGCCCGCAAGCAGGCGGCGGCCACCAACCGCCCGGTCCTGGTCGAGATCATGATCGAGCGCGAGGCCAACACCCCGCACGGCCCGGCCATCGACGCGGTGCGCGAATTCGAGCCGCTGCCCGAGCCGCAGTCGCAGCCGTGACCATGCCGCAGTCCAGCGCCGGCCACATCCTGCTGGCCACGGACAAGTTCAAGGGCTCCCTGAGCGCCGCCGAGGCCACATCCCATCTGGCCGCGGGACTGCGCCGCGCCTCGCCCGCCCTGGGCATCCGCACGATCCCGGTCGCCGACGGCGGCGAGGGCACGGTCGCCGCGGCGGTCGAAGCCGGCTTCGCGCGGGTCCTGACCCGCGCGACCGGCCCGACCGGCGCACCGATCGAAGCGGGCTTCGCGGTGCGCGGCGACACGGCGGTGATCGAGGTCGCCGAGGCCTCGGGCCTGCGCAGGCTGCCGCGCGGCGAGGCGGCCCCGCTGTCAGCCACGTCGTACGGCACCGGGCAGCTGATCCGCGCGGCGCTCGAGGCCGGATGCACGCGCGTCATCCTCGGGCTCGGCGGCAGCGCCTGCACCGACGGGGGAGCGGGCCTGGTCCAGGCGCTCGGCGCGCGCCTGCTCGACGCGGCGGGGCAGGGACTGCCGCGCGGCGGTGCGGCGCTGGCCCGGCTGGCGCGGATCGATGTGGGCGAGCTGGCCGCGGTCAGGGAGCTGATCGTGGCCAGCGATGTCGACAATCCACTGCTGGGGCCGAATGGCGCTGCGGCGATATATGGGCCGCAGAAGGGTGCGACGGCAGAAGATGTCGCGCTGCTTGACGCGGCGCTGGCGAACTGGGCTCGCTTGGTTCAAGGCGCGGTCGGGGGTCGGGGCTTCGGCCCCGGCCCGGCTGGTGCGCGGGTTGATGGTGCGCATGCTTCGGGCTCGGGCTCGGCAGATGCGGATGCTGGTTCGCGCGAGATCGCTGCCCACAGCCTGGCTAGTGCGCGTGGTTCGGTCACGGGCTCGGGCCCGGCAGATGTGGATGCTGGTTCGCGCCAGGTCCCTGCCCACAGCCCGGCCCATGCGCCGGCTGATTTCGCCCAAGTCCCCGGCGCGGGCGCGGCAGGCGGCATCGGTTTCGCAGCCATGTCCCTGCTCGGCGCGCGGCTGGAACCCGGTATCGACATCGTCCTGGACCTGGCCGACTTTGCGACCAAGGCCCATGGCGCGCGCCTCGTCATCACCGGCGAAGGCTCCCTCGACCGCCAATCCCTGCGCGGCAAGGCCCCGGCCGGTGTCGCCCGAGCCGCTGCCCGCGCGGGCGTTCCCGTCGTCGCGGTCGCCGGGGTCTGCACCCTGACCCCCGCCGAGCTCGAAGCCGCCGGGATCCGCGCCGCCTACACGCTCAGCGGCATCGAGCCCGATCTTGAGCGCTGCATCCTCGACGCCGGTCCGCTCCTCGAACAGCTCGCGGCCGTCATCGCCGCCGATGCGCTCACCGGGGCCGCCGTATGACCGCGAATGATCCGTTCGACCTCGTCCTGCGCTCCACACGCGCCGTTCTGCCCGACGCCGTCCGTCCGCGCCCGGCGGCGGTGGGCGTGCGGGACGGCCGCATCGCCGCGGTCGGCGAATACCGTGCCCCCTACACCGGCCGGGTGGAGCTCGACCTCGCCGACACCGCGCTGCTGCCCGGCCTGGTCGACACGCACGTGCACGTCAACGAGCCCGGCCGTACGCAGTGGGAGGGCTTCGCCTCCGCCACGCGCGCGGCGGCGGCCGGGGGCGTGACCACGCTGGTCGATATGCCGCTCAACTCGATTCCGCCGACGGTGGACGGGCCCGCGTTGGACGTCAAGCGCAAAGCGGCCGACGGGAAGTGTTTCGTCAATGTCGGATTCTGGGGTGGTGCGATACCCGGTAACACTGCCGCGTTGCGTTCTTTGCACAAGAAGGGCGTGTTCGGTTTCAAATGCTTCCTCGCCGATTCCGGTGTTGAGGAGTTCCCGGCGCTGACCGTTCCGGAAATGCGTAAAGCATTGCGGGAGATCGCCCGGTTCGACGGGCTTCTCATCGTCCATGCCGAGAACGCCGAAGCCCTTGCCGCCGCGCCTTCCAGTACCCGCTATCACGATTTCCTCGCCTCGCGTCCGGCCGCCGCCGAGGACAGCGCCATCGCCGCCGTCATCGACGCCGCGCACGAATACCGCGCTCGGGTCCACATCCTGCACCTGGCCGCGGCCGAGGCTCTGCCGCGTATCGCCGCCGCGAAGGCCCGCGGCGTCCGCATCACCGCCGAGACCTGCCCGCACTACCTCACCTTCAGCGCCGAGGAGATCGGCGACGGCGCCACCGAGTTCAAGTGCTGCCCGCCGATCCGCCGCGCCCAGGACCGCGAGGCGTTGTGGGCGGCGCTCGCCGACGGCGTGATCGACGTCGTCGTGTCCGACCATTCGCCCGCCACGCCCGACCTCAAGCACCTCGACTCCGGCGACTTCGCCGCGGCCTGGGGCGGGATCTCCTCGCTACAACTGGGCCTGTCGGCGGTGTGGACCGGCGCGCGGGCCCGGGGCCGGAGCCTGGCCGACGTCGCGCAGTGGATGGCCACCGGGCCCGCCGATCTGGTCGGCCTGCCGGCCAAGGGCCGTATCGCTGTGGGCTGCGACGCCGACCTGGTGGTCTTCGACCCCGACGCCGCGTTCACCGTCGACCCCGCGGCCCTGCACCACAAGAACCCTGTCACCCCCTACGCCGGCCGCGAACTGCACGGCGTCGTGCGCGCGGCCTACCTGCGCGGGGAGCCGATCACCGGCGTCCCGCGCGGATGCTTCCTCACACCCCCGGAGGTCCGATGAGCGACACCCCGTCTTTCACCCGCCTGACCGACCTGGCCGCCCGCGACGTCGGGGGCGCGGTGGTGTGGGCCAACGACGAGTTCTTCGGCGAGAAGGAGGCGCTGATCCGCCCCGAACTGCCGACCTTCAGCCCCCACACCTTCGGCCACAAAGGCCAGGTCGTGGACGGCTGGGAGACCCGGCGCCGACGGCCCGGCGGACCGGGTGTGCAGGGCACCGAGCACGACTCGGCGATCATCCGCCTCGGCATCCCCGGCGTGGTGCGCGGCGTCACCGTCGACACCGCGTTCTTCATCGGCAACTACCCGCCGCACGCCCGCGTCGAAGCGGCCAGCGTCCCCGGCTTCCCGACCCCGGCCGATCTGCTGGCCGCCGAGTGGACCGAGATCGTGCCGGTCAGCCCGCTGTCCGGGGACTGCGAGCACCACTTCGCCGTCGAGGCCGCGGGCGGTGCCGAGCGCCGCTTCACCCACGTCCGGCTCGCCATGATCCCCGACGGCGGCATCGCCCGCTTCCGCGTCTACGGCGAACCCGTCCCGGACCCGCGGTTCCTGGCCGGCGTCCCGGTGGATCTGGCCGCCCTGACCAACGGCGCCCAGATCGTCGCCGCCTCCAACATGTTCTTCTCCGCGCCGGAGAACCTGATCAAACCGGGGGAGTCCCGGGTCATGGGCGAGGGCTGGGAGACGGCCCGCCGCCGCGACGGCGTCGGGGACTGGATCGAGGTCCGGCTGGCCGCCCAAGGGGTCCCGGCCGTGATCGAGATCGACACCGCCAACTACAAGGGCAACGCGCCGGACCACATCGTCCTGCTCGGCGCCGACCGGCCGGGCGAGCCGGCGGGCTCGGACTGGTTCGAGGTGATCGGCCAGAGCAGCATGCTGCCGGACTACCGGCACCGCTTCCGGCTCGACGACGCCCGCCCCGTGACCCACCTGCGCCTGGAAGTACGCCCCGACGGCGGCGTGGCCCGCCTGCGCGTCCTGGGCACCCTCACCGACTCCGGCCTCGCCGCCGTCCAGGCCCGCTGGCAGGACAACGCATAGCACAGATCCTCCGGGTATGGCATTCCCTCGCCGTCAGAAATGCGACGGCGAGGGTATCGCCATGCCCATTTCGGGTTTCGCAGAAAACTGCATTGTGGGAAGGTACGAATCCTGCTCCGCTATCGAGAAATCCGATGAGTTTCATTGACTGGGCATCAGGCGGCGGACTAGCTTCGCATCCAATGGGTTAACAGCTCACGAAAAACTCGCCCGGAACGGATGTCGGCTTCGCCCCCCGTTCCTCAGAAACACCAGCGCGCACCAGCACCATCCTCATCGGTACAACGGCAGGCTCGGACGCTACCGCACCGGTAGCTCGGCAAGGGCACTACCGCATGGGGCACGGCTCAGCGATAAACCCCTCACGCCAAGGGAGCCCCTCCATGAGCACATCCGAAAGCGGCCCGCGCGATACTGCGATACCCCCGGACGCACCACAGGCCAAACCCCGGGTACACCCGGTCGACGAGGTCCTGCCGGCGCCCCGGCTGACCATCCTCGGCCTGCAGCACCTGTTCATCATGTACGCCGGCGCCATCGCCGTCCCGTTCGTCGTCGGCGGCGCGCTGAAGCTGTCCGCCGCCACCATCGCCCTGCTGGTCAACGCCGACCTGCTGGTCGCCGGGGTGGCCACGCTGATCCAGGCGGTCGGCGTCGGCAAGCTGTTCGGCGTGCGGCTGCCGGTGGTGGCCGGCGCGACGTTCACCGTCATCCCGCCGATGATCACCATCGCCGCCAAGTTCGGCGGCGAGAAGGGCCTGCCCTACGTCTACGGCGCCATGCTGTGTTCGGGCGTGTTCGGCCTGCTGATCGCCAGACCCTTCGCCAAGGTGATCCGCTTCTTCCCGCCGCTGGTGGCCGGGATCGTCATCACCGTCATCGGGCTCTCGCTGATCGGCCCGGCCGCGGCGATGATCGCCGGCCACGACACCGAGGACCCGCACTACGGCCAGGTCTCGCACATCATGGTGGCCTTCGCGGTGGTCTTCGGCATCCTCATCCTGGCCCGCACCCTGCGCGGCTTCCTCGGCCAGATCGCCCCGCTGCTGGCCATCACCGTCGGCGCGGTGCTGGCCCTGTTCACGCACAGCTGGTCCGGGAGCACCCGCACGCACTCCTGGGACCTGTCCGGCGTCGGCCACGCCGACTGGCTGGGCCTGGCCGCGCCCTTCCACTTCGGCGCGCCGAAGTTCGACGCCGCGGCGGTCATCTCGATGTGCATCGTCATGCTGGTCACCTACACAGAGTCCACCGCCGACATGCTCGCGGTCGCCGAGATGACCGGCAAGGAGCTCACCGGTGCGGACATCACCCGCGGCCTGGCCGCCGACGGCCTGTCGGCGCTGCTCGGCGGGTCCATGAACTCCTTCCCCGACACGCTGTTCGCCGAGAACGTCGGCCTGGTCCAGATGACCGGCGTGCGCTCCCGCTGGGTCACCGCGGTCACCGGCGGCTTTCTGGTGGTGATGGGGGTGATCCCGAAGGTCGGGGCGTTCGTGGCCGCGGTGCCGGAGTTCGTGGTCGGCGGCGCGGCCCTGGTGATGTTCGCGACCGTCACCGCCGTCGGCATCCAGACCCTGAAGAAGGCCGAGTTCCAGGGCAACCACAACCTGCTGATCGTCGCGACCTCCCTGGGCCTGTCGCTGCTCCCCGCCTACGCCATGGACCGCTTCGGGAACTCGATCTTCTTCGAGAAGTTCCCGAGCTGGGCCCAGATCGTCTTCGGCAGCCCGATCACCATCGCGGTGGTGGTGGCGTTCTCGCTGAACCTGGTGTTCAACCACCTCGGCGGCGGCTCGACGATCCCGGTGCCGCGATCGGTGGCCGCGTCGGGGGCGGTATCGGGGGCGGTGCCGGGGACGAGCCCGGCGATCAGCCCGATGTTCGCGGCGCGACCAGCGGCGGGATCCGACGCAGCAACAGGGCTAGCACTCCAGCGATCCCCAGCAGCGAGCCCGCTACCGTGACCACGCCCGGCCAGCCCCCGGCCGACCACGCGCGCCCGCCCAGGCTGCCGAACACTGACGAACCGATGTAATAGGCGAACAGGTAGAACGCCGCGGCCTGGCTGGGACTGGCTCCCGACGCGTGCGAACGCGCCGTGACCCAGCCGCTGGCCAGGCCGTGCACGCAGAAGAACCCGACGGTCAGCGCGGCGATCCCGACGATGACGACCGGCAGCGACCCGGTCAGCGTCAGCAGCACCCCGCCGAAGGCGACCGCACAGCCGATCGGCGCGATCGCCCGCCGCCCCAGCCGGTCGGCCAGCCGGCCGGACACCGTGGAGCTCACCGTCCCCAGCGGATACGTCAAGAACACCAGGCTGACCAGCCCGACGCCCAGATGGAACGGAGCGCCGGTGAGCCGGAACCCCACGGCGTTGAACACCGCGACCAGCGCCCCGACCGCACAAGCACCCAGCGCGTACAGGGCCAGCAGCGCCGGGTCGGCCAGCGCCCGGCGCTGCATCGCCAGCACGGTCCGGCCCCGCAGCCGGGTCGGAACGAAGTGCCGCGACGGCGGCAGCGTGACCGCGACGACCACGGCGCAGGCCGTGGAGACCGCGGCGGCGGCCACCAGCGCCCACCGCCACCCGGCCGACTCGGCGATCGGCGCCGTCACGATCCGGGCCGCCATCCCGCCGATCGCGGTCCCGCCGATGTAGATCCCCGCGGCGCGCGCCTGGGCGCTCGGGTGCATCTCCTCGCGCAGGTACGCGGTGGCCACCGCCGGCAGCCCGGCGAGCGCCACGCCGGCCAGCAGCCGCAACGCGATCAGGGAATCCCAGTCGGGGGCGGCGGCGCAGATGATCGCCAGCACCGCCGAGGCGGCCATGGAGAACCGGATCAGCACCGTGCGGCCCACCGCTTCGGACAGCGGCCCGAACACTAACAGCGCCAGGGCCAGGCCGATGGTGGCCGCCGAGACCGAGAGCGTGCTCGCGGCCGGCGAGACGTGGAAGGCGCGGGAGAGGTCGGGGAGCAGCGCCTGGGTGTCGTAAAGGAGGACGAAGGTGGCTATGCCCGCGGCGAACAGGGCGGTCAGGACGCGGCGGAATTCGGGGGTGCCGGGCAGGTGTCCCTCGTGCTCGGCTGGGACGGTGTCGGCTTGAGCCAGGGTGGTCACCCAACGATCGTGACTCCGCGGCCGTCATGCGTCCAATAGCAGAGACGGGCCTTCTCGATGCGTAATCCGTATCGCCTCGCGTATCGTGGCGGGGATGCTGCTGCGTGATCTCAGCTGGCTGGTCGCGCTCGCCGACCACCGGCACATGACCGGAACCGCCGCGATCCTCGGCGTCAGCCAGCCCACGCTGTCCCGGGCGCTGGCGCGCGTCGAGACCGAGCTGGAGACCCGGCTGTTCGAACGGGCACCGGACGGTGTCGCGCCCAATCCCAACGGCGAACTCGTCGTCGCGGCGGCCCGGGAGCTGCTGGCCCGCTACGAGCAGCTGACGACCGAGCTGGCCGCGCGCCTGGACCCCGACCGGGGCGTGGTGCGGCTGGCGTTCCTGGACTCGATGGCCACCTCGCTGGTCCCGCGGCTGCTGCGGGCCTTCCACGGGCACGCGCCGGCCGTCCGCGTGCTGCTCACCCAGGAGGCGGCCCACCACATCCGGGACGACCTGCGCACCGGCGCCGTCGAACTGGCGGTGACCTCCCCGCGCCCGACCGGCGACTTCGGCTGGCTGCCGTTGCAACGCGAACGGCTGGTCGTCGTGGTGCCGCCGAGCCACCGGCTGCGCGACCGCAAGCGCATCGCCCTGGCCGAACTCGCCGACGAGGAACTCGTCACCACCCCGGTCGGCTTCGGCTTCCGGACGCTGTTGGACGGGCTCCTGGCCGAGGCCGGGGTCGTCCCCCGGATCTCCTTCGAGAGCGCCGACCTGGCCACCATCGAGGGCCTGGTCGCCGCCGGCCTCGGGGTGGCGGTGGTCCCCGAGCAGTTCGTCGGCCTGAGCGGCACCATCGGCATCAGCCTGTCGACCCGGGCCGCGGGCCGCACGATCGGCCTGACGTGGCGGACCGATCACGCCCTCGCCCCGGCGGCGGCGCGGTTCCTGGCGTTCATCGAGAGCCAGTGGCCTGAGCCGTGACCGGCCTCGTGCGAAACTGCGGTGGTGGCATTGGTGTGGGTGACGGGCAACGCGGGGGTCGGCAAGTCGACGGTCTGCAGCCTGCTGAAAGGCCGGGGCGAGCGGGCGATCGACGCCGACTGGGACGGCTACAACCAGTGGGTGGATCGGGTCACCGGGGAGGTTGTCGTTGACCCGCCGTATCCGGCGCCGCCCGGCTGGCTCGACGGTTTCGGCTGGCAGATCGGCCGCCCGAAGGTGGAGGCTCTTGCCGAGGAATCCCGGGGAACGGTCGCGTACCTTTTCGGCACCGTCGAGAACGAGGTACAGGTGTGGGACCTGTTCGACGTCGTGGTCTGTCTGGTGGTCGACGATCAGACGCTCCGGCACCGCCTGCTGACCCGCACCACGAACGCCTTCGGTAAACACCCGGAGGAGTTGGCGGCCACGCTCGGATACAACGAGAACATGGAGTCCACCTACCGGGGCTTCGGCGCGCTGGTCCTGGACGGCACCCGCCCGGTTGCCCAGATCGCCGACGCGATCCTGGCCGCCGGACGCGAAGCGCTCCCGGCGCACCCGGCGAACCCCTGACGCTTGGGCGCCGCGTCCGGATCTGCGGCGGTGCCGCGCCGATCCCGGGATCCCAGGCGGCGCGGCACCACTTCCGGTTCAGCCGGTGCGGATCAGAACGCGCCGGTGCCGTTCGGCGTGCCCAGCCCGGTCGGCCCGTCGTAGCCGGGACCGGCGGTGCACAGGTACGTCGGCGTGCAGGTGCCGTTGGAGCCGCTGGTCACGTCGAACAGCGACGCGGTGTGCGAGTACGGGTAGGAGCCGTAGTTCGTCGTGGCGCTGTTCCCGGCCAGCGCGTAGACCGAGGCGATGATCGGCGAGGACGCGCTGGTCCCGCCGACCTGCACCCAGCCGTCGGCGCCGGTGGCCAGGCCCAGGGACAGCAGCAGGTCGCAGAAGGCCCCGCCGCCGCAGCTGTTCGCGGTGTCGTAGACGGCGACCCCGGTGTTCGGGTCGGCGACGGCGGACACGTCCGCGACCGTCCGGTGTGCGCAGCCGGTGTCCTGCTGCCATACCGGCTTCGGCTCCTGGGTCGAGCAGCCGCTGCCGGCGCTGGACCAGGCGGTCTCGGTCCAGCCGCGGGCGTTGGACGCCGTGCTCAGGCTGGTGCCGCCGACCGCGGTGACGTAGGGCGAGGCGGCCGGCCAGCTGACGCCGTACCCGCTGTCGCCGCTGCTGGCGGTGATGGCGACCCCGGGGTGGTCGAAGTGCGGGTCGGCGGCCAGCGTGGAGCTGTCCTCGGCCGCGCCCCAACTGTTGGAGACCGACACCACGCCCGGCGTCGTGGCCGCGCTGTCCTCGGCGGCGGTCAGCGACGCGGTGTCCGCGCCGGCGGCCTCCACCAGCAGGATGTGGCAGCCGGGGCAGATCGCCGAGACCATGTCCAGGTCCAGGCTCTCCTCCTCGGCCCAGCCGTAGTCCGCGGCCGGCAGCGGCGAGGCCTGCCCGCTACCGTTCACCTTCTGGAAGCAGCCGCTGGCCGCGGTGCACGCCGGCAGCCCGTAGGCGTTGCGGTAGGCCGCGAGGTCGGAGGCGGCGTTGGGATCGTCGAAGGCGTCGACGATCGCGACGGTCCGCCCGGCTCCGTTGGTGCCGCTGAGCTTGTAGGCGGATATCAGGTCGGCCGGTTTCAGCCCGGAACTGGTCGGGCTGCCGGTGGTGGTCGGCGCGAGCCGCCCCCGCCCCAGGCAGTGGGCCCGGCCCGGCTCGGCCTTGGCACATCCGAAGGGGATGATCGGGGCCAGGGCCGGCAGGGCGGCGCGAGTGGCGCTCGCCCGCGCGGCGCCGGTGTCCGCGCTGGCCGGCGCGGTGAATGCCAGGACGAGGGCGAACGCCGCGCCGAGGGCGGCGATGCGGGTGCCGGAGCGCCGCAGGAATCTCGCGACGAGCAGGGGAACGCGATCGTACATATTGCCTCCCGACGGTGAATGGGCGGGAACAACCGTCCCTTGGCGAATATGCGAGCCTTACCAAAGAGAGTCAATCCTCTTCGACCGCACCGATGATCCACATAGTGAAGCAAGGGACGGAGTGTTCGGCTGTGTCGCAGAACAATGAGGAAGAAGTCCTGGCGCGGATAGCCAAGGGGCTCGTCTACACCGAGACCGAGGCAGCCTTCCAAGCCCCGCAACGCCGCACCGACGAGATCTTCGAGTACAACCGCACCGCGCCCGGCGAGCCGGACAGACGCCGGGCCCTGCTGGAGGCGATCTTCGGCTCGGTCGGGGAGCGCACCGTGCTGCTGCCGCCGTTCCACGCCGGGTTCGGCAGCAAGGTGCACATCGGCGACGACTTCTTCGGCAACGTGAACCTGACCTTCGTCGACGACGTGGAGATCCGGATCGGGGACGGCGTGATGATCGCGCCGAGCGTCACCCTGACCACCACCGGCCACCCGGTGCACCCCGCGCGGCGCGCCGACTTCGGCCGGTTCTCCGAGCCGATCGTGATCGAGGACAAGGTGTGGATCGGCAGCAACGCCGTGGTCCTGCCGGGCGTCCGGATCGGCCGCGGCTCGGTGATCGGGGCCGGCAGCGTCGTCAGCCGGGACGTCCCGCCGATGGCCGTCGCGGTCGGCACCCCGGCCCGGGTGCTGCGCGCCATCACCGACGAAGACCTCAAGAGCCGCACCGCCCAGGCTTGAGGTAGCCACGGCGACCGGCCCGGCCGAAAGGCGGCCGGCATGGCCGAAAACCGGCTCTTGATCTACTTTGGAGGGAATCTGGACGGGTGATCACACGTGGCCGCTACCTCCCGGCATGCCGACCCCGACACCGGAGCCCAGACGCGGTGGCCGTGGTCGGGGGCCGGTTTCGCCTTCGTCGGGCGCCGACGCGAGACCGGCCTGCTGCTCGCCGCCGTGCGGCACCCGCCGGCCGTGGTCCTGGTCGAGGGCGAGGCCGGGATCGGCAAGTCGCGGCTGGTGCACGAGGCGGCGGCCGCCCTGGCCGCCGAAGGCAGCCGGGTCCTGACCGGGGTGTGCCACCCGCTGCGCGAACCGTTCCCCTACGGCCCGGTCATCGACGCGCTGCGCAAGGCCGGCGACTGGCTGCCGCCCAGCGCCGACCTCCCGCCCAGCACCGGCGTGCTGGCCCCGCTTCTGCCCGATCTGGCCGCGCGGCTTCCCGCCCCGCCCCCGCCGCCGGCCGACGCCCATGCCAAGCGCTTCCAGCAGGTCTTCGGCCTGCGCTCGTTCCTGGCCGCACTCGGCCCGGCGGTCCTGGTGATCGAGGACGCGCACTGGATCGACGAGGCCACCCGCGAACTGCTCCTTCTGCTCACCCGCGACATGCCCGAGCAGCTGAGCCTGGTCCTCACCTACCGCGACGAAGACCTGCCGCCCGGCGGATCGGTCCTGGGTTCGGCGTTCCGGCGGCAGCCCGGCGTCAGCGCGGTGGCGATCCACCTGGGCCCGCTGTCCGGACCGGACGTGCTGGCCCTGGCGCACGCCGCACTCGGGACCCGGGTGACTCCAGAGCTGGGCAGCGTGCTCTACCAGCGCAGCGAGGGCCTGCCGCTGGCCGCCGAAGAAGACCTGATCACGTTGGCCGAGCGCGGCGAACGCGGTCCGGGCGGCGACCGGGGCGACCGGGGCGACCGGGACCGAGGCGACCGGGAGCAAGGCGGAGCCCCCGGCCGAGGGGTCGACCTCGCCGCCGATCTGGAACGCGCCGAAGTGCCGCGCGGGCTGAGCGAGGCCTTCACCGAGCGCCTGAACGCGCTGTCGGCGCCGGCCCGGACCGTCGTGGAGACCGCCGCGGTCCTGGACGTCCCGGCCACCGAACAGCTGTTGGCCCAGGTCGCGGGCCTGGAACCGGACCAGGCCGCCCGCGGCCTCACCGAAGCGCTGCGCACCGCGGTCCTGCAGGAGACCGACGCGAACCGCTACTTCTTCCGCCACGTCCTGGCCCAGCGCGTCGCCTACGAACAGATGCCCGGCCCGCTGCGCGGCCGCCTGCACTGGCAGGCGATCGCCGTCCTGGAGACCGAGTCCCCGCCGCCGCTGGTCCAGATCGCGCACCACGCCCTGATGCTCGGCGACCCCAAGGCCTGGCTGGACCGCGCCGAAGCCGCCGCCGACCAGGCGATCTCGCTCGGCGACTCCGGCACCGCCGCCGCGCTGCTGCACCGGATCCTGGAACAGCCGGGCATCTCCGGCGACCTGCGCTCCCGCGCCGCCCTGGCCCTGGCCGGCATCGCCGTGACCGGCGTCGACTACCGCACCGATGCCCGGGCGCTGCGCCGCATCCTGGCCGATCCCCGGCTGCCGACCCGGGCCCGCGGCGAGATCCGGCTGTCGCTGGGGCTGCTCATGGTCGGCCACGCCGGCGACCGGGCCGGTTTCCAGCAGCTGGCGCGCGCCGCCGAGGAACTGGCCGACCAGCCCGACCGCGCCGCCCGGGCGCTGATCGCGCTGGCCATGAACGAACGCGACGGCGGCGCGAAGCAGGCCTGGGCCTGGGTGCAGCGCGCCGAGGCCCAGGCCGCGCTCAGCCCCGGCCCGGCCGTGCACGCCGCGGTCCAGGCCACCCGGCTCACCCTGCTGGCCCGGCAGGGCGATCCCGGCGTCTGGGCCCGCGCCGACCAGCTGCCCCGGTCCAGCGACGACGACGAGGAGATGCGGCAGACCATCCGCGCGCTGTACAACACCGGCGAGATCGCCGTCGAACTCGGCCACGACCGGCGCGCTGCCCGGATGCTGAAAGAGAGCCGCGACCTGGCACACCGCGTCAGCTTCCCGCACATGGAGTCCTACAGCCGGATCGCGCTGCTCCGGCTCGACGCCCTGGCCGGCGACTGGGCCGACATCGAGAACCGGTTCACCGCGCTGCGGGCCGAGTATCCGGACATCGCCATGGCCAAGACCGACGAGGCGCTGACGGTCGGCCTGCTGGCCGCCGCGCGCGGCGCGCGGGACCGGGCCGCTGAACTGTTCACGGCCGCCGCGGCCTACGGCGAGCTGGAGTCCCAGGTGACCGTCGAGCTGCGGGCCGCCGCCGGGCTCATCGCCGTCCGGCTGGCCGCGGCCGCCGGCGAGGACGCCTGGGCGATCGCCACGCCGGCGCTCGCGACGCTGCGCCGGGCCGAAGCCTGGGCCCGGGGCACCGGTCTGGTGCCGGTCGCGGTCCAGGCGGCGCTGGCTCGCGGGCGGCGCGATGCCGCCACGCAACTGGTCGCCGACGTCGGGGCGGGGTTGCAGGGCAAGGACGCGCCGGCCGCGACGGCCGAGCTGCACATGGCGCGCGGCGTGCTGCTGCTGGCGACCGATCCGGCGGCGTCGGCGCTGGAGTTCGACACCGCCCGCCGGCTCTGGTCCGACATCGGCCGCCCCTACGACCGGGCCCGCGTGACGGAACAAGCCGGTACCGCGTGGAGCGCGGCCGGCGACCGTGAGGCGGCCACCGCCCGGCTGACCGAGGCGCTGGCCGGCTATGACCGGCTCGGTGCCGTCCACGATGCGGCCCGCTGCCGACACACCATGGCCGAGCTGGGCTTTTCCCGGCCTTCGGGGCGCGGGCGGCGTGGTTACGGCGACCAACTCTCGCCCCGGGAGCGGCAAGTCGCCACCCTGGTGGCCCGCGGCGCGACCAACCACGACATCGCCGAAGCGTTGTTCCTCTCCCCGCGCACTGTCGAGCAGCACGTCGCGCGGGTTCTGCGGAAACTGGGGACTACCAGGGGTGATGTCGCCGAAGCGTTGCGTGATCAGGGCCGCCGACCCCTTGAATAAATTACGTATCCCTGCAAAATGGGATACTTATTGATCTAGACGAGAGGGCCCGCGAGCCTCGTGGGTGGGGGCGTGTAACGCAAAACACCTCGTCGCTCTCGCCACACCCGGTGCAGACGGCCGGCCACGCAGGAGGCCAAAGATGATCGCCATGAAGGACCCCGAAGCCGCGCGCCGAGGCGCAGTCCTTCCCGCCCAGCGCACGTGCGAGCACCAGCCGCCGTGCCCGACCGCCGATGACTCCGACCGCGAGGCCGCGTACCTGGTCGCCAGCCACCCCGAACAGGGATGGGGGCTGCTGTGCAACGGGGTGGTCCAGTTCGAGGACACCGGCGAACTGCTGCCCGACGGCCGGGCCGTCGCGCCGCACCGCACGAGCTGAGATCCGGGGGGAGCAGCGGTGGGTTCCGAACTGATGGTGTGTCTGACGACGCCGGCGGCGGCGGTCTCCGGCTTCCTGGCCGGGCTGGCCGCGATGCGCCGCCGGGTCCGCCGCGCCACCGGCGAGGCCGCCCACGCCCGCTGGCTCGCCGACCACGACGCGCTCACCGGACTGCCCAACCGCACCGCCGCCCGCCAGCACTACCAGCACGCCGCCCGGGCCGGCCGACCACCCGCGGCCGCCCTGCTGGACCTGGACGACTTCAAAACGGTCAACGACACCTGGGGCCATCAGGTCGGCGACACCCACCTGGTCGCCGTCGGCGAACGCCTGGCCGCGGCCTGCCGCGACGTCGGCGCCCGGGCCTTCCGCCTCGGCGGCGACGAGTTCGTCCTGCTGCTGCCCTCGGCCGACCCGCGGGTTGTGCTGCGCGACGTCACCGCGATCGTCGGAGTCCTCGGCGCCCCGCAGTACCTGAAACTCGATGAGATCCGCTCGGTCACGCTGGTGCCCAGCGCCTCGGCCGGCATAGCGGTGTCCGAATCCGGTGACACCTTCTCCGACGTGCTCCGGCGGGCGGACATCGCGCTCTACCACGCCAAGCGCTACGGCTGCGCTGTGCCGCGTTTGTACACCCCGGACCTGCGCCAGCCGTGGTCGCACCGGCACAAGACGGTCGAGGAGATGCACCCGGACCGGGTGCGGGTCACGGGGCTGATCGCGGAGCAGGCCACCCGCTGACGGCGTGCGCGGCCGCGGTTCTGGTGGGCGGTCTTGGTAGGCGGGCTGCCGACCCGCGTTGTCAGTCCCGAACGCTACGGTGAAGCCGCTCTCGTCCTAAAGGTCAACAGGAGGCTTCGATCCGTGTCCTCGCCTACGATCCGCCTCTATCGACCCGAAGACCGGGACGCCCTTTACGACATCTGCATGCGCACCGGATACGCCGGAGGCGACGCGCGCGGTATCTACCGTGACCAGGATCTGCTGCCGGACGTCTTCGCCGCCCCCTATGTCACCCTCGAACCCGACCTCGCGTTCGTGCTCGATGACGGCGGCCGGGCGGTCGGCTACGTGCTGGGCACCAGTGACAGCGAGCGGTTCGTGCGCGAACTGCGCGACAGGTGGCTGCCGATGGTCGGCGCGCGGCATCCGCTGCCGGGCGGCGAGCCGGGCACGCTGGACGCGGTGATGACCGAGCTGCTGCACCACCCCGAGCGCAGGATCGTCCCGGAACTCGCGGACTACCCGGCGCATCTGCACATCGACCTGCTGCCCAGCCACCAAGGACAGGGGCATGGCAGGGCACTGCTCAGCACGCTGTTCGCGGCTCTGGACCAGGCCGGGGCGAAGCGGGTGCACCTGGTGATGTCGACGGCGAACACGGCGGCCCGTGCCTTCTACGACCGGATGGGCTTCCATGAGATCCCGATCGACGATCCGGGGTTGACGTTCCTGGGGCGTGCGACAACCTGAGCCGACCCGTCCCGTCGGCCCCATCGGCCCCGTCGGCCTCACCGCCGGATTCACGCAACCGTGACGATCCGGACCTGATCATGCAACAACCGACCGGCACAGTCGGGGCATGCGGACTTCTCGCCAGGAACCGGGCCGTGCCCGCCGTCGTCCCGAATGGAGTTGGCGCCGGGAGATCATCGAGCTGGCAGTGCTCTTCCTCGCCATCGGCACCGCCGGGCTGTTCACCGAGGTGCTCGGGCGCCGGCACTACGGCTGGACCCTGTTGATCGCGCTCGGTGCGGCCTTGCTGGCGGCCTCGGTGCTGCAATGGTGGTGGCGCGTCTACGGACCGGGACGGCTGCGTGCGCACACGCCGTTCGTCTCGGTACGGCCGGCGGACGACGGTCTCGACGCGGCTTTGGGGGAGTGGCGCGAGGATCTGAACCTGTGGCGCGTGCGCGCCGCACTGGGCGACCGGCCCGGCTCTCTGGCAGCGGTCTGCGAACGGCTGGCCGCACTCGGCGCCAACATCGTCGGCCTGCAGGTCCACCCACTCGGTACCGGAGTCCTGGACGAGTTCCTGCTCGACGTGCCCGCGACGATCGACGCCGAGGCGCTGGCGTCGGCCATCGCCTCCGGCGGCGCGGACGTGTCGCTCGTCGACCGCGCGGCCCGCGACGACCTCACCGATGCCCCCGCCCGGGTGCTCACCCTCGCCGCCCGCCTGGCCGCCGGGGACGCCGGCCTACCGGCCGCGCTCCACGACCTGTTCGGCCAGTGCGCCGTCACCTGGGACCCGCGCGAAGTCCCGGAGGCGGCGTGTACCGGGACCCTGATCACGCTGTCCGATCCCGGTGGCGGAACCCTCCTGGTCACCCGCGAGACGCTGGACTTCACCCCCACCGAGTTCGCCCGGGCGCGCGCCCTGGTCGGGCTGTGTGGCGAACTGCGGCGGCGGCACTTGGCCGAGTAGCGGTTCTAGCGGATAGCGGTTCTATGGGCGGGCTGCCGGCACTGCTACCGCCGCCGCCCGTCCCCGCGCATACTCCGCTCCAGCGCCTCGACCGCGTTCTTCGCGTCCTTCAATCCGGCGCCGGTGGCCTCCCGATAGACCTTGATCGCCTGGATCTTCTTGCCCGCCTGAATCAGCGCCGCGAGCTGCGGGTCCGTCTCGATCGCCGAACCCGGCGCCCACACCGCCGAGCCGTTCGCGCCCGCCGCCGTCGTGGCCGCCGTCAGCGGCGCGTACAGGTCCGAGCCCGGATCCCCGTCGAGGCCCAGATGGGCCAGGACCAGGTCGAGCTTCTCCTCGATCGCGGCCAGCCGCATTTCCACCGTTATCCGGTCCCCGGAATCCATGGCCCCAAGCTACACGCCGGCCAGGCGCGGCTGCGCGGTGGTCGGCGCCTCGGCGCGCAGCCCCCGAGCCAGACTCAACGTCACCAGCACCGACAACACCGCCATGGTCGTCATCGCCGCGGCCGGCGAGGACCACTGAGCGAGCACGCCGGCCACGACCGCCCCCACCCCCTGCATCGTCAGCATCCCCGAAGACTGCAACCCGAGCGCCTGCCCGCTGAGCTCGTGCGGAGTCAGGGCCATGAGACGCTCCTGCAACAGCAGGCTCGCCGCGTAGCCGATCGACGCGAGCATCACGGCCACCGCGGCCACCGGTATCCCCGGGTGCAGCGCGAACACCAGGTACGGCACCGCGAGCAGCAGCCGCAGCGGAGCGCCGAGGACCCGCCGCCAGCGCGCGGGCAGGAACCGGCCGGTCGTGATGTCGCCGAGCAGCATCCCGAACGCGGCACTGGCGAACAGCACCCCGGCGTGGCGTGGCGACAGCGAGACGAACAACGATTCGCAGCCCACGATCAGCCCGTTGGGGACCCACAGCGCGAGGAAGACGTAGCGGCGCGGCGCCGAGGCCCACAGGGCCGCGTTGTTCCGCCAGGTCTGGGTGACCGACGGACGTCCGGTCGCCCGCTGCGGCCGTCCGCTGAGCCCGAACCGGGCGACGACGGCCGCGGCCAGGTACAGACCCGCGCCGACCAGCAGCGTGGCGCGCGGCGACAACGCGGCCAGCAGCGCGCCGCCGAGCCCGTAGCCGCAGATCTGCATCGTGCCGACCGCCATGTTCAGCACCGAGCGGCCGATCAGGTATCCCTGCTTCGGCACGATCTCGTTGAGCAGCCCGTAGCGCACGCCGCCGCCGACCGAGGCCAGGACGCCGATCACGAACAGGATGCCGAACGACGCCGCGATCGGCAGCCCCGGGATCGCCTGCGCGGCGGTCGCGACCGCGAAGACCAGCGCCAGCCCGGACATCGCCGCGCGCGGCGGGATCAGGTCCGCGGCCGACATCAGCGCGGTCGCCCCGATCACCTGCGCCAGGCTGGGGCCGAACATGCTCAGCGCGGACAGCAGCGGGGAGCCGGTGGCGGCGTAGACGAGCGTGCTCAGCGCCAGGCCGCTGACCGTCTGGGCGGCGATCTGGGCCAGGCTGGTGAGGAACAGGGGTTGGAACTCGGGGGTCGCGAAGAGCTGCCGGTAGGTCCGCATGCCCGTCAGTGTGTGAGCGCCCGGGCCACCGCCGGTACAGTTTCGCGTGGAGGCGAAACCATGGGCTGGTGGCTGGTCGACACCGACACGCTGGCGAGCGGCCGCTTCGTGGTCTCGCCGCTGTCCGAGGCCCACGCATGCCTGCACACCCTCTACCGGGCGACCACCTCCCACCCGGCGGAGAAGGCCTGGTTCGACGTACACCGCGCCGCCTACCGCGCCATGGTCGAGGCCGACCCGCTGACCGGCCCGCTCCTGGACGCGGCGATGGGCGCCCGCACGCACTGGATCGCGGACCTGCTGGCGCCGGTGCCGATCGGCGACCGGACGTTCGAGCAGGAGCTGGACATCGTCCGCGGCACCCCGCCCGACGCGGCCCGCGAGCAGCTGGCCGTCTCCTCCGGCGGCCCGCTCCCGGCGGGCCTGGACCGCCAGGACCTCGCCGACCGCCTCGCCGACGTCCTGGCCTGGGTCTGGACCCACACCGTCGCGCCGACCTGGGAGCGCCGCCGCCGGCTGATGGAAGCGGACATCGTCTCCCGCACCGCCCACCTCAGCCAGGCGGGCTGGGCCGCGGCCCTGAACGACATGCGCCCCGGCATGCGCTGGCTCGGCGACGGCCGCCTGCAGATCAACCTCCACGACTTCCCACCCCGCCAAACCACCGGCGCCCGCCTCTACTTCGCCCCGGTGACCCCCGGCCGAGGCTGGGTCACCTGGGACACCACCCCCCGCTACGCGATCATCTACCCGTGCACCGGCGCGCTCGCGGACGTCGGCACGACCACCGCCCCACAGCCGCTGGCCCGCCTGCTCGGCCCGAACCGCGCGACGATCCTGCTGCTGCTGACGGCGCCGAAGAGCACCACCCACCTGGTGACGCTGACCGGCCAGCCACTGGGCTCGGTCGGCCGCCATCTCAAGGTTCTGCTGGACGCGGACCTGGTCCGGCGCCGGCGCTCGGGCAGATCAGTGCTCTACTACCGGACCGCCGCCGGAGACGTGCTTGTGGAGAGCGCTTCGCGGGGGAGTCGGGAAGATGACTACTGAGGCGGGCGGGGGAAATCGGTCAGCGCCGGCCCGCGTGCGAAGGCCAGGCTCTCGGCGATGACCGAGACCACGGCGTCCAGTTCGTCGGCGGAACGAGGGCCGTAGAGCATGAACTCGGTCCCGAAGTCGGCATACTGATGGGCTTCGGCCCACCCGAGACTCTCCAGTTCCCGGCCGCGCTCTGGTGGAAGCACCAGGTGGACGCTGGTGTCCTCGACGCCGTGCAGGTGCACCGGCTCCAGACGCTTTCCGGGCGCCAGCGACGTCTCCGGAGCGCGTTCCTCGTGGCGGTCAGTCAGGAAGACCGCTCTGGACGAGGCCGGTGAGACCTGGCTGTGGCCCTCGACGACATCGGGCAAGGCGAAGGTCCGCGCGACCAGCCGGCCCCAAAGATCAGGGCTCGATCGCTGGTCCACCTGGCGGTGCGGACCGTCGTCGGAGGTTGCCGGGCGCTCGCCCGGGCGCGCAGTGGACAGCATGGCAGCGAACGTATTGGCCGACCTGAAGTCGGCACCACTGATTTCCACGCGGTGTGCTCGTGGCGGCATCGCGGCGGAGTATCCGGCACGCGCGGCTGTTCCACGGTCGGATTAATCGCCCCGATCTATCAGCTCGACCTCCTCGAAGCCCACCTCGTGGTGCTCCCGGCACGTCACCGACACCTCTACGCTCTGCCCGCACCCGACATGGGCCAGGTCCAGCGTCGCCGGACCGCCCGCGTGCTTCTGGCCCCAGCGGAACAGCGCGATCAGCGCGGGCATCAGGTCGCGGCCGGACTCGGTGATCAGGTACTCCTCGCGTGCACGGCCGCCGGGGTCGCGGTAGGGGCGGCGGGCCAGCAGGCCGGCTTCGGCCAGCGCCTTGAGGTTCGCCGAGGTCGTGGCCGGGGCCATGCCGACGCGCTGGGCGAAGTCGTCGAAGCGGGTGGTGCCGTAGAAGGCCTCGCGCATGATCAGCATCGAGTTGCGGGAGCCGATCACCCCCATCGCCTTCTCGACCGGGCAGTCGCCGATCGGGGACCAGGTGGTGCGGTCGTCCAGCGGCGGGTGCAGTTCCATGACGGCTCGGCCTCCCTCGAGTTGACTTCAGTCCACTGAAGTCAGATGCTGGCGGGTACCAGCTGGCTTCAGTCTACCGAAGTATCACTGGAGTATCGGCGGGGTGCGTGCCCCCAGCACGTGTGGAAACGCCTGCGTCGCAGGCCGAGGGCCACAGGAGGCCGTCATGAAGCTTGAGAACAGTGTGGTCCTGGTGACCGGTGCGACCGGTGGTCTGGGCCAGGAGTTCGTCGCCCAGGCGCTGGCCCGCGGGGCCGCCAAGGTTTACGCCGCCGCCCGCCGCGACCACGACTGGTCGGACTCGCGCGTGGTCCCGCTGCGGCTGGACGTCGTCGACCCGGCCGCCATCGAAGCCGCGGCGGCCGCGGCGCGCGACGTCACCGTGCTCGTCAACAACGCCGGGATCAGCGGCCCGCGCTCGCTGCTCGCCGAGGACATGGCCGCGATCCGTCAGACCTACGAGACGAACGTCTTCGGCCCGCTCGCGTTGGTCCGGGCCTTCGCCCCGCTCCTGGCGGCCAACGGCGGCGGCGCCGTCGTCGACATCCACTCGGTGATGAGCTGGCTGTCCTGGCCCGGCGCCTACAGCTCCAGCAAGGCCGCGTTCTGGGGCGTGACCAACTCCCTGCGCCTGGAACTGGACGGCCAGGGCACGCAGGTCCTCGGCGCGCACTTCGCCTACGTCGACACCCCGATGATCGCCGAGCTGAAGGGCGTCGACAAATCAGCACCCGGCGACATCGTCCGCCGCGTCCTGGACGCGCTCGAAGCCGGGGCGAGCGAGGTCTTCGCCGACGAGGCCACCGAGTCGGTCCGGGCCGGACTGGCCGGTCTGACCACCGGCCGGCTCGGCTGACCGGGGAACCCCTACGCTGGCGCTGGTTCGTCGCCGTCCGGGGAGCTGACCGTACTCTTGCGGAGCCGCTGGGCAGCCACCGGCACCGCCACCCCGTGTAACACCAGGCTCCCGACCAGCACGATCGTCATCGTGCTCAACGCCAGGTCCGCGTCCTCGTCGCGGATGGCGTTGAAGGCGAGCAGGCCGAACACGATCGAGGTGGTGCCGCGCGGCCCGACCAGGCCGAGCAGCGTGCGGTCCAGCCACGACGCGCTGGTGCCCAACATCGCGAGATACACCGGGACCATGCGCACCACCGTCAGCACCAGCACGCCGTAGAGGATCACCGAACCGGGCACGCCGGTCCGGCACACCAGGACCGCGACCGCGCCGAACACGAACCACACGATCAGCGACGCGACGGTGCCCAGCGCCTCTACGGTGGCGAATTCGTGTTCGGAGATGCCGGTGGTGGTGTTGGTGGTGCCGGTTCCGGTCCCGGAGCTGTTGCCGGTGCCGGTGTCCGTGTCGGTGACGTCGGCGTCGTCCGAACGTCGCAGCCCGGCCCGGCCCAGCTTGTAGGCGATGCCCGCGAGGAACGCCGCCACGAAGCCGTTGCCGCCCACCGCCACCGCGATCGAGTACGTCACGATCGGCAGCAGCAGCGCCGCGATCCCCACCGACTCCGAGCTCGACCAGCGCACCCGCTCGGCCTGGCGCAGGGCCAGGCCGGTGACGGCGCCGAACCCGACGCCGACCAGCACCGCGTAGGCCGCGGCCGGGAAGGCCTGCCGCAGCGCGGTGGTCGGCGCGCCGCCGTGCCCTGATTCACCGATCACCAGGATGCCGAAGGCGAACGCGGGGGAGAACAGGCCGTCGTTGTAGCCGCTCTCGATCGCCAGGACGTGCCGCACCCACAGCGGCAGGTCGCGGTCCTTGAGCAGGTGCGGCGCGCTGGCGAAGTCCAGCGGCATCACCACGCAGGCGATGACGAACACCACCGCCCACGACGGCGTCGGCAGCAGCGGCACCCCGACGACGAACGCCGCCGCCACCATCAACGGCAGTGCCACGCACAGCAGCCGCAGCACCGCGCCCCGCTCGCCGGCCAGGAACCCGTCGCGGACCACGGTGGCGTCGACGAACAACAGCACGGCCAGCACCAGCTCGACGACCCGCTCGGCGATGTGGGTGTCCAGCTTCGAGGCGAAGCCGTCCCCGACGATCAGGCCCGCGACGACGCCGCCCGCCACCATGACCAGCGGGCCGGAGATGTGCCAGCGGGCCAGGCGACGGGCGGCGAAGGTCCAGGCCAGCATCACGGCCAGGCTGGAGACGATCAGGGGCAGCATACCGTGAGATTACTGACATAAGGTGCGGATTCGGGCGGAGGTAAGGGAATGCGAGCGTGTCCTTGGCTCCAGCCTTACCTCCAGCCTTAACGCTGCCTTGCCCTACCTAGCGCCAGTGGACCTTGAGTCTGCCTTCGCCCTGCCTCAGCGGCAGGGTTCGAACGTCTTGTCGTCCAGGTTGAGGTCGAACCGCACGCCGTTGAAGTCGTTCGAGTTGTCGGCGGAGCAGAACTTCGACGTCGCCAGGTTGTACTCGGCCTGGAACACCGGCTTGCCGGCGGCGACGTACTGGTCGTAGCCGTAGTCGCCGTTCTGCGCGGTGGTGCACTCCTTGTACTGGTTGCACTGCTCGTTCAGAGCGCCGTCGAAGTAGGGCAGGAGCTGCGGGATCTGCTCGTTGTCGTTCTTCTGCAGCACGCTCAGGCCCCGGGAGTGGGCGTCGTCGGCCAGGGTCGCGTTGAAGTAGAGCTGGTCGGCGGCGGTCAGCGGGAAGCCGGTGCTGTTGGCGTAGCCGTCGACGTTGTCCAGCTCGACCATGTCGAAGCCCTTCTGCTGGCACATGTCCAGCCGGGCGTCCATGATCGTGCGCAGCACGCTATTCGACTTCTGGATCTCGCGGATGTCCAGCCACTTCTCGCCCGGCCAGCCGTTGCCGCTGCCCAGGACCGAGGACGGGAACTGCGAGGCGTCCGGGCGCCAGTTCTCATAGGTGCCGGCGGACAGGTAGCAGACGGCCTTGATACCGGCCGCGTGCAGGGCGGAGACGTTCGCGGCGGTGTTGTTGAAGCCGTCCACGTCGTACATCTGGACATTGCGGTAGGGCGCGGTCGGCACCGTCGAGATGACCCAGTTCCAGGACGTCTGCACGTCCGGCTGCCAGCAGTCGGAACAGGAGACCGGGCTCGGCAGGGCCGGCGTGGCGCTCGCCGCCGGCCTGACCGTGGACGGCGCGGCGCCGGCCGACGGGGCCAGGACGGCGGTCGTGACGGCGGCCAGGGCCAGGCCGGCAGCCGCCGCCGCGAGGCGCTTGGCGGATGGAGTCAGGGACATGATTCCTCCTCGAGAAGTGGGGGCGTTCTCGTGTTCGGGCCGATTCTTAGCAGCGGCCGTCGCGCAGCGTCGAGGTGAGCGCGGGAAACACGCAGCGGCGGTGAGCGACTGGGCCGAATCGCTCAATCCGGTTGAGTTTTCGTTGACTCCGCCAGGCCCGGACCGCACGCTCTGGGCGGTATGAAGCCACCAGCCCTGGCCCTCGCGGCCCTTTGCGCGCTCGGCCCGGCAGCCGTCTTGCTGTCGGCGACCGCACACGCGGCCGGCACCTCCACGTACTACGTCGCCGCCAACGGATCCGACTCCGCGGCCGGTACCGAAGGCGCGCCGTTCGCCACCATCCAGCATGCGATCACCGCGCTGTCTTCCTCCGGCGGCGGTGCGGTCGTCGTGCGCGGCGGTACGTATGCGCAGCGGATCAGCCTGCACGGCGTCACCGACATCACCGTCACCGCCGCTCCCGGCGAGCACCCCGTCCTGGACGGGTCCAAGCTGGCCGTCCCGACCGGCGGCCGCTCCGCGATGGTCGACATCGCCGACAGCACCTCGGTCACCGTCCACGGCCTGGACATCACCGGCTACCGCACCAGCGACATCACCGCGATGCCGATCGGCATCTACGTGCACGGCGGCGATGCCGGCGTCACCGTCAGCGGCAACCACGTGCACGCCATGGGCAACGACAACGGCACGTTGGGCAGCATGGAGATGAACGCGCACGGGATCGCCGCGTACGGCGACAACCCGAAGCGGTCCATCAGCACCCTGAATATCGCGGACAACGAGGTGGACCACCTCGTCCTCGGCGCCAGCGAGTCGGTCGTGGTCAACGGCAACGTCGACGGCTGGCGTATCACCGGCAACCGGATCCACGACGACAACAACATCGGCATCGACGCCATCGGCTACGAGCAGACCCTGCCGCCCGCCTACCGCTACACCGATCTCAACCGCGCCCGCAACGGCGTGATCAGCGGAAACGTGGTCGAGAACATCAAGTCCGCCGGCAACCCGGCCTACTGGTCGGCCAGCGGCTGGTGTAACTGCGCCGACGGCCTCTACGTCGACGGCGGCACCCGCATCGCCATCACCGGCAACACCGCGCACGCCGACGACATCGGCATCGAGGTGGCCGCCGAGAACGCCCGCGGCGCCGCCGACCACGTGAACGTCGACCACAACACGGTCACCGAAAGCCGCTACGTCGGCATCACCACCGGCGGCTACTGCGACGGCCAACAGGACTGCGGCGGCGTCCAGACCGGCACCTCGTCCGCGAACACGTTCACCGACAACATGCTGCGCGACAACAACACCGACCACGACGGCTCACCGGAGTTCCTGATCCAGTTCCACGAAAGCGGCAACACGATCACCGGCAACACCATCTGCGCCGCCGGCCCCGGCACGCTGCTGATCGGCACGGTCGCGCGCTCCACCTCGGGCAAGGGCGACACGGTCGACAGCAACCGCTACTCGGCCGCCGCGGCGACTGCCACCACGGCGCGGTGGGGCTGGCAGGCGAAGACGTACACCGGCTTCGCGGCCTACCGGGCGGCGACCGGATTGGACGCGCACAGCGAGTTCAGCGCTAGCTGCTGAGCGGGACGGCGACGGCGAAGGTCGATCGGTCGCCAGCCCTGAAACAGGGCTGGCGACCGATCGCAGCCAGCTGATCGCCGATCATCAGCTACCTGCTATCGCGCGCCGCACAGGCCGCCTCGCCACCTGCCGCCGCGCTTGAAGTATTGCCCTCTCACCGCCGCGCCGGTTCAGCTATCCGCACCGCCGCCTCACCGCCGCGCTACCTCACCGCCGCGCCGGTTCAGCGATCCGCACCGCCACCCCCTGAGCCGCGATGGCCTGCAACTCCGCCGGGTCCGCGCTCGAGTCGGTCACCAGCTGGTCGATCGCGTCCAGGCCGACCACGTGCGCCAGGTGCGTGCGCCCGATCTTCGATCCGTCCGCGACCACCACGACGCGTTGCGCGCGGCCGATGATGACCGCGTTGGTGTGTGCCTCGACCTCGTCGTGGGTGGACAGCCCGCTGGCGGCGCTGATGCCGTCGATGCCGATGAAGGCGGTGTCGACGTTGAAGCGGCCCACGATGGTCTCGGCCCAGGGGCCGACCATCTCGTAGGAGTTGGAGCGGGCCACGCCGCCGGTGACCACCAGTTTCACCTTCGGGCGGTTGACCAGGATGCCGGCGATGTTCAGGGCGTTGGTGACCACCGTCAGCTCCGTGCGGGTCGCCAGTAGGCGGGCCACCTCGCTGGTCGTGGTGCCGCCGTTGACGGCGACCACGTGGCGGCCCGGGGCCAGGGCGCGCAGTGCCATGCGGGCGATGGCCTGTTTGGCGGCGCGGCCGTGGTTGTCGCGGTAGCGGACCGGGAGTTCGTAGGCGATGTCCCGGCCCACGGCGCCGCCGCGCGTGCGGACCAGCAGGTTCTGGTCGTCCAGCAGCGTCAGGTCGCGGCGGATGGTCGCCACCGAGACGCCGAGTTCGCGCGCGGCCGTGGCCACGTCCACGGTGCCGCCGTAGGCCAGCCGGTCCAGGATCGCCGTGACGCGGTCGGAGCGGTGCATGGTCGGTGTGTGCGTGTTCTGCAATTGAGACTCAGTCATCGCCGGATCCGCTACCCGAACGAACGCGGTCCGGGACTGACTGATCGCCGACTGACTGATAGCCGGGGATGGATCAACGAGCGGGCATCGATGAGGCTCACGGTGAGCTCCACAGTGCTGGTGGGCACGACCCCGCCTCGGAAACCGCACGCGTCGTGCGCGGTCCTGGCGACTCGGTCCGGACTCGCGGCGGGCGCCGGCATACCGGATGGGCGTACCTCTGACGTCGCCTTTCCACTGCGACGCCCCCTGATGCTACGCGTGCCCCCGGACGCTGCCAAGCACTTGCCGCCGCCCGGATCCGCGCGTCTTCGCGCACCGGTGGTGAGCGAAACCTGCGCGGATCTTGTGAGTTCGGTGTGCGCGGGCCTTGAATGACCCCCACCCCCCATCTCCTTCTCCCTCGTCTTGGAGGTCTTCCCGTGCATCCAAGAAACGGCGCAAGAACGGCGGGCGCCGTCCTGCGCCCGGCCGCAGCGGCCCTCACCGTCGCCGCGCTGGCGCTGACGTCCGCCTGCTCGTCGTCCTCGTCGTCCTCCTCCAAGGCGCCCGCGGACCCGGCGAAAGCCGTCACCATCACCGTGTGGACCGGGCAGGACGTCGCCCCGGAGAAGCTGCTGGAGGGGCTGGCCAAGCAGTTCCACGACGCGCACCCGAACGTCACCATCGACATCTCGCCCGGCGCGCCGACCACCGACCAGCTGCTGCCCAAGCTGACCGCCGCCTTCACCAGCGGCACCTACCCGGACATCTCCTACAACTTCGGCAGCTGGGCCACCCAGATGCAGCTGTCCGGCCGCACCCTGGACCTCACCGACAAGGTCAAGGACCCGGCGGTGAAGTGGGACGAGTTCCCGCCGGCCGCCCGCCAGACCGCCACCCCCAACGGCCACGTCATCGGCTTCCCGGCGGTCGTGGACAACCTGGCGCTGATGTACAACAAGAAGCTGTTCGCCGCCGCCGGGGTGGCCCCGCCGACCAACACCTGGACCTGGGACGACTTCCGGGCCGCGGCCAAGAAGCTCACCGACCCGGCGAAGAACGTCTACGGCACCGCCTACTCCGTCTCCGGCACCGAGGACACCACCTGGCACTTCTGGCCGCTGCTGTGGCAGAAGGGCGGCACGGTCGTGAACTCCGACGGCACCAAGTCCGAGTTCGACTCCCCGGCCGGGGTGGCGGCGCTGACGTTCCTGCGGCAGATGGCCGTGGACGACAAGTCCGTGTACCTCTCGCAGGACGACCAGAAGTACGCCGACCTGTTCAAGTCCGGCCTGATCGGCATGATCATGAGCGGTCCGTGGCAGCTCTCGGACAACGTCGCCGCGAACCTGGACTACGGCGTCACCTACCTGCCGTCCTTCGACGGCACCAACCACCAGACCATCTCCGGCCCGGACATCTGGACCCTGTACGACCACCACGACGCCGACCGCGCCTACTGGTCCTACCAGTTCGCGCAGTGGCTGACCTCGGCCCAGGTCGACCCCAAGTTCAACCTGGCCACCGGCAACCTGCCGCTGCGCAGCAGCGAGTCCGACAGCCAGGAGTTCCAGGACTACGCCAAGCAGTACCCGGGCGCGCAGACGCTCTTCGACAACCTGAAGAACGCCACCACGGCCCGGCCCACGGTCCCCGGCTACGTCGGCCTGTCCCAAGCCGTCGGCCAGGCGATCGCCAAGGTGCTCCAAGGCCAAGGCGATCCGCAATCGGCGCTGAAGGACGCGGCGAAGGCCGCCGACGTCGCGCTGGCTCAAGCGGATTGAGGGTCGCGCCGATGAAACACGGAATCCTGATCTCCGATCACGAGAAGTCCGGCGCCGGCGTCGTCCGGCGGCGCGACCGTCCCGGCATGCCGGATGGGTCCGCTGACAAGTCCGCCCCGGCGGCCAAACCCAAGTGGACCGCGCGCCGCCGGCGCGTCGTCGCCAACCTCACCGGCTGGTCCTTCGCCGCCCCGGCGACCCTGATCATCCTGGCCCTGACCCTGTTCCCGGCGGCCTGGGCGTTCCTGATCTCCCGCGAGCACTGGAACGGTCTGACCCCGGCCCGCCAGATCGGCTGGGACAACTACCGCCTGCTGCTCAAGGACGCAGACTTCAAGTCGGCGGTGAACCACACGGTCCTGTTCACCGTCCTGTACGTCCCGGTCGTCCTGTGCCTCGGCATGTTCCTGGCGATCGCGCTGAACCGGAAGATCCGCTTCATCTCCTTCTACCGGACCGCGCTGTTCGTCCCGCTGGTGGTCTCGGCCGCGGCCACCGGCATCCTCGCCAACTTCGTCTTCGACCAGCAGTTCGGCCTGGCGAACAACCTGCTGCGGGTCCTGCACCTGCCGCAGCAGGGCTTCCTGGCCGACCGGCACGAGGTGATGTGGGTCATCGCCCTGATCTACCTGTGGACCGACCTGGCGTTCTCCGTCATCGTCTATCTCGCCGCGCTCCAGGACATCCCGACCGACTGCCTGGAGGCGGCCCGGATCGACGGCGCCAACCGCTGGCAGCAGTTCCGGCACGTGATCCTGCCCAGCCTGGCCCCGGTCACCGTGTTCGTCGGCGTCTGGGAGACGATCTCGGTCCTGCAGATCTTCGAGCTGGTGCTGACCACCACCCACGGCGGCCCGCTCGGGGCCAGCCAGACCATCGTGTACTTCATCTACAACCAGGCGTTCAACCTGTCCCGCTACGGATACGGGTCCGCCGTCGCCTACACGCTGTTCGGCGGCACCCTGATCATCACCCTCGGGCTGTTCGCCTACGCCCGGCGCAGCAAGATCGAGGCCTTCTGATGAGCCGGAAATTCAGCCGCTGGCACCTGCTCCTGATGCCGCTGTCCCTGGTGTTCCTGCTGCCGCTGGTGCAGATGCTCCTGGCCTCGTTCACCTCCAACGCCGACATCAACCGCTTCCCGCCGCGCTTCATCCCGTCCGCGCTGCACATCAGCGGCTACGTGCGGCTGTTCCGGGACGCCCCGGTCGGGCGGTGGATGCTGAACTCGGCGATCGTCTCCGGCATCGCGATCGTCAGCCACCTGGTGCTGTGCTCGCTGGGCGGCTACGCCTATGCCCGGCTGTCCTTCCGCGGCCGGACCGTGGCCTTCGTGACGCTGGTCGCCACGATCATGATCCCGACCCAGATGCTGATGATCCCGACCTACTTCATGTTCTCGCACCTGGGCCTGATCGACACCCTCGGCGCGGCCTTCGTGCCGTTCCTGACCTCGGCCTTCGGTGTGTTCCTGATGCGGCAGTTCTTCCTGTCGCTGCCCAAGGACCTGGAGGAGGCCGGACGCATCGACGGCCTGACGACCTTCGGCGTCTTCTTCCGCATCGTGCTGCCGCTGGCCCGGCCGGCATTGGCCACGCTGGCGGTGTTCACGCTGCTCAACTCCTGGAACGACCTGCTGTGGCCGCTGATCGCGATCAACGACCCGTCGAAGTTCACCATCCAGCTCGGCCTGGTCAACTTCCAGGGCGCGCACCACATCGACTGGCAGGAGCTGATGGCCTGCAACGTCGTGGCGACCGCGCCGCTGATCATCGGCTTCCTCATCGCCCAGCGGCAGTTCGTCCAGACGATGAGCATGTCCGGGCTCAAAGGCTGAACCGGCGAACAGACACCGCGCTGGAAACAGACGCCCTGCTCGAAACAGATGCCCTGCTCGAAACGAACACCCTGCTCGAACCAGAAACCTTGCTCGAACGGAGTCCCAGTCCCATGCCTTCCTTCGTCACCGCCGAACTGGCCGACCAGCCGCGCAGCTGGCAGCGGGCCGCCGACCTGGCCCCGTCGGCGGCCGGCCTGCCCGAGCCCGGCGAGCGCGTCGCCGTCGTCGGCTGCGGCACCTCCTGGTTCATGGCCCAGGCCTACGCCGGCCTGCGCGAGGCCGCCGGAGCCGGGGAGACCGACGCCTTCACCGCCTCCGAACTGCCCGCCGGCCGCGCCTACGACCGGGTACTGGCCCTGAGCCGGTCCGGCACCACCACCGAGATCCTGGACGTCCTGGCCGCCGCCACGGTGCCGACCACGCTGATCACCGGCGTGGCCGACTCGCCGGCGCCGGCGCTCGCCGACACGTCGGTCGTGCTGGACTTCGCCGACGAGCGCTCGGTGGTCCAGACCCGGTTCGCGACCACCACGCTGGCCTTGCTGCGCGCGCATCTCGGCGAAGACCTGTCCGGCGCCATCGCCGACGCTCAGCGGGCGGTCAGCGAGCCGCTTCCGGCCGGGGCCGCCGACCGCGTCCAGTTCACGTTCCTGGGCGCGGGCTGGACCACCGGCCTGGCCGCCGAGGCCGCGCTGAAGATGCGGGAGGCGGCCCTGGCGTGGTCCGAGTCGTACCCGGCCATGGACTACCGGCACGGCCCGATCGCGATCACCGACGAGCAGTCGGCGGTCTGGATGTTCGGCGCCGCGCCCGAGGGCCTGGCCGAGCAGGTCGGCGTCACCGGCGGGCTGTGGGTCCGGCAGGACCTTGACCCGCTCGCCTCGCTGATCCAGGCGCAGCGCCTGGCCCTGGAACTGGCCGCGGCCCGTGGCCTGGACCCCGACGCCCCGCGGCACCTGACCCGCTCGGTGATCCTGCGCCCGCACGACGCCGCCGCGGCCCAGGCCTCCTCATCCCAGGACTCCTCATCCCGGGCTTCGTCGCCCTCGGTTTCCGCGTCCCCGGCTTCCTCCTCCGCCGCCCGATCCTGAAAGAGAATCCCGCGTGTTCCGCATCGCCTTCGTCGGCGCCGGCTCGGTGGTCTTCACCCGGCAGCTGCTGCACGACATCCTTTCCTTCCCCGAGCTGTCCGGCGTGGCCATCGCGCTGCACGACATCGACCCCGAGCGCCTCCAGGTCGCCGCCGCCCTGGCCGACCGCGCCGCGCAGACCCTCGGCGCCAAGCCGACGGTCACCGCCACCACCGACCGCCGCGCCGCCTTGGCCGGCGCCGACGTCGTGGTCAACATGATCGCGGTCGGCGGCCACCGGGCCACCGTCACCGACTTCGAGGTCCCGGCCGCCGCCGGCGTGCGGCAGACCATCGCCGACACCCTCGGCGTCGGCGGCATCTTCCGGGCCCTGCGCACCTTCCCGGTGCTGCAAGCCCTGGCGGCGGACATGGCCGAAGTCTGCCCGGACGCCTGGCTGCTGAACTACACCAACCCGATGGCCATGAACATCCAGTACCTGAGCCGGATCGCGCCGCGGTTGAAGGTCGCGGGCCTGTGCCACTCGGTGTACTGGACAGTGCGCGGGCTCTGCGAGATCATCGGCGTCCCGCACGACGAGGTCGACGTCCTGTCCGCCGGCGTCAACCACCAGGCCTGGATCCTGCGCTGGCAGCATCTGGGCCGGGACCTGTACCCGGAGCTGGACGCCGCGATCGCGGCCCGGCCGGACCTGGCGCGCCGGGTGCGCGTCGACATGTACCGGCGGCTGGGCTACTACCCGACCGAGACCAGCGAGCACTCGTCCGAATACGTGCCCTGGTACCTCGGGCACGACAGCGAGATCGCCCGGCTGCGGATCCCGGTCGGCGACTACGTGGCCATCAGCGCCGAGAACCTGGCCGAGTACGCGGCGCTGCGGGCCGCGGTGGCCGAGGGTGCCGCGCCGGCCGACGGGTGGGAGAGCGACGCCGCGGAGTACGCCCCGCAAGTGATCCACAGCCTGGTCACCGGCACCCAGCGCACGATCCAGGTGAACACGGCCAACACCGGCCTGATCACCAACCTGCCCGCGGGCGCGGCGGTCGAGGTCCCGGCCACCCTGGACCGGCTGGGCGTGCACCCGCACTACGTCGGGGAACTACCGGTGCAGCTGGCGGCGCCGAACCGGCACTTCCTGAACGTGGTCGACCTGGTGGTCGCCGCGGCGGTGGAGGGCGATCCGCGGCACATCCGGCACGCGGCGATGGCCGACCCGGCAACGGCCGCGGCGCTGACCGTCGAGCAGATCTGGACGTTGTGCGACGCGATGGTCGAGGCGCACCGCGAGGTGTTGCCGGAGCCGCTGCGGCGCAGTCCGTTGACCGCGGGCGGCGCTCGGTGAGGGGGATGGCAGCCGGGGGCGGCGGCGTGGGCGATCCGGATCTGATGGCGGTCGTGTGTGGCGGCCTGAGTGATTGGGATCTGATGGCGGTCGTGCGCGGCGGCCTGGGCGATCCGGATCTCGGGTCCGTGCGAGGACCGCGGTGACCACCTTCGACCTCCTGGTCGTCGGCGACGCGAACCCCGACGTCCTGCTCGCCGGCGCCCCGCCGGTCCCGCCCTACGGCCAGGCCGAGACCCTGGTGTCGTCCGGCGCGCTGGCCCTGGGCGGGTCCGCGGCCATCGTCGCGCACGGCGCCGCGCGCCTGGGCCTGTCCACCGCGCTGGCCGCCGTCGTGGGCCGCGACGGCGCCGGTGACTTCGTCCTCGACGTGCTGACCTCGGCCGGCGTCGACATCGCCGCCGTCACCCGCCACCCCGACCTGCCCACCGCGCTGACCATCTGCCTCGACGGCCCCGACGGCGACCGCGCCATCCTCACCGCCCCCGGCTGCCTGGCCGCGTTCGACCCGGCCGCCTTCGACCCGCGGCAGCTACCCCCGGCCCGGCACATCCACGCCGCGTCCTACTTCCTCCAACCGATCCTCGCCGCCCGCCTGCCCGACTTGTTCCGCACCGCCGATGCCACCTGCTCCCTGGACACCAACCACGACCCGTCCGGCCACTGGCACCTGACCCCCGGCCTGCTCGAAGCCTGCGACTACGTCCTCCCCAACGAGGCCGAAGCCCTGGCCCTGACCGGCACCGCGACCGTGGACGCAGCGCTGGCCGGCTTCGTCAAAGCGGGCGTTGTCACACCGGTCGTCAAACGCGGTCGGGACGGAGCGACGGCCCGCACCGGCACCGAACTCCACAACGCGCGCCTCACCCCGCTCGTCCCGGTCGACACAGTTGGCGCCGGCGACAGCTTCGACGCCGGATTCCTGGCCGCGGTGCTGAACGGCGACGACCTGGACCAGGCACTCGCTATCGGCTGCGCGTGCGGGGCGTTGTCCACGCGGGAGGTCGGCGGCACGGCCGCGCAACCGTCGTGGGAGCAAGCGGTCGCCTACGCGGCGGGCTCGGCGGGCTCGGCGGACCCGGCAGGCTCGGCGATCGTGCCCGGCGTTCCCTGAGTTCATCGCAAATGTCTTGCTTCCAGTAGTGCCGCGCGACTAGATGAACCATTTCCCGCATAGCGTGTCGGTTCTTGCCTAGCGCACCGTAATCCCGTGTACATGGAGGAGCAGAACCAGACCAACGAGGCCCGCGACTCAAAGCCCCATCGGGTCCCGGAGCGTTCGCGCCAGGACCCGATGGAACGCGTCCGCCAGCACCGAGTCATCATCGGCGTGCGTCACGGCCACCACCCGGCACGGCTCGATACCGCTGACCGGGACCGCCACCACCTCGCTCCGTAAAGCGATGCGTCGGTCCCCGGCCGGCAGAATCGCGACGGCGTCACCGCTCGCGACGAGTTCGAGCTTGTCCTCGTAACCGTCCTCGGCGCTCGGCGGCACGATCGGCCCGGCCGCGTTCCGGCTCACACCCCAGATCGTCGGCGTGTGTTCGCACGCGACCAGGTCTTCGTCCACGAGGTCGGTGACGGCGATCGTGTCCTTGGCGGCCAGCCGATGCCCGACCGGCAGCACCGCTACCCGCGGCTCGTCGTAGAGCTCTGTCACACGGAGCCGGTCAGCGACCATCGGCGCTGGTATCGGCAACGGCAAGCGCGTCACCAGCGCGTCCACACGGTGCTCGGACAGCGCGTCCAGCTCTCGCCAGTCCAGATGCCGGGTGCGGATCAGGGCGCCGGGGTGCAGCCGGCGCAGCTCCCGTACCGCCGGGGTGATCACGAGGTCGCCCAGGTGCCCGATCACGATCGTGCCCGCGGGTGCGGTTCGGGCTGCCAACAGGCCGCGTTCCGCTGTGCGCAGCAGGGTTTGCGCGTAGGGCAGGAACTCCTGACCGGCCTGCGTCAGGCTGACACCTTGCGGCGTGCGCTCGAACAGGCGCGCGCCGACCTGGTGCTCCAGCCGCTGCATCTGCCGGCTCAGCGCGGGCTGCGCGACGTGCAGCGCGCCGGCCGCCTTGCCGAGCCCGCCGTGCTCGGCCACGACGGTGAAGTACCGCACCAGCCGCAGGTCGAGATCCACCCGACCAGCGTACGTCGGTCATGCCGGGGCCGCATGACCCCATCCTGAACAGGTCTTGGACGGTCCCCGGGGGCGTGCCGTTGACTCGGATCATGAACGAATACGCACACAAGAACGTGGTCATCACCGGCGGCAGCAGCGGCTTCGGTCTGGTCACCGCCCAGCTGCTGGTCGCCGGGGGAGCGCGGGTGATGATCACCGGTCGGCGGCCGGAAGCGCTCGCCGCCGCCCGGGAACAGCTCGGGGACACCGCGGTGACGGTGGCCGGCGACGTCGCCGACGTGAACGATCTCGACCTGCTCGCCGACCGGGCGAAGGCGGAGTTCGGGACGCTGGACGCGCTGTTCGTGAACGCCGGCATCACCCGGTTCGTGCCGTTCGAGGCGGCGACCGAGGCGGTGCACGACGAGCTGTTCGCGACGAACGTCAAGGGCGCGTACTTCACCGTGCAGAAGCTCGCGCCGCTGCTGCGCGAAGGCGGCGGCGTGGTGCTGACCACCTCGATCGCGAACGTCAAGGGGCTGGAGATGATCAGCACCTATTCCGCCACCAAGGCCGCGGTGCGTTCCCTGACCCGCAGCATGGCCCGTGAGCTGCTGCCGCGGGGGATCCGGGTCAACGCCATCAGCCCCGGGCCGATCTCCACCGGCATCCTGGGCAAGGTGCTGCCGGAGGCGGCCCGGGCGGAGGCGGAGGAGCAGATGCGGGTGAACAACCCGATGCTGCGCTTCGGCGAGCCCATCGAGATCGCCAAGGCCTTCGCCTTCCTGGCCTTCGACGCCACGTACACGACCGGCGCCGAGCTTGTGGTGGACGGCGGCGCTTCGCAGCTCTGAGCACTTCCCGGCGGCGTCGCTGTCCGCCGGTAACCGCTATCGTCGCCGCTGTTCAGTCAGCGAGTCTCGCGAGCCAGTCGATGATCAGCGTGTTGACTTCATCGGGCCGCTCCTGCTGGAGCCAGTGGCCGACGCCGTCCAGGATGTGCGTCGCGCTCAGGGCGGGGAGCGTCGTGGGGAACGCCTCGATCGCCCCGGCCAGCCAGGTCAGCGAGGCATCCTTCGCGCCACCGATGAACAGCGACGGCTGCGGGATCGGCGCGCCGTCCACGACGGCCAGGTCCTCCCAGTCGCGGTCCATCGCGCGATAGCGGTTGAGCGCGCCGGTCATGCCGGTGCGCTCGAACTCCGCGGCGTAGACGTCGAGGTCGGCTTCGGCCAGCCAGGACGGGACGCGGTCGGCGGGGAACCGGTCGCGGAGCCGCCCGCCGTCTCGGGGCACGAAGTACGGGGACGGCGCGTCGGGCGCGGGCATGGTCTCGGCGGACAAGGCGGCGTAGAAGCCGGCAAGCCAGCCACGGACGTCGGGTTCGATCTCCGCCTCGGCGCGGCCCGGCTCCTGGAAGTAGCTGACGTAGAACTCATCATCGCCGCCCATCCGCGCGAAGACCTCGCTCGGCCGCGGACCGCCGCGCGGGGCATAGGGGACGCTGAGCAGTCCGACCGCGCGGAACACGTCGGGCCGCAGCAACGCGGTGTTCGCCGCGATGGTCGCACCCCAGTCGTGCCCGACCACGACCGCCCGGCGCTCGCCGAGCGCCGCCACCACCGCCGCGTTGTCCTCGACCAACTCGACCATGCGGTACGCCGCCGGGTCCGCGGGCTTCGACGACCGGCCGTAGCCGACGACATCGAGCGCCACGGCCCGGTACCCCGCCTCAGCCAGCACCGGCAACTGGCGCCGCCAGGAGTACCAGCCTTCTGGGAAGCCGTGGATCAGCAGGACCAGCGGCCCGGTGCCTTGTTCGACCAGGTGGATGCGCCGGCCCGCAGGTGTGGTGACGGTCCGGTGGTGTTGGTCGTGTTGGTCGTGCTGGCCCGGCTGGTCGTGGCGCGCGCTGGTCATGGCCTCTGCCTCCTGGACGACTCGGAACGCGGTGCGCCCCGTACGATGGCGATCATGCGCGCCTGGCCCGCGCCCCGCCAAACGCCCTTGCCGTTCCGGCAAGACCCCAGGCCCAGCCGACACCGCGCGATCGGAGCCCCGTGAACGACCCGGAATTCACCGAGGCACTGGAGACGATCCTGCACGACCTGCGTGCCCAGCACGCGGTGCTGCCGAAGATACGCGTGGACGCGGAGCTTGGGACCGTGCTCTACGCACCCGACGGCTCGGGCCAGGGCGTCAGCTGGCTCGGCGGCCCGAGCCCAGAACCCCTGGCCCACCTCGCGGACCAAGTGCAGGATTGGGCGGTTGAAGCACTCTGGTCGGCGGGCGCGCCGGCGGTCTGGCCCCACTGCCCGACACACCCGAACACGCACCCGCTGACCGCGACGGTCGCGGCAGGCGCCGCGGTCTGGGTCTGCGCGCAGAGCGGGGCGACGGTAGCGGCGATCGGGGAGTTGGGGAGCATGGAGCTGGCGCGCGGAGAGTCGCCGAGCGGCATGCCATCGACGTCGCCCCATCCC
>NZ_JAAFYZ010000409.1 GCF_018274385.1 Catenulispora pinistramenti | reverse complement strand
CCGCACGCCCCGAGACCGACGCACGACCCGAACCCGCCGAACGCACCCCGGCGGCCGCCTCCCTGCCCCGACCCCCGCTCACGCCTGCTCCGGCCACGGCGCGATCGGATTGCCCTGCCACCGGGTATGCGCCGGCACCGCCTCCCCGCGCATCACCAACGACGCCGGCCCCACCGTCGCCTGCGCCCCGATCTGCGCCGCCGGCAAGATCACACCCTGCGGGCCCAACGTCGCCCCGGCCTCCAACCGCACCACATCCATACTCATCACCCGGTCATGGAACAGGTGCGTCTGCACCACACACCCGCGGTTCACCGTCGCGGCATCCGCCAACTCGATCAAATCAGCCTCCGGCAGCCAGTACGTCTCACACCACACCCCGCGACCCACCCGGGAACCCATCGCCCGATGCCACAGGTTCAGCGGCGCGGTGCCCAACCACGTCTCGGCGAACCACGGCGCCGCCACCAACTCCACGAAGTTGTCCGCCAACTCGTTGCGCCAGACGAAAGAACTCCACAACGGCTGTTCCGATACCCGGATCCGGCCGACCAAAGCCCACTTCGCGGCCACGGCCACCAACCCGGCCACCGCCCCGGCCACCAAGAACGCCACCCCGCCCAGCAGCACCGCCGCGGCCACATTCCCATCCCGCGCCACCTGCGCCAGCACCGTCACCGTCAGCAACGCCAACCCGGCCGTCACCATCATCGGCACCAGCCGGCACAGCTCGATCACCGCCCGCGCCGCCATCAGCCGCCGCGGCGGGTTGTACGTCAACGCGTCGTCGACCTCCTGCCCCGGACGACGCAGCCGCTCCGGCGGCATCCCCAGATACGACTTGCCGCGCTTGGCCTTGTGCGGAGCCGCCGACAACACCCCGACCAGGCTCTCCTTCGGCAGCTTGCGGCCCGGCGCCACCATCCCGGAGTTGCCCACGAACACCCGCTTGCCGATCCGCGCGTGCCCCACCCGCAGCCAGCCGCCGGCCATCTCGTACGGCGCCACCATCGTGTCGTCGGCCAGGAACGCGCCGTCGTTCACCGTCGTCATCGCCGGGACCGCCAGCACCGTCGACATCTCCACACCCCGCCCGACCCGCATCCCCAGCACCCGCAGCCACGACGGCGTCAGGATGCTCGCATACAGCGGATACAGCCACACCCGCGCCATCGCCATCAACTGCAGCGTCGCCCAGGTCTGCCAGGCCCGGCGGCTGTGCAGCGGATGGTCGCCGGCGACCATCCCCACGCTCAACGCCCGGACGCACGCCAACGTCAGCAGCGCATAGCAGACCACGAACACCGGCGTAGCCGGAACCAGACCCACCAGCGCCCAGCCGAAGCCCTGCCACACCGTGCCCGTCGCGTGCACGAACCCCGCCAAGATCAGCAACGCCGGAATCGCGGCGATCAGCGGAAACAACGCCAGCCCGACAGCGGTCGTGCCATAAACCCACGTCCACACCCGCGACCGGCGCGCCTCCCCCGGCGGCCGCTCAGCCTTACGCAAACGCACCGCCGGCGACCCCGCCCACTCCTGACCCGCCGGAACCACCCCGCCCACCGACGAACCCGGCGCGATCCGCGCCCGCTCACCGATCCGCGCACCGGGCAACAACATCGACCGCGCACCCACCGACGCCCCCGCGCCGATCCGCAACTCCCCGACCCGCACCCGGCCGCCGTCCACCCAGAAACCGGTCAAATCCACTTCCGGCTCCACCGACGAACCCCGGTCCATCCGCAGCATGCCCGTCACCGGCGGCGGCGAATGCAAATCCACATCCGGGCCCAACCGCGCACCCAACGCCCGCGCATACAACGTGTTCCACGGACCGGTCACCGTCGTCAGCACCCCGATCCGCCACGCCAACTGCTCCGCCGCCCACAAACGCAGATGCACCGACCCGCCCCGCGGATAGTCACCCGGCCGCACACCGCGCACAAGCAGACGCACCCCGGTCGCGGCGATCGCGATCCGACCGGGCGGGGAGACGAAGAGCACGAAGCCCGCCGCCACCCACCACCACGAAACCCGCGGCGCCCACGGCACGTCGACCACATTCCCCAACGTCGCCAACAGCGTCAGCCAGCGCATCGCACCGAGGGTCGCCAACGGCAGCATCACGGCGATCTGGATCGCCTGCGCACCCCGGCTGACCGGCACCACATCCGGAACCGACTCCGCGACCTGACCAACCTCCTCCGGCGCCATCGCCAACAGCCGCGCCGCCAACTCACCGAGAGTCGGATTGTCATACACGTCGCGCACAGTGACCGTCGGATACCGCGACCGCAGAATCGACACGAAACGCGCCGCGACCAGCGAACTACCACCGGAATCGAAGAAGTCCACCTCCGGGCGCACCGGACGCTCACCCAGCAACGTCGCCCACCGCTCAGCCAACCAATCCTCGGCGACCGTCAACTCCGCCGCCTCGACCGGCTCCTCCACCCCGGGCAACGGCCACGGCAAAGCATTGCGATCCACCTTGCCCGACGTACGGACCGGCAGATCATCAAGCACGGCGATACGCGGGACCAGCGCCGCCGGCAACTGCTCAGCCAACAAGGCGCGGGCATTCCCGGTGTCGAAACCCGGCTCGGACGGGACCACATAGCCGACCAGGATCTCCGCGCCACCAGCCGTCTTCTTCACCGCCGCGGCGGCACCGGCCACCCCGGGCAACGCCTGCAAGGCCGCGTCCACCTCGCCCAACTCGATCCGGCGACCACCCAGCTTCACCTGCTCATCGGCCCGGCCCAGGAACACCAGACCCTCCGGATCGGCACGCACCAAGTCACCGCTGCGATACGCCCGATCCCACTCCATCGACTTCAACGGCGCGTACTTCTCGGCGTCCTTCTCCGGATCCAGATACCGCGCCAGACCCACGCCACCGATCACCAACTGGCCCGAGCCCCCCATCGGCACCGGCTCCTCGGCATCGTCGACGACCACCAACTCCCAGCCGTCCAACGGCAACCCGATCCGGACCGGACCCACACCCGTCAGCTGCGCGGCGCTGGCCACCACCGTCGCCTCGGTCGGACCGTACGTGTTCCACACCTCACGACCCGGCACCGCCAGCCGCTCCGCCAACTCCGGCGGACACGCCTCGCCACCGAAGATCAGCAGCCTGACGTCAGCCAACGCCTCCGCCGGCCACAACGAGGCCAGAGTCGGAACCGTGGACACCACGGTAATGCCGTTCTCCACCAGCCACGGACCCAAATCAACGCCGCTGCGGACCAACGCCCGCGGCGCCGGAACCAGGCACGCCCCGTTGCGCCAGGCCAACCACATCTCTTCGCAGGAAGCATCGAAGGCCACCGACAGGCCCGCCAAGACCCGGTCCGACGTGCCGATCGGAGCACGGCGCAGGAAGAGGCCGGCCTCGGCGTCGACAAAAGCCGCCGCGTTGCGATGAGTCACCGCCACGCCCTTCGGCTTGCCGGTAGAGCCCGAGGTGAAGATGATCCAGGCATCGTCGGTGAGGGTCGGGGCGCCGGGCTTCGCCGGAGCTGGGGCCGCGACCGACGCTGGCTCTGACACAGCAGCCGACGCTGGTTCTGCCGCAGCGGCCGACACTTCGAGATCCGCTGAGGAGTCCTCCGCCACTGAGAGATCGGCCGGCACTGGTAGGTCAACCGCCTCCACTATCCGCAACGACTCCCCGATCACCGCCCGCACCGCGGCCTCACCGAACACCAGCCGCGCACGCTCATCAGGATCATCAGCATCCACCGGCACATACGCCGCACCGGCCGTCAGCACCCCGAGAATCGCAATGTAAAGATCGACAGTCCCCGACGGAACCCGCACC
>NZ_JAAFYZ010000408.1 GCF_018274385.1 Catenulispora pinistramenti | reverse complement strand
ACCCCCCACCGCCCACGCGGTGCCCACTGCCAGCGGCTCAGCCACGGGGCCGCGCGATCTCGACGTTCTCCAGCACGCCGAGCGCGTCCGGCACCAGGACCGCCGCCGAGTAGTACGCGCTCACCAGGTAGTTGGTGATGGCCTTTTCGTCGACCCCCATGAACCGCACCGACAGCCCCGGCTGGTACTCGTCCGGGATCCCGGTCTGGTGCAGCCCGACCACCCCCTGCTCCGCCTCGCCGACCCGCAGCGCCAGGATCGAGGTGGTGTGCCCGTCCAGGATCGGGATCTTCGGCACCGGCAGCAGCGGCACACCGCGCCACGACGGCACCTGGCTGCCCAGCAGGTCGATCGTCCCCGGGTAGATGCCGCGCTTGGTGCACTCCCGGCCGAACGCGGCGATCGCCTTCGGGTGCGCCAGCAGGTAGCTGGTGTCACGGCGCAACGAGAGCAACTCATCGAGGTCGTCCGGCGTCGGCGGTCCGGAGTGGGTGTGCACGCGCTGCTCGAAGTCGGCGTTGTGCAGCAGGCCGAAGCCGCGGTTGTTGACCAGCTCGTCTTCCTGCCGCTCGCGCACCGCCTCGATCGTCAGCCGCAGCTGCTGGTCCAGCTGGCTCATCGGCTTGTTGTAGAGGTCTGCGACCCGGGTGTGGATCCGCAGTACGGTCTGAGCTACAGACAGCTCGTATTCGCGAGGCTTCAGCTCATAATCGGCGAACGTGCCCGGCAGCGCGGCCTCGCCCTCGTGGCCGGCCGACAGCGCGATCTCGGCCTCGCCGTGGGCGTTCTGCGCCTTCGCACGGGTGGTGCTGTGCGCGGCCAGGTGCTGCTGCAAGCCCGCCGAACGCTCGATCAGGGCCCTGATTTCCGAAGCCGGCACCGACAGCGCGATCACAGGTGTCACGGCGCGGGCCGTGGTCCGCCACTTCGGGGCGTGGCCGTTGCTCGCGGCGCCATTGCGGGCACCGCTGTGGAACACCTCGTCGCCGAGGTGGTCGCCGTCGGCGAGGTGCCCGTGCACGGAGTGGTCGCCGTACTTGCCGCGACCGGCCAGGTCCACCTTGCCGTGCGCGATCAGCCACAGGGTGTCCACCGGCGTCCCGGCCTCGGCCAGTGTCTCACCGGCCCGCAGCTCCCGGACGGTGAAGCGCGAGCCCAACTCGGTCAGCAGCGCCTCGTCGGCGAAGCCACGCAGCGGCGGCAGCTCGGTCAGGGTCGGGGCCACGACGCTCACGTCGTCGTCGCCGGCCTGGCTGAACGCGACCCGGCCGCGGCCCACGGCGTGGCTCAGCCGGCGGTTCACGCGGTAGGCGCCACCGGCCGCCTCTACCCACGGCAGAACCCGCAGCAGCCACCGCGAGGTGATGCCCTGCATCTGCGGCGGAGTCTTGGTAGTGGTGGCCAGGTTCCGCGCCGCCGCGGTATCCAGGCTGAGCTGATTGCCCTCGGCTGCGGCCTGTGGTGCCGCCGCGCTCTGCTCGACCGTCATCGTTCCCCCTCCAAAGCCTATGGGTGCTTGGCCCTCTCATCGTGGGCTCGGAATGGGGCCAGGGCTATTACCCCAAAGGGTGACAAAGAGCGGACGGTTCACGAGTGGTCGCAGTGCGGCCGACCGCTGGCGGCCTGCCGGAGCATGTGACATAGTACTGGCGTGAGCGCAGCCGTGAAGGGATCCCGCAGCGGGCCGCCCGCCGGGTCCCGGACGACGTCCGACGTCGTCGTGATCGGGGCCGGGATGATCGGCGCGGCGTGCGCGTACTACGCGGCGCGCGCCGGGTTCTCGGTGACGGTCGTGGACCGCGGGCCAGTGGCCGGCGGCACGTCCGGCGCGGGGGAGGGGAACCTTCTGGTCTCGGACAAGGAACCGGGGCCGGAGCTGGCGCTAGCGCTGAGGTCGCAGGAATTGTGGCAGTCGCTGGCCGAGCAGGCCGCGGATCCTTCTGCCCCCGACTCCCCTGACTCTCCTGGTTCTCCTGGCTCTGCCTCGGGGCCGAGTATCGAGTACGAGGCCAAGGGCGGCCTGGTCGTCGCGTTCTCGTCCGCCGATTTTGAGGCGCTGCAACGCTTTGCGGCCACGCAGGTACCTCTAGGCGTCGTCGCCGAGGAAATCCCCGGGGACCGGCTGACCGAATTCGAGCCCTTAATCGCCCCCGGCCTCGTCGGCGGAATCTGGTATCCGCAGGACGCGCAGGTGATGCCCGCATTGGCTACGGCCCGACTGCTCCAGGCCTCGGGAGCGACGCTGCGGTTAGGAAACGCCGTTACCGGCCTTGTGACATCCGGCGGCGCCGTACGCGGGGTCCGTACGACGCAGGGCGAGATCTCGGCACGGTTCGTCGTGAACGCCGCCGGGTTCGGCGCCGCCGCTGTCGCCGCACTGGTCGGTTCCGCGCTCCCGGTGCAGCCTCGGCGCGGGTTCGTGCTGGTGACCGAGCCGCTGCCGAATATGGTGCGGCACAAGGTGTATTCGGCGGCGTATGTAGCTGACGTCTCAAGCTCTGATGCGGCGCTCCAGTCCTCCGCGGTCGTCGAGGGGACGCCGTCGGGTCCGGTGCTGATCGGTGCGAGCCGGGAGCGCGTCGGGCTGGACCGGACGCCGTCTTATGACGCGCTCGGGCGACTGGCGGCTCAGGGTGCTGAATTGTTCCCGTTCTTGGCGGACGTGATGGTGCAGCGGTACTACTGCGGCTTCCGGCCGTACCTCCCGGACCACCTGCCCGCGATCGGCCCGGACGCCACGGTCTCAGGACTCTTCCACGCCTGCGGACACGAGGGCGCCGGGATCGGCCTGGCCCCCGCGACCGGGGAGCTGATCGCCGCGATGATGGCCGGGACGGAGCCGATGGTCGCGCCGGAGCCGTTCGGCCCGGCCCGGTTCGCGTCCTGTGATGAGCAGAAGGAGGCCGCCGGATGAGCGTGGAGTTCAGCTTCGACGGGCGGCCGATGACGGCCCAGGCGGGCCAGACCGTCGGCGCGGCGTTGTTGGCCGAGGGCATCAAGTCGTGGCGCACGACCCGCTTCGGCGGCCGGCCGCGCGGGTTGTTCTGCGGCATCGGCGTGTGCTTCGACTGCTTGGTGATGGTGAACGGGGAGCCGAACGTGCGGGCCTGTCTCGCGGTCGTCGCGCCCGGGGATGTGGTGCGGACTCAGGTCGGGGATGGGCGCAGTGATGAGCGTGACTGACCCCGGATTCGTCCCTGGCGCCCCCGACGCCCCTGATGCGATCGACGCAGCCGCCGGCACCGCGCTCGACACCACAGACACTACAGACACCACAGACACCGCGGAGACTTTCGGCGACACCGCGCACCTCGGCGCGTTCGACGTCGCGATCATCGGCGCCGGCCCCGCGGGCATGGCCGCCGCGGCCACCGCCGCCGAACACGGCCTACGCGTCGCCCTCCTGGACGCCGGCCGCCAACTCGGCGGCCAGTACTACCGCCACCCGGCTCCCGGCCTGACCGCACCCTGGCTGCCGAAGCTCTACCACGGCTGGCAGCAGTTCGAGCAACTGCTGACCCGCGTCGAAACCGCGAGCGGCATCGAGGTCCTGTTCGGCCACCAGGTCTGGGCGATCGAACCAGGATTCAGGGTCCTGACAGACCGCGGCCCGATCCAGGCCCCGAACGTCATCCTCGCCACCGGCGCCTACGAGCGCGTCATCCCCTTCCCCGGCTGGGACCTCCCCGGCGTCTTCACAGCAGGCGGCGCCCAGGCCCTCCTCAAGGGCAACCTGGTCCTGCCCGGCCACCGCGTCATCGTCGCCGGCACCGGCCCCCTCCTCCTCCCCGTGGCCGCGGGCCTGGCCACCGCCGGCGCCCAAGTCCTCGGCCTCTACGAGGCCAACCACATCCGCGGC
>NZ_JAAFYZ010000407.1 GCF_018274385.1 Catenulispora pinistramenti | reverse complement strand
CGCCGCCGCTGAGCCCTGGCCCAGCCACCCTAGGGAACCGCGCTAGTTTCCCTGAGGTTGCCGAGGCCCGCCGGAGGCCCGGCCCTTCACCATGGTTTTGACTTTGATCTTGCTGTTGATCTGGCCTATGCCCTTGATCTTGCTCTTGATCTGGCCTGTGCCCTTGTCCTGACTTGCCGGTGTTGAAGAGGCCTGAGGTGGGGCGGGGTTGTGAACGCGGGAACCTGCAGCCGACAAACACGACTCGCCGCCCCGAACCCCGAACCGGCATAACTATGACCGAAGGCCGTAAAAGCATTTAAAACCCACAGACTAACCGCAATCCGCCCAGCAGTACCAGCCGACAACGGGTCCCCGTTACCCCCCGATGACCGGCACGTCGCGAACTACCGGACAGAGGTTGCCTGATGCGGCACCAATGATGTGGCACTACCAATGAGTACCTAGCAATAGGAAAGCGCGGGAGCCCCTGAGGACTCCCGCGCTTCGTCGCTCTATACCGAACTCGCTATAGAGCTCTATAGCGGTAGCGCCGCCTTAGCGCAGCGTCACCTGTCGACTCACCAGCCCAGCACGCGCCCGGCGCTCCTCGTTCGTCAACGGACTGTCATCGGCGAGCGCCTTGGCCAGCCGCTCGGCGAACTCGGCCGCCGGCTTCTCGATCTCCGAGGCCTCCATCTCCTTGGGGAGGTCCCAGACCGGGACGACCAGGCCGCAGGCGCGGAAGGCGCCGACGTACCGGGTGCCCTCGCCGAGGCCGGACTGCTTGGCCGCGTGCAGCCGGGCCAGCGCGTCCATCAGCTTCTCCTCCTCGTAGGGCATCACCCAGCGCAGGTGGCCCTTCTCCCGGATGCGCGTCCAGTACGCGGAGGGGACCGAGGCCAGCTTCGTGGTCGGGTACGCGGCGGCGTTGGCGTGCTCCAGCGAGAGCTGCGCCTCGGCCGACACCTCCGCGCCGTCGATGATCCAGAACGAGAAGTCGTCGTGGACGGCGATGTCCAGGCTGTCCGCGCTGGTGTCCAGCAGGTCCCGCAGCCGCGGGCCCTCGGCCGCCGGGGCCGCGGAGTCCACGACCGTGCCCGGCTCGCTGTCCAGGGCGCGCAGCAGCGCGTCGGCCAGGTCCCGGTCCGGGTCGCCGGAGCTGGCCAGGGTCTGGAGCGCCAGCATGATCTCGCCGGTGTCCCGGTGCACCGCCGGGGCGGCCATCGGCAGGACCGTGGCCAGGGTGACGGTGCGGTCGGCGTGCTCGCCGGCCAGCTTCAGCGGCGCGGTGGCGGCCGGCACCAGCTCGCGCATCGCGACGATGTCCGTCTCGCCCGGCAGCCCCTCGAACGGCCGCTTGTTCGCGGTCACCTCGGCGGCCTGCTGGTGCGCCGCGTGCGCGGCCTCGCGGCCGTGGCAGGCCTTGTACCGGCGGCCCGACCCGCACGGGCACGCCTCGCGCGCCCCGACGACCGGGATCTCGCCGTCCAGGACCGGCGTCTGCCCGGCCTTCACGGCCCTACTCGACTTCTTGCCCATGGCTGCCGGACCTTCCTGCGTGGGATGTTTGCTTCGGCCAGCCTAGTAGGCCCGGGGGGGGTGAGACGGGCACACACGGCGGGTGACACCCTGCTACTGTGCGGTCATGCGCTCGTTCCCCCAGCAATGGTGGTGGTCCGCCCCAGGCGGACCCCGGTAACAGCGCACCCACGCTCCCGACCGGCCGCCTCACGAGGCGGCCGGTTTCGGTTTCTCTGAGAAAGCCCTGGAGAACCCCCGGTGGGCCTCACGGAGCGGCCTCCTTAGAGAGGCACCGCAATGGCACACCAGGGCTTGCCGCAGGACTTGCTACCGGGTTTCCCCTCACGTCTGCCGGACGGACCGTTCGCGCTGATCCGGCGCGGCTCCGAGCCGGACGTCGAACTGCTCACCGGAGGCGCCTTCGAGCAGTTCCCCGCGCTGGCGGATCTCCCTACAGAGGACTCTGACGCGCTCCTCGCTCTCGTCCCCTATAGGCAACTCATGGAACGCGGGGACGAGTGTCACGACGACCACACACCACTGCTCGCCCTGCGGATCAGGGAACGCTCCCGATGCTTGATCACGGAGTTGCCGCCCGCCACGCCGCCGGTGTTGCGGGACGGCGCGTTCGATGTGGATGACGAGGCGTATGGGGCGTCCGTAAAACGCGTGCTCGATGAGGAGATCGGCGCGGGCGAAGGGTCGAACTTCGTATTGCGCCGGACGTTCGTCGGACACTGCGACTCCGCACGGGAGACGGCGTACGGAGCGTTCCGCGCACTGCTGGAGCGGGAGCGGAACGCCTATTGGACGTTCCTCATCGACACCGGCGAGGGGCTGATGGTCGGGGCGACTCCGGAACGCCACGTATCGCTCTCCAGAGGGATCGCGGTGATGAACCCCATTAGCGGAACCCTGCGCGAACCCCCGGCGACAGCTTCACGGGAGCGCGTGGTGGCGTTCCTGGGCGACGCCAAGGAGCGCGACGAACTGGCGATGGTCGTGGACGAGGAACTGAAGATGCTCGCCGAGGTCGGGGACCTCGGCGGCCGGGTCCGCGGACCGTTCCTGAAGGAGATGACGAACCTCGCGCACACCGAGTACTACATCGAGGCGCGCACCACGATGGACCCGCGCCTGATCCTGCGCACCACCATGTTCGCCCCCACCGCCACCGGCTCCCCGATCCGCAACGCGTTCCGGGTGATCAAGCGGCACGAACGGGGCGGCCGCGGGTACTACGCGGGGGTCGCGGCGCTGATCTCCCACGACGAGACCGGGGCGCCGGAGATGGACGCGCCGCTGATGCTGCGGGTCGCGTATGTGGCGAACGACGGGACGGTGCGGGTACCGGTCGGCGCGACCCTGGTGCGCGGGTCGGATCCGTACGAGGAGGTGCGGGAGACGTACGCGAAGGCCGCGGGGGTGCTGCGAGCCTTCGGGGTGGCGTTCGGGCCGACATCCCCGGCCCACACCAGCCCGGGCACCCCGGCGGAGGCGCGCACGGCACCATGGTCCGAGGACCCCGAGATCGCCGCACTGCTGGCGGCCCGTAACGAAACCCTTTCCCCCTTCTGGCTGAACGAGCACGAGCCCGCGAACCTGGTCGACCCGGCACTGGCCGGACGCAGGGTGCTGATCATCGACAACGAGGACGCGTTCACGTCGATGCTGGCGGTCGAACTGCGCTCCCTCGGCCTGGAGACGACGCGCGTCGCGCACGACGAGGTCCCCGACCACAGCGCCTACGACCTGGTCCTCCTCGGCCCCGGCCCCGGCGACCCCCGCGACCTGACCTCGCCGCGCATCAACGGTGTCCGCAAACTGGCCAAGCTCCTGATCGACCACCGCACCCCCACCCTCGGCCTCTGCCTCGGCCACCAGGCGCTGGCCGCCGAACTCGGCCTGGAACTGGTGCGGCTGCCCACGCCGATGCAGGGGATGCAGGCGGAGCTGGACCTGTTCGGCAGCCGGGAGCGAGTGGCGTTCTACAACTCCTACGCGGCGCGCCTTCCGGAATTCCTGGTCCTGGAAACAGTGGCGATCCCCGACAGCAGCCTGACGGCGGCCCTGCGGGGACCCTCCTTCACCGGGCTCCAGTTCCACCCCGAGTCGGTGCTGACGATGGACGGGCTCGGCATCCTCGGACGCGAGATCCGGCGGCTGCTGAGTCGTTGAAGCGGGTGTGCGGTGGCGCGATCTGGTCTACCGGACGCGCCACCGCGTGCCGACATAGCAGGCACCTGACACCGGTCGCCTCACCAGTCACCAGTCACCGATCACCGATCACCGATCACCGATCACCGATCACCGATCACGCCGATAACACAACCAGGTTCGGGCACAGCACCTGAGCTGCCTCAGCCCGACCGCCACCGCGAGCCTCCTCCGCCCGCGACGACAGCCACGCCCCCGCC
>NZ_JAAFYZ010000406.1 GCF_018274385.1 Catenulispora pinistramenti | reverse complement strand
GCGGACGGGGAAGCGCACCGACGATGCATAACGAGCCACCCCCGCCGCGGCATCGGTTGCTGCGCCGAACGGCTCGGATGTTCACCGCTTCCGGTGATCCGTGGGTGTTCGCGGCGCCGGGCGGGCGGGGCGTGGTCTAGCGTCCGCAGGACATCCCCCGCCCCGCCTGTTTCAGGAGGCTGACCCGTGTCCCGGACCGTGTCCCCGTGGCGGCGACCGGCGTTCGCCCGCCGCACCTGGCTGCCGGCCTTCGCCGCGTTCGCCCTGTTGGCCGTGGCCTGGTCGCTGGCGATGCCGGCGGACGGCACCACCGACGAGCGCCAGCACCTGGAGCGCGCCTACGGCGCGGTGACCGGGCACCTGCTCGCCCCGCAGGCCCTGGACCCCCTGGTGCATCGCCCGGGTGCGGCCTTCGAGGTCCCCAAGAGCCTGCTGCCGCCGAACGCGCTGTGCGTCTACTTCCCGAACTACCACCAGACCGAGAGCTGGGTCGCCCGCGCGGCCAGCTGCCAGCACCCGGCCCCGGACGACCACGCCAAGGTGCGGGTGGTGTCCTGGGTGGGGCGCTACAACCCGCTGTTCTACCTGGGGGTCGGCGGCCCGCTGCGGTTCTGGCCGGACATGAAGGGGATCCTGCTCAGCCGGATCCTGGCCGCGCTGTTCTCCTCGGCCTTCGCCGCGGCCGCGGCGGTGGTGGCGATCCGCACCCGGCGCCCGCTGCTGCTCGCGGCGCTGCTGACGGTGCTGACGCCGACCACCGTCGCGCTCAGCTCGACGGTGAACCCGAACGGGATCGAGATCACGGCGGCGCTGCTGCTGTGGGTGTGCCTGGTGGATCTGGCGCGGCCGGCTTCCGCTCGGTGGGCGGTGCCGGCCGGCGGGTCGGGGCGGCGAGTGGTTTCCCCGGTGCCCGCCGCCGATCCGGTCTCGCCTTCTTCGCATCCTTCGTATCCTTCGCATTCTTCGGCCTCCTCGCTTTCTTCGGCTTCTGCGACGCCGACCGGCGTTCTGGCGCGATTTCGTAACGCAATGCGTCTCGACTCCGACTCCGCAGCCGTCTCCCAGCCCGCTCTCCTGGCCCTGGCCGCCATCTCCGGTGCCGTCGTCCTCACCGTCCGCGCCGAGGGCCCGTTCTGGTTCGCCCTGGCCCTGGGCGGCTCGCTGGCCGCCGCCGAGCCCGGCCGTGTCAAGGAGTTGCTTCGCTGGCGCACCGCGCGCCTGGTGGCCGTGGCCTGGGCCGTGATCGGTCTGCTGGCGGTGGCCTGGGACGTGGTCTCGGGCAACAACAAGGTCACCCAGACCCTCATCGCCACCCACCCCGCCGACCACCGGGTCCTCACCCTGCTCCGGATCATCGCCGTGAACCGGGTCGGCGGCTGGTTCACCGAGGCCTTCGCGCTGGACGTGCAGGCGCCGTGGGCGCCGATGCTGTGGGCGGTGCTGGCCGCCGTGGTGCTGATCCCGCTGGCGATGGTGCGCAGTCGCCGGGTGGTGGCCGTCGCGCTGGCGGTGGCGGCGGCCTCGCTCGGCATCACCGTGGTGCTGGAGATCAAGTACCTCGGCACCCTCGGCTGGTCCCAGTACGGCCGCTACTTCCTGCCCGGCCTGGCCGGCACCGCGGTGCTGCTGGCCTCCGGGCCGGTCGCGGAACTGCCGCCGGTGCTGCGCCGCCGGATCCCGCGGCTGTTCGCCGTCGGGGCCGCGTTCTGCCAGCTCTGGGTGCTGGTGGTGGAGATGACCCGGGTCCAGGCCGGTCCCTACGCCCCGCTGAACCCCTTCGCAGGCTCCTGGCACCCTGCGGTCGGCTCGCTCACGGTGCTGGCCGTCGCGACCCTGGGGGCGGCCGCGCTGATCGCGTTGGTGTGGACCGCCACGGCCGTCGAGACCGCCGCCGACACGGCCGCTCCGGTCGTTCCGGCCCCGGCCGAACCCCAGGTGGTACCCGAACCGGCAAACTCCTGATTCCATCACCTAATGGCGTAAAACGCGTTACTCGGGGCTCAGGGGATCGTTGGTGCGTCGTGTCAACAATCTCTTCACAAGCGCCAGAATCCGGACAGGACGCGCCCGAAGCGCCCGCCGTCGTCATCATCGGAGCCGGGCCGGCCGGGCTGACCGCCGCCTACGAGCTCGTCAAGTCCGGGGTGCGGCCTTCCGTCTTCGAGGCCGACGACGTGGTCGGCGGCATCAGCCGCACCGTGGAGCGCGGCGGTTGGCGCTTCGACATCGGCGGCCACCGCTTCTTCACCAAGGCCGGGCCGGTCGAGGCGTTGTGGCACGAGATCCTGCCCGACGAGGACTTCCTGATGCGGCCGCGGATGAGCCGCATCCACTACCGCGGCAAGCTGTTCGACTACCCGCTCAAGGCCGGAAACGCGCTGTCCGGACTGGGCCTGGTCGAGGCCGCGCGCTGCGTCGGATCCTATGTGTGGGCGCAGATCAAGCCGCCGAAGGACCAGACCAAGTTCGAAGGCTGGGTGGCCGCGCGCTTCGGCTTCCGGCTCTACTCGATCTTCTTCAAGACCTATACCGAGAAGGTGTGGGGCATGCCGGCCAACGAGATCGAGGCCGACTGGGCCGCGCAGCGGATCAAGAACCTGTCGCTGTTCAAGGCGGTGGTCAACGCCATCACGCCGAGGCGCAACCAGAAGCAGATCACCAGCCTGATCGAGCAGTTCCAGTACCCGAAGTACGGCCCCGGCATGATGTGGGAGCGCTGCCGCGACCTGGTCACCGACGGCGGCGGCTCGGTCGTGATGAACACCTGGGTCCAGACCGTGCACCGCGCCGAGGGCGGCGCCGTCGCGGTGACGGTGAAGAACGCCGCCGGCGAGCGCACCGCCCCGGCCGACCACGTGGTCTCCTCCATGCCGATCTCGGCCCTGGTCCGCGCCATGGACCCCCCGGCCCCCGCCGAAGTCCTGGCCGCCGCCGACGACCTCCGCTACCGCGACTTCCTCACCGTCGCCCTGGTGGTCCCCGAATCCGCCGGCTTCCCCGACAACTGGATCTACATCCACACCCCCGGCGTCCGCGTCGGCCGAATCCAGAACTTCGGCTCCTGGTCCCCCTACCTGGTCAAGGAAGGACGCACCTGCCTGGGCCTGGAGTACTTCGTCTCCGAAGGCGACGACCTGTGGGAAGCCGCCGACGACGTCCTGATCAAGCAGGGAGCCCAGGAACTGGAAGCCCTCGGCCTGGTCTCCGCGGACGCCGTCGAGGAAGGCTACGTGGTGCGCATGCCGAAGGCCTACCCGGTCTACGACGAGTACTACCGCGGCAACGTCGAGGTGATCCGCGAGTGGCTGGCCCGCGAGGTCCCGAACGTCCACCCCGTCGGCCGCAACGGCATGCACCGCTACAACAACCAGGACCACTCGATGATGACGGCGATGCTCACCGCCGAGAACATCGCCACCGGCAGCACACACGACGTGTGGTCGGTGAATGTCGAGGAGGAGTACCACGAGGAGGGGGCGGAGCAGAAGGCCTCGGGGGGCTCGGGCGGCTCGGGCACTGGGCGTGACGCGCCGATTTTGCCGAGGCGGCGGGCTGAGCAGACGCAGCCTAGTCAGAAGGTTTGAGCGGGGAGTAGTTAGGCAGTAAGCAGTAAGCAGTACACGAGAATGCCGCGGGATCCGGATGGATTCTGCGGCATTCTTGTTTTCGTGGCTGGTGCGGCTGGTCTTGGGGTGGCAGTTCGGGGTTCGGGTGGGTTTTGGTTTGTGACTTGCGGTTTGCTTGTGGATTAAAGAGCTTTTTACGGCCTTCGGTCATAGTTGTGCCGGTTCGGGGTTCGGGGTGGCGAGTCGTGTTTGTCGGCTGCCGGTTCGCGCGTTCACAACCCCGCCCCACCTCAGGCCTCTTCAACTCCAGTAAGCCAGCGCAAGGGCAAGATCAAAGTCAAGATCAAGGTCAAGAGCTGTGGTGAAGGGCCGGGCCTCCGGCGGGCCTC
>NZ_JAAFYZ010000405.1 GCF_018274385.1 Catenulispora pinistramenti | reverse complement strand
CTCCTGGTGCTCATCGGACTCAACACCCACGAGCTACACAGGAGGCCCTGCCTTTATGCGTACATTGACACCAAATCACTCAGACGAGTCCACGCCACACACAACGTTCGGTTGAGCAACAGGCTCTGAAGACCGGTGGCCGGTGCTTGGTGAGCCGGTAGGGGCGGGTTCGGCCGGCGGGGCGTGTTTGTTGCCCCGCCTGCCGGTTCCGCTGGTGAGTGCAGCGTCTGTGGAAACAAGCAAGGCGGGTCAGAAGGAGGGTATTGGCGTGGAGGGGCTGACGGTTCAGGCCTGGCGGAAGTGGGGCCACGACTTTCTGTATGTCAACGATTCAGCCGGTCAGACGCTCGGCTACTACGACCGTAACAAGTGAGGCTGCACGTTGACTTTGCGGCCGAACGCAACTACGCGGGGATCTTCGGCCGTCTGCGATCGGAACGCCTGGCTGCTGGGCTATCTCAGAGCACGGTGGCGTCTTGGTTTTCGATTCGGGCTAGGGCCGTATCCGAATGGGAGACCGGGGCGGTACAGCCGACGTTGGATCACTTGATCTTGTTGTCTGGTGAACTCGGTTGGCGCCTGGTGATCGTGGATCGGCGCGGTGTGTCGCGCGGTCCGCAGCAGCGTCCCGGCGAGTCGTGGGTGGTGTTTGAGCGGCGGCGGTTGGCCACGCCGTTGAAGAGTCGTCGCCTGGCTTGGGGACTGACGCAAGGCGAGCTTGGCCAGCGTGTTGGTGTCAGCAGGGAGACTATTCAGCGGTGGGAGGTTGCTCGTACATCTCCCCGGCCTATGGGGCTGATTGTTTGGGCTCAGAAGACGAACTACTGCCTGGGCTTGCGGCCGATGGGGGCTGCCGAACGACGGGTTGTGCCTGTTCGGCTGTCTGGGAGCTTGCGAGTCCCGAAGACCTAGGGGCGTGAAGTCACGCTGCTGGGTGCCCTCGCGTGGGCGTCGGGCGGGCCGGTGGGTTGGTGTCCGGTGGTGGTGCCATTGCGGGTTCGGCTGGCGGGCGGCCTTTTCGCATTTTTCAAACACATCCAACGGTTAGATCAGCGATAAGGGCCACCACCGAAAGGCTATACGTGACACACCGCACGATCGACGCAAGCCACGATCCGATCATAAATGAAATGTACGAGGGGCTGCGGGCCAGGCTGCGCAGAATCCGCCAGAATGCGAATATTTCGCAGCGCACGATCGCGCTGGAGATCGGCATGTACACGGAGATGTTCTGCCGTCTCGATAACGGGGCGTTTCCCGCCGAGGGCCCGCACTTTGCGGTTTGGGCTCGTTCGCTCGGGCGACGCCTGGCGATCGCAGACGAGACAGGATACGAACCGCCCGAGCCGATCGTTTACGAACCCGGAGTGAGTTTCCTCCGGTATGAGTATCTGCGGGTCGCCGGTGAACTTCGTGAACGACGGCTAGCGGGCGGGGTACTCATCACGGAGTTGGCGGATTTCCTCGGTTGCTCGGCGAGTCATCTCGGGAATTTGGAGAAGGCCAGGATTGGGCGATTCGTTGCTTCACGCACGCTCATGGCTTGGTGTCATTATCTGGGCTGCCGTATTGAGCTTGCGGTGGATAAGGAGCTTCAAGCGCTGGTTTTGCAAGAGCGAGCGGAAATTGCGGGAGTTCTCAACCGGGGTGTTCTTGGTGGCCGCGATTTTTATCCGAGACCGGTCGGGGCGGGTTCGGCCGCGGGGCCTGGTGTTGGCCCCGCGGCCGGTTCCGCTGGTGACCGCAGGTGTGAACAGCGTCATTCGAGAAGTTAGGGATGTTTTGCAGACGACGTCAGTGGCGAGGCGACGGTTGAACACTATGCAGCGGCGGTTGTGGGTTGCCAGGTATCGGGCCGGGGTGAGTCAGGCTGCGGTAGCTGGTCGGCTGGGGGTCACCGATCGGAGCTTGCGGGATTGGGAGAAGCAATACGACAATCCGAGCACTGCTCACCTGATCGGCTGGGCGTATGAGTTCGGTGATCGGCTGGTGCTCCGAGTTCCGAAGGTCGTTCCGGAACTTCCCCCGGTCGTCCTGCTCCCTGGCGAGACGACTTTCGTCGAGCATGAGGTACGGAGACTTGCGGCGACGCTGAAGGCAAGGCGGAAGGTTCTTAAGCTCTCACAAACAGGTCTGGGGAGACTGGTCGGGGTCGGTCGGTCGTCGTTGCAGCGTTGGGAGGACGGGCAGGACAGTCCTACGGCGCTGAATCTGATTATGTGGGCCACCGTGCTGGGATACACACTCGACCTGATGCATGATCCGAACTGGTAGTGCGCGGGTTCGGCTTCGATAGTGGCGGTTGTACGGGGCGGGTTCGGCCGGCGGGCGGCTGGCGTGGTTTCGCGACGTCGGGGTGTCCGTGCCGCCCGCCTGCCGGTTCCGCCTGGTGACCGAGTGGGCTAGGCCGCGTCTGTAGTTTTGGCCTAGCCGCTACGCTGCGAACATGACCCGGTGGGAGTACAAGCGCGTCGAATGCGACGACGATGAACTCGAACAGATCCTGAACGATCTGGGCCGGAAGGGCTGGGAAGTTGTCGCCGCATGGCAGGACAGCGAGTACGACTCCGGGCGGGAAGTACTACTAAAACGCCCGATCGACTAAGTTAGGCTGGCATACCATAAAAAGCCGTCGTTTCCTGCGCTGCTGGTGATGGTGGGTAAAGGCCGGGTGAGGACTGCCGCCGAAGGTGTCCTTCAACGGGCGCAGCACCGGGAGGGTGTCGGTCGCCGGGCTGGTCGCGGTCAGGTACGGTCGCGGACCCGGCTGCTGTACCGGATCCGCGTCCATCGCGGCCGCGAAGGCGAACTGCCATGACATCAAACAGCCGAGCTTGATAGCAGATCGACGTCCCGCGTTGGACTACGCGCGATTCGCCCATCCACGGACCTAGCTAGGCTCAAACCGCGTGCGGAGAGTTGAACCGCTGGCATTCGCATTTCTTCGGCTCGGCACCCCTGAAGGTGGCGTCACGTGAAGATATACCACCCGGCGAAGGTGCCACCGACGTACTCGCAGTCCCAGTTGCCCAGCATCCCTTGTCCGTTGACGTAGTTGAAACACCAACTGTCGGACGTGTAGGGGCCGGCGTTGGTGTCGCTGCCGGTGAACATGTACCAGCCGCCGTAAGGCCCGGGCACAGGCTGGCAGTCCCAGTGACCCAGTTGCCCAGCCGCCGAGACGGCTTGGACGCACAGATTGGAGTTGGCGTACGGGCCGGTCGGTCCGCCGCGCAGCGAGTTCGCACTGGCGGTGGCGGCGGTGCCGGCCAGCGCGGCCAAGGCCAGCGCCCCGGTCGCGACTACTGCTGCGATTTTCCTCTTCATTGACAACCTCCTGTGATAGAAGTGCATGATGGCCATATGGACATCCGGTGCAGCCTGCTAGGTCACAGCTCGGTGTCAGGCTGCTTTCACCAATGGTGGGCCGACCCGCCCTGAGACGCACGGATTCCTTCCAATTCCGTACAGCTTCTGACGTGCCTTGCCACCGGTGGCCGACCGAGAAGTGTGGTCCTATGTCAAACGCAGCTTGGCCAACCTGGCCGCCGTAAGCGTCGAGCTCCCGAAGACGCTAGGCCGCACCTAGCTCAAGAGCTTCCTGTACCGCCCGACGACCCTCGGCGGCTTCGTTACGGAGGCCGGCCTGGCTTCGACCCCGATTCACCATGACATCGAAAAGCCGACCCAGTAGCGCGCGGCCGTGCCGTGCTGCGCCGCGTGGACCGGCCGGAGGCCGCATGCCGCGCGGGCGCGAGCGCGGCACGGCCGCGCGCGGCGGGCCGCCAGGCCCGCCCTTGAGTAAGTAAAGGGCAATTCCGTCAGGCTGGTGAGACGGGCCGGAGGTCGGTCGGTGCTGTTGTGGGTAGCCGGAGTTGCGGCACATCGGCACTCTGCCTTTGGCCCCCGGGCAATGGCGGGTCGCCTGGGGGAGGTGGCTACGCACGGGTGTCGCGGTGGTGGAG
>NZ_JAAFYZ010000404.1 GCF_018274385.1 Catenulispora pinistramenti | reverse complement strand
CCCGCCACCACCCGATCGGCCGCCGAATACCGCCCCGCCGATTCCGCCAGCCCCCGAGCCGCCTCCGCCAGCCAGCCGCCCAGCTCGCCGAGCTCCGTCAGGTCCGCGTCCCGCTGCGCAGCGCAGTGCTCCGCCAGCGACTCCGCCTCCGGTAGTTTTCCGAACCACCGCGGCTCCACCCGCAAATCCGCCACCCACGCGCCGACCCTCGCCAGCTCCGCCACCCGCGCGTGCAGCGTGTCGCCGTAGGTGGCCAATATCTGCGGCTGTACCTCGAACGCGAACCCCGGACCGGTCATCCGACCATCCCCCTTTGGTCAATGTGTTTCGATCAGACTACCCGCTTCCCATCTCCCACGGTAGTCACTCGATTACCGTAAGCACCACGCTCGTCGTTCACTTGTTCGGCTCATCGCCTGCTTCGCTCCGGACGTGATGCGCGTCGCTTCCGGTGGCACTACCAAGCGGTAACTTTGTCGGGATACGATCCCCTCGGACGGCACCGTCGGTACCCGTCGGGCCGCACCACAGGATGGGGAAGACCTCGCGCGTTTGACCCCATGATCGGAGCTCTGTTTTCTCGACCAGGTCCGACCATGGCAAGCTGCGGAGGAGAGACCGGAGAAGCCCTCAAGCAGGAGGTCGGACAGCGATCATGAAAATCGTCGTCTGTGTGAAGCAGGTGCCGGACACGGAGGCCGAGAAGCGGCTCCTCCCGGACACCCTGACCGTGGACCGGGAGAGCTCGAACCCGGTGCTCAACGAGATGGACGAGTTCGCCATCGAGGAAGCGCTCAAGCTCACCGAGGCGCACGGCGGCGAGGTCGTGGTGCTGACCATGGGCCCGGACGGCGCCGACGCCGCGGTGCGCAAGGCCCTGTCGATGGGTGCGCATTCCGGCATCCTGCTGTCCGACCCGGCGCTGGCCGGCTCCGACGCGGTCGCCACCTCCTACGCCATCGCGCAGGCCCTGGGCACCACCGAGTACGACCTGGTGATCCTGGGCTCGGAGGCCTCCGACGCCCGCACCTCGCTGGTCCCGGCCATGCTGGCCGAGCGGCTGGGCCTGCCGCAGCTGACCTTCGCCTCCAAGGTGGAGATCGACGGCACCTCGATCACCGTGAACCGGCTCACCGACTACGGCCACGACGTGGTCCAGGCCCAGCTGCCGGCCGTGGTGTCGGTGGTCGAGAAGATCAACGAGCCCCGCTACCCCTCCTTCAAGGGCATCATGGCGGCCAAGAAGAAGCCGGTCGCCGAGCTGGACGTGGCCGCCGCCGGGATCGACGCCGCGCTGGTCGGCCAGGCCGCCGCGGCCACCACCGTGGTCGACGCCGCCCAGCGCCCGCCGCGCAGCGCCGGGGTGAAGGTCACCGACGAGGGCGACGGCGGCGTGAAGCTCGCCGAGTTCCTGTCCGCGCAGAAGTTCATCTAAGGGAGCTTTGGAAAATGGCTGAGATCCTGGTCCTCGTCGACCACGCCGACGGCGCGGTCAAGAAGGTCACGCTGGAGCTGCTGACCAAGGCCCGTGCGCTGGGCACGCCCAGCGCGGTGTTCATCGGCGCCGGCTACGACAAGGCGGCCGAGAAGCTGGCCGAGTACGGCGCCGCCAAGGCCTACGTGGCCGAGGACGCCGAGCTGGACGGCTATGTCACCGCCCCCAAGGCCGAGCTGCTGGCCAAGCTGGTCGCCGAGCACGCCCCGGCGGCCGTGCTGGTGCCGGCCACCGCCGAGGGCAAGGAGGTGGCCGCCCGGCTGGCGATCAAGACCGGCTCCGGCGTCCTCACCGACGCCGTCGACGTCAGCGCCGACCTGGTCGCCGAGCAGAGCATCTTCGGCGGCTCGACCGTGGCCCACTCCAAGGTCGCCAAGGGCACCCCGATCATCGCGATGCGCCCGAACGCCACCGCGCCCGAGGCCGCCCCGGCGACCGCGGAGCGCGTGGACGTCTCGGTGGAGCTGACCGACGCGGCCAAGCTGGCCAAGGTCGTGGAGAAGGTCGTGCTCCCCAAGGGCGACCGCCCCGAGCTCACCGAGGCCTCGATCGTGGTCTCCGGCGGCCGCGGCGTCGGCAGCGGCGAGAACTTCGCCGTCATCGAGAAGCTGGCCGACGCCCTCGGCGCCGCCGTCGGCGCCTCCCGCGCCGCCGTGGACGCCGGCTGGTACCCGCACCAGGCGCAGGTCGGCCAGACCGGCAAGACCGTGTCCCCGCAGCTGTACATCGCCGCCGGCATCTCCGGCGCGATCCAGCACCGGGCCGGCATGCAGACCTCGAAGACCATCGTCGCCATCAACAAGGACGAGGAGGCGCCGATCTTCGAGCTCGCCGACTACGGCGTCATCGGCGACCTGTTCAAGGTGGTCCCGCAGGTCACCGACGAGATTCTGAAGCGGAAGTAGTCCGCGGAGTACTCTCCCGGCCGCTTCGCCCACCCGACGACGGGCTGGGCGAGGCGGCTTTTGGTTTCGCTCTCGGTTTCGCGGTGGAGGCGGTGGACGCGGTGGAGACCGACGTGGCCGGGCTCAGCGGGCGCGGCGGAGCGCTGTGGCCGGTGTGGGGGAGCAGCAGGAGCGTCGCGGCCACGGCGCCGCCCAGGAAGGCTCCCAGGGCGGCATAGATGGGAAAGCGACGGCGGGGTGCTCGGTGTTGGGTGGTCAGCGGCGGGATGTCAGGCGGCTCGGTGGTAGAAGGCTTAGAAGGCTCAGCGGCAGACGGTTCGGACTCCGGGTCGAGCAGGACCGCGGTGTAGGCGGAGCCGGGCCCGGGCCGGTGGTGCTCGGCGTCGGTGATGTCCGGTTGCTTGGGTGAGTAGTGCGGCAGCTCCGGTGGGGTGCGGGCGGGTTCGGCCTGAGGCGGGGTGCCAGAGGCGGCGGGCTGCTCGGCCGAGCCGCGCGCCAGGCCCGGCTCGCGGATCCCGTCGGCCGGCGAGCCGAGCGGGGGAGTGGGCCTGCGGAGCTCATAGCTGGCGGCCTGGCTGAGCGCGGATTGTGCCTCGGTACGCGCCTCGGTACGTACCTCGGTCTGCGGCCTGGACTCGGCATTCCGCGGCCTGCGTCGCCTGGCCCCGATATGCGAGGGCTGAGCCGCGACCGCGTTCGCGATGTCCAGTGCCGAGTCCGCGACCGAATCGAAGGCCGTCGTCTGGGCCGCCGAGGTCGTCGGGACCCACAGCGGGTCGGCGGCCGTGACTTCCAACCAGGCGGCGAGCTCGGCCTCGCGCCGTGCGATGTCGCCGAGCACCGCTTGCGAGAGCCAGTCGGCGGCCGGTGCGACGCGGTCCGCGATCTCCGGCGCGCTCGGGCGTTCCGCGGGGTCCTTCGCCAGGCAGGCGGTGAGGATCTCGACCAGATCGTCCGGCAGGCCGTCCAGCTTCGGCGGCTCGTGCACCACCCGGTAGAGCAGCGCGGGCCCGTCGCCGGCGCCGAAGGGGCTCTGGCCGCGGGCCGCGTAGGCGACGACCGTCGCCATCGCGAAGACGTCGGAGGCGAAGCTCGTGGGTTCGCCGACCGCCTGTTCCGGCGACAGGAAGCCCGGGGAGCCGATCAGGGCGCCGGCCCTGGTGAGCGGGACGTCGTCGACCGCGCGGGCCACGCCGAAGTCGATCAGGCGCGGGCCGTCCGGGGCCACCAGCACGTTCGAGGGCTTCACGTCGCGGTGCACGACCCCGGCCGCGTGCACCTCCGCCAGGGCCAGGGCCAGGCCGTGGGTCAGGGTGTGGAGTCCCGCGGGGGAGAACGGGCCGAAGTCCAGCAGCGCGTCGGTGATGGAAGGGCCCGGAACGTACTCCGACGCCAGCCACGGCAGCTCCGCCTCGGGATCCGCCGCCACCACCGGGGCGATCAACGCCGCGCCGCCGGAACCGGTCGCACCGCGGCTTCCGCCTTCCCCGTGCTGATCGCCGCCGCCGCCATCGCCATTGCCGTCACCCGCACTGCCGCCACCCGCGCTGCGGCCACCACCCCCC
>NZ_JAAFYZ010000403.1 GCF_018274385.1 Catenulispora pinistramenti | reverse complement strand
CCTACAGTGCCGGTGGCCGGGGGTCAAGTTCGCGCTGCACGAAACCGCAGGTCAAATGGCCAACCGCCGCGCGCGGACTTTACCCCCGGACACCGGTGCTGTACCCCCCGGGCTGACGACGCGACCGAGGGGAACGGACCGCACCACCCCACAAGCCGCCGCCGCTGAGACTCACCCAGCCACCCGAGGGAACCGCGCTAGTTTCCCTGAGGTTGTCGAGGCCCGCCGGAGGCCCGGCCCTTCATCACAGTTTTTGACCTTGCGCTGGCTTACTGGAGTTGAAGAGGCCTGAGGTGGGGCGGGGTTGTGAACGCGCGAACCGGCAGCCGACAAGCAAACCCACCACCACGAACCCCGAACCGGCACAACTATGACCGAAGGCCGTAAAAAGCTTTGAAACCCACACCCCAACCGCAACCCGCCCCACAAGCTCTAGCCCCAGCAAACTCCACCCGCCAACGGATCCCGCCCGCCGACCGGCACGTCGCGGAGCACGTCGCGGAGCACATCGCGAACCACATCGCGAAAGCTCCCGGACAAACGTTGCCTGATACATCACTAGCCAGCGCTTTAGCTGACCGCTTCTGCCGCTGACGCTCGGGCCGGCCGCTTCTGTTGGCTAGCGCTTTGGCCGACCCCTTCTGCGGCTAGCGCTTCTGCGGCTGACGCTTCTGCGGCTAAACAGCCACCCGCCAAGCCCGCACCTCAGCCACCGGCCCCGCCTCCCGGGCCGCCCGCTCCCGGTGCTCCTTCGGGCTCACCCCGCGCACCCGCTTGAACGCGGCGCTCAACGCGAACGCGCTCCCGTATCCCACCCGCTCGGCCACCGAGGCGATGGTCGCCGCCGGATCGCGCAGCAGGTCCGCCGACAGCGCCAGCCGCCAGTTCGCCAGGTACGCCATCGGCGGTTCCCCGACCTCCGCGCTGAACCGCCGTGCGAGCGCCGCGCGCGACACATGTGCGGCCTCTGCGAGCGCCGCGACCGTCCAGGGGTGCGCGGGATCGTCGTGGATCAGCCGCAGCGCGGTGCCGACCACCGGGTCGTCCTGCGCGCGGTACCAGGCCGGGGTCTCGACGTCGGGCCGGGCCAGCCAGGTCCGCAGCGCGACCACCGTCAGCAGATCGAGCAGGCGGTCCAGTACCGCGTCCTGGCCCGGGGTCTCGCGGGACACCTCGGCGGCGAGCAGCGGGATCAGCGGGGTGTCGCACTCGCCGTCGCGCAGCACCGCCAGCGGCGGGAGCGCGGCCAGAAGTGGCGCGCAGATCTCGCTGAGTACCTGGTACGTGCCGGTGACCAGGACCGTCGCCCCGTCCGGCGCGTTGCCCCAGCTGCGGGTACCCAGGGTCCGCATGTCGCCCAGATCCTCGCCGTCGGGCGTCATGCAGCGCTGGCCGGGGTGGATCACGGCCTGGGGCGCGGTGGCCGGGTCGTCGGCGAACACGTACGGGTCCGGGCCACGCAGGATCGCCAGGTCGCCGGGCTGCAACCGGGTCGGGGCCCCGGAGTCCGGCACCACCCACCCGGTTCCCGAGATCACCGCGACCAGCGTCAGCGGCGCCCGGTCCTGCACTCGCAGCGACCAGGGCGGGGTGAGGAGCGAACGCAGCAGGAAGGCGCCGTCGGCGCGCGGCCCGTTGAGTAACCCGGCTATGACGTCCATGTCCCGAGGGTAGACGATCGCGTATGGATGTGTGGAGTCTGGACCATTCTGGATCTCACACGGGACAGCTGTACTTGAGTCATGAACACGAGCCAGAACACGAACCAGAACCGAAAGCACGACCAGAGCCAGAACCAGGCCGAGCACCTGACCCTCGTCCTGGGCTCCACCGGCAAGACCGGTCGCCGGGTTGCCGCCCGGCTCGAAGCCGCCGGCATCGCCGTCCGCCGCGGCTCCCGCTCCGCGGACCCGGCCTTCGACTGGCAGGACCCGGCGACCTGGCCGCGTGCGTTGGACGGCGTCACCAACGTCTACCTGTCCTTCTTCCCCGACCTGGCAGTCCCCGGAGCCCCCGAAGCCGTGGCGGCTTTCACCGCCGAAGCCCGGCGCGCCGGAGTGCGACGCGTAGTCCTGCTTTCCGGACGCGGCGAACCGGAAGCGCAGCTGGCCGAGGAGGTCGTCGCCCGCGCCGGACTGGAGTGGACCGTGGTCCGTGCCAGTTGGTTCGCGCAGAACTTCTCCGAGGGCGCGTTCCTGGAGTCGGTCGTGTCTGGAGAGGTGGTGCTACCGGTCGGCGAGGTCGGGGAACCGTTCGTCGACGTCGAGGACATCGCCGAGGTGGCAGTCGCCGCGCTCACGCAGGACGGCCACAACGGACAGATCTATGAGGTGACCGGACCGCGCCTCCTTACCTTCGCGGAAGCGGTGAACGCTATAGCGGAGGCCACAGGACGCGAGATCTCCTTTACATCGATCCCACTGGAGGCCTTCACCGCGTATCTCAAGGAAGAAGGCGAAGCGCCGGAAGTGATCGAGATGCTTGCGTATCTCTTCACTGAAGTCCTGGATGGCCGCAACGCCTATGTAACCGACGGAGTGCAACGCGCTATAGGGCGCCCGCCGCGGGACTTCGCAGAGTACGTCCGTACCGCCGCCGAGAACGGGGCCTGGAAATGAGGACACGAGCAAACGGCAACACGGTCCTGGCCGCCGCGACCGTCGTGACCGGACTCATCGCCGGCGTCTACTACGCCTTCGCCTGCTCCGTGATGTTGGGCCTGGGCGCCTCCAGCGACCGGACCTTCATCGAGGCGATGCAGAACATCAACAAGAAGATCGAGAACCCGGTGTTCTTCCTGACCTTCTTCGGCGCCCTCATCCTCGCGGCCTGGGCCCTGCGCACGTTCCGCCACGACCGCCGCCTCCGCCTGTGGATCGCCGCCGGACTCGCGCTCTACGCGATCGGGCTGCTGACGACGATGGCCGTCAACGTGCCGCTGAACAACCAGCTGGCCGCCGCCGGCAATCCGGCACGGATCACCGACCCGGCGGCCGTGCGTGCCCGGTTCGAGGACACGTGGAACCTGTGGAACATCACGCGGGCGGTGCTCAGCGCGGGCGCCGCGGTGTGCCTGGCGCGGGCGCTGCTCTTGGTGAGCCGCCGCGAGACCGCTGCCCCGTACGAGAACGCCGTCCACGTCGGAGCGCTATAGAGAGCCCGCAATAGTGAGTGCACTGTAGGAAGTCCCAATAGCGAAAGTCAGTCCGACTCCTCCACCCACGCCGCCAGCGCTGCGAAGTCCTCGGCCGCCAGGCCGACCGCCGGATCTATCCGGCGGAGCAGCGCGGGGGCGTCGTGGTGTGTACGGACCCAGTCCCGGTCCGCATCGGTGATCTCGTCATCGATCCACGCGAAGGGGCGCCCCGCGGCCCATGTCACGATGCTGGGAGTCTTCCAGTAGAGCCCGCCGGCCGGCTCCGTCCGCGGCTCGGGCCACGTGATGACCGGCAGCTCCGGCAGACCCAACACCGGGCCGATGTATTCGTTGGCCTCGTGCTGCCATGTAGTCGCCCAGACCAGGGCGTAAGGCAGAGCGGCGAGCGCCGGGCCGTGGTCGGGGTTGAGCCAGACCCGCAGAGGTTTGACGCGCCTGTTCGGCATCCCCAGCTGGGTCAACAGAGACCGCTGCTCCTCCACCCAGGTAGCGGGCAACAGACGGTGGGTCGTATAGCCGTCGGGACGCCGGGGCGGTTTGGCGGCGTAGGGATTCAGGGGTCCGTCTACATCGATTAACAACAGCGGCCTCATGTCCGAACGCTATAGCGCGCACCTCAGAGATGTCGCCGAGATAATCCGGCAACGCGAAGGCCCCGCAGGATCGTCAATCCGGCGGGGCCGTATGCGCGCTCTTCACTGTCGTTCCCCGAATCAGCAGGAGGGCTTGCCTGCCTTACACCCGAGCCGACTGCATCGGCGTCCGCACGCCGTGCCGGTTCAGCGGGACCGTCGCCACCTGGCCCTGGCGCAGCGGCTGCGCGCCCGGGGCGGTGGCGGGGGCCGGGAC
>NZ_JAAFYZ010000402.1 GCF_018274385.1 Catenulispora pinistramenti | reverse complement strand
GTCCAGGCCTACGCCTCCGTGCCCAGCGCCGCCGCCGGCGGCACCATGGAGTTCCGGGTCTCGGTCCCGAGCGGCGCCCCCTGCTCGGTCGCGGTGCGCCGGATCGGGACGCCGGTGCCGACGCCCGCGGTGCGCTTCGTCGGGGAGGATCAGGACGGGGCGGCGGTCGCTTGGGTGCGGGTGGGCGATGACGGTTCCGGTCGCGGGCAGGACGCGACGGTCGAAGGCCGCGACCGGGGACTCGGCCCGGCCGGCGCCGTCGACCGGGGGCCGGACCCGGCCCGGGTCGCCGGCCCCCGCGATCCCCTCGGCGGCGATCCCGTCGGCGACGTCGGCGTCCCCCTCACCTGGTGCGACTGGGAGCCCTCGCTGCTTCTCGACATCCCCGAGTCCTGGCCGCCCGGCCTGTACGTCGCCCGCTTCAGCGTCGAGGCGCCGCTCCTGTCGGCCATGGCCCTGCGCGGCCGCAGTGCCTACGTGCCCTTCGTCGTGCGCGGCCCGCTCGCGGCCGGCTTCCCGGCGCTGGTGGTCCTCCCCTTCGCCGCGTACGTCGCCGCCAATCCGTGGCCGATCGCCGACGTGCGCCGGGCCCGCGCCATCTCGCTCGACCGGCCGTTCGCCGGGAACGGGCTGCCGGCCGGCTTCGCCGCCGACGCCGCGTTCGTCGAACCGCTCACCGCCACCGACTTCGCGACCAGCCTCGATGTGCACGCCGGGCTCATCGACCCCGGCGCGTATCGCAAGGTCCTGTTCCGCACCGATCTGTGGTCGCCCCGCATGCATTCGGCGATCGCCCGGGCCGGCCTGTCCGGTACCGACGTCGGCGGACTCGACGGAATCCCGCCACCGTCGATCGACTTCGCGCCGGGCCCCGACGGCCGCGATGACAGGATCCTGATCCGCTACTGAGCGGCGGCCCGCGTTCGCTTCCTACCCCAGCATCCGCGCCAGCAGATTCGCCGTCGCGCGCTGGATCCGCGAGTCGGCGATCCCGTTCGCGGACAGGCCCTTGGCCCAATAGAACGTGCCGCCGTCGAAGACCAGCCCGCCGGCCGGCGTCCGGTGCACGACCGTGTGCTGCATCCGCGGCTGTCCCTGCCCGGTGTACGGCGACGCGGCCAGGATCTCGACCCCGTCAGGGCTCTGAATCCACGGCTGCACCTGGTCGCACTCCCCCCACAGCAGCTCGGGGATCCGCTCGCCGTTCCGCACCCCGGTCCCCTCCCAGAACCAGTGCCCGGCGTTGTCCACGACCAGCGGCGCGGTGCCCTTGAGCGTCGAGACGTACTGCGAGCCGAGCACCGCCTGCTCCGGACGCCCGGTCTGCCGCCACTGCGCCGTCCGCTCGTTCGGCGAAGCGGCGCCGGGATCGGGCCGGTTCTTGTAGCAGACGACGATCCGGCCGCCGTCCTCCAGCCGGATCCGCCAGTAGACGTTGTTCGCCGCGAGGAACGCCACGTGCGCCCCGTTGGCGATGGCCTTGTCCAGCGCGTCGCGCATCGGCGCCGACCAGTACTCGTCGTGGCCGGGGAAGATCAGGGCTTTGTGACGGTTCGGGTCCACAGTCCCGTCGTGCAGATCCGCGCTGTCGGCGTACCCGACGCTCCGGCCGTTCGCGGCGGCCCAGGCCTCGACCCACTTCGCGAACGCCGTGTCCAGGTCGAAGTTCGCCGGCAGCCCGGTGACGTGGTACGGCCGGTCGAAGCTGACCTTGGTCGCGGCCTTGCCCTCGGTGTAGATCTTGCCGTCTTCCCAGGCGTAGTACAGGCTCGCGCCGGTCTTCTTGTCCTTGGGGTACTCGTTGTACGCCTGGTAGGTCGTGAAGGGCAGCGAGACCAGGATGTCGTGGCTGGTCGCGTCGTCCCGGACCACGAACGGGACGCAGGTCTGCAGGCCGTCCTCGGTGCGAAGCTTGGCCACGTGGATCCCGCCGCGCCAGTCGGCCGGCACGTCCAGATGCCAGCTGGGCGTCCAGGAGCAGGTGATGGTGCGGGTGGCGAGGTCGAGCGAGGACCACTGCTGGGTCACGCCGTCGAGCGCCTCGGTCTTCAGGACGCTGACATCCTCGGCCCCGACCCGGAAGATCTCGACCGTGAACGGCTGCGGCGGGTTCACCGAGATCATGAAGTCCAGGCCGGTGCCCCGGTTGACGCTGGTGGCGGAGGCGTAGACGCGGATCCGGCCCTCGACGTCGCTGCTGGCGCACGTTCCGCCGGATTTCGGCGACCAGACCGGCTCCCCGGCGGCGGCCACGTTCTCGGCGGGCGGGACATCACGGGTCGGCGGGGTCGGGTGCCTGGGGTCGTACGGCTTGGCCCGGAACAACCCGGTGACCTCGCGCTTGGCCTTCGCCGCGGCGCGCCGGCCGTACTTGCCGATCCCCATGTTGACACCCATTGACGCCGCCGATCGGTGGTGGAGCTGTCGCGGAACGCGCTAATCGGGGACCATGGTAGTGCGGTCTCAGGTCAGTCGAGTTGGCCTGAGACCGCTTCGCGCCCGGCGTCAGCCCACCGTCAGCCCGTCATCACAGAGCCGACGACATTGCCGTGGCTGTCGTAGTTCGTGACGGACTGTGGCTGCTGTTTCTGCTGATCCGTGAGCGACGGCACGAAGATGACGTAGTAGCCGTAGTGCTCGCCCGGAAGCGGGACGACTGGCTGCCGGACGCTGGTCTGCGTGCCGATCGTGACCGACACCGACGCCACCCGGGACGTGTCGGCCCGGCCGATGTACGCCCACAGCGCCAGACCGGAGGCCTGCGCGCTGACCGAACCCGAGGACAGCGGGCCGGTGGCGTTCATCTCCTGCGGACTGCATTGCCCGCCGCCGTCGTAGTCGGGCTGGGTCCCCGGCGGGCGGCCACCCCACTGCAGGCCGATGAAGTCACAGGTGAGGGTGTCGGCGTCGCCCTGCTTGGCCATCGGCAGCCGGGTAGCGCTCTTCACCGCGAGACCGACGTTCTGGGCGACGACGAACTGGTCGCGGACCAGGCGCCAGACCCGGCCGTCGATGGTGCCGCCGGTCACGACCGTGACGACGTCGTCGGGGTCGGGGGGCGTGGTGTTCGCGCCGAGGGTGTCCTGCGGCAGGGTGATCGTCGGGCTGGAGGTCGGGGTCTTCGCGACGTTCCGCGCCGCGGAGCCGGCCCCCGTACTCGGGCCGGAGCCCTGGTTCCTGCCCGCGGCGTTCGACGTCCCGCTGCCACCGTCCGCACCCCCGCCAGAGAAGATCGTCACCGCCGCGACCGGCAGCACGGCGAGCGCCGCCACCCCCGAGACCGCGGCCAGCCGGCGCTTCGTCCGCAACGCCTCCCCGCTTCTCATCACCACGTCGACGGGCGTGACCCCGATGTCCAGTTCGGCGACCTCCGCGCCGAAGACGGCGTGCAGCCGCGCACGCTCGGGCCCGTGCTCGAACTCCTCACTCATTCCGGTTCCTTCTTTCCGGGCTCGCTCACCTTGGAGTCGCGATCGAGCAACACGGAGCTGGTCCGCAGCCGGGCGAGCGCCCTCGAGGCCTGACTCTTGACGGTCCCGACCGAACACCCCAGCACCGCGGCGACCTCCCGCTCGGACAGGTCCTCCCAGTACCGCAGCACCACCACGGCGCGCTGCCGCGGCGGCAACTCGGCCAGCGCGGCCATCAGCGCGGACCGCTGGGCGATCGGCTCATGCGGCACATGCGAACGTCCGTCCGCGGCCACCCCCACCAACTGCTCGGCCACCCGCCGCTTCCGGAACCGCTCCGAATTCGCGTTGACCAGCACCCGCCGCACGTACGCGTCGACGTCATCCACCCGCCGCACCCGCCGCCACGACGCGTAGACCCGCGTCAAAGCGGTCTGAGCCAGGTCCTCGGCCAGAAACCGGTCCCCGGTCAGCAGAAACGCCGTCCGCACCAGCACCGGCCACCGCGCCACCATGTAGGCCTGGAACTCGGCATCGGCATCAGCGGCGGCATCGGCATCGGCATCGCTCTCGGCGGCGGCGTCGGCATCCGAACCACCCC
>NZ_JAAFYZ010000401.1 GCF_018274385.1 Catenulispora pinistramenti | reverse complement strand
CGCACCCTGGACCGCCAGACCAACGAGTGGAAGGACGGCGACGCGCTGTTCCTGCGCTGCTCGAAACGGGATGTATTGCATTAGATGCAACACTGCGCACGGTGACCGGAAGGGCGTTGCGGCTGGCCACAGGCGTGCTTCCAGCGTGGCTTGGCGGCATCGACCTACCTGCTGGCCTGTACCCTAGCACGTGGAAGCAACATTGATGCATCTGGTACAACATGCCAGTGAGTACGCAAGCCCCTGGTTCGGCGCACCTTGTCCTGGCCCGCAACGTCGTCTATCTCGACCCCGCGCCGGCGGTGTTCGAGGCGATGACGGAGGGGTGGGCGAGACAGCAGTCCGCCCGCTTCCTGCGGTCCACGACTATCGACCCGCGGGTGCGGCTGATCAAGCGGCTTGAGGAGTTCACCGGCCTCTACCCGTGGCAGTGGACGCCTGCGGACGGCGAAGCCTTCATCTCCCACCTGCGAAGCGGCGACAAACCGATCCAGATGTCGACCGCCCGCTCCTACGAGGTGACGATCGGCCTGTTCCTGGAGTATCTCCTCGACGGCCGCTACGGCTGGACGCACGTCTGCGCGGAGCGCTTCGGCGAGGTGCCGCAACAGGTCTTCCACGAGGGCAACTCGGTCCTGCACGTCGTCGAGTACGAAGGCGACCCGCGTCGTCGGCCGCTGGACTACGACGAGATCCAGGCCCTGTTCGACGCCGCCGATGCCCGGCCGGGCACGATCCGCGGCCAGGGCCGCAAGGGCGCCCTGTGCGCCCTGCGCGACGCGGCCGTACTCAAGACGATCTATGCCTTCGGGACGCGTCGCACCGAGTCCTCCCGGCTCGACCTGGTCGACCTGCGCCGCAACCGCAAGGCGCCCCAGTTCGGCGGCTTCGGCAGCGCGATGGTCCGCTTCGGCAAGGCATCGAAGGGATCGCCTCCCAAGCGGCGGACGGTGCTGACCGTCCCGGAGATGGACTGGTGCGTCGACGTGCTGGACCAGTGGGTGAGCGAGATACGCCCGCAGTTCTCGCCCGGGCGCCACCCCGCCCTGTGGGTGACCGAGCGGGCCGGGCGGCTGTCACCCCGGTCGATCAACGAGGCGTTCGTCGCCGCGCGTGAGGCGGCCGGACTCGACGAGGACCTCGACCTGCACTGCCTGCGCCACAGCTACATCACCCACTTGACAGAGTTCGGATATCCTGCCCGGTTTGTTCAGGAGCAGGTCGGCCACTCCCACGCCGCCACCACGGCGATCTACATGGGGGTCTCGAACGAGTACCGCAACAAGCTGCTGGAGGCTTCCATGAAGACCCGACTGGGCGACGACTGGGACGTGACCACATGATCAAGAAGATGGGCTACCAATGGCACCTGAGGAAGCTGATGGCCGAACGGGAGATGTTCCAGACCTCGGACCTGGTGCCGCTGCTGGCCGAGCGCGGAGTCACCCTGTCGCGTGAGCAGGTCTACCGGCTGGTGACCCAACCGCCGCAGCGGATGACCATGGACACCCTCGTCGCGCTCTGCGACATCCTCCGCTGCACCCCCAACGACCTGATCGAGCCCGAGGTCGTCAACACCCAGCTGCGCAAGACCGCCGGCGGCGACACCGCCCCGACGCCGATAACACCACGCCGCTCCGTCATCCGCCGCCCGGGTCAGCCGTGACCAGCGAGCAGGAACGCCAGAAGACCCGGCGCGAATGCGCCCGTTGCAAGGAAGTCCGCCGCCTTGCGCGACGAACCCCGGACGGGCCGATCTGCGAACGTTGCTACCGCCAGGACCCCGCGCTGTCCTGGAAGGAGTGCGTCGGCTGCGGGAGGCTGCGATTCGTCCACGCGCGGAGCACCGCCGGCCCGCTTTGCCGGACCTGCTACACGCCCCCGCCCCGGCTCTGCGGAGTCTGCGGCCAGGTCAGGCCCATCGCGGACCGGGCTGCCAACGGGCGGCCGGACACCTGTGTCGGCTGCTACCGGGGCCTCCTGGGCAACTGCACCGTCTGCGGTCGACAGCGACACGGCATCCACGTCAGCGAACAAGGCGGTGCCTTTCACTGCAGGTCCTGCCAACCCCGTCCCACCCGGCCATGCGCCGTCTGCGGCGAGAAGAAGCGCGTTCAAGTCACCTGGCCCCTCGGACCCGTCTGCGACGCCTGTTACCACCGACGCAAGCGTTACCCCGCGACGTGCTCCCGATGCGCGACGCTCAAAGTCCTCGTCGGCCGCGGAGACGAAGGCGACCTCTGCGGCCCGTGCTGCGGCACGGACCTCGACTTCGCCTGCCGCCGCTGCGGTTTCCCCGGCAACCTCTACGCGGACGGTGAATGCGCCCGCTGTGTCGCCGGCGACCGCGTCCGGGATCTTCTCAGCCGAGAAGACGGCACCATCGCCCCGCAGCTGCGACCGCTCGCGGACGGGCTCACCACCGCTGAGAACTCGGTATCGGTGTTGACCTGGCTCCGATCCAGTTCCGGCCCACAGATTCTGGCCGGCCTCGCCGCCAGGCAGACGGCGATCACCCACGAAGCACTCGACGTCCTTCCCCGAGACAAGACGATCGACTACGTCCGGCATCTACTGGTCGCGACCGGCGTCCTTCCCCAGCGGCAGGAGAACCTAGCCCGCCTGGAGAACTGGCTCAGCACCACACTGGCGAACCTGCCGGCGCACCAGGCCCGCATCATCCGTCCGTTCGCGGAGTGGAGCATCCTGCGCGACGCCCGCCGCCGGGCAGCCCGGCACCACTACTCGATCGGCGCCGCCACCAACGACCGCACGGACATACGAGTCGCCATCGAGTTCCTGACCTGGCTTGACGAGAACCAGCTCGACCTGGCCTCCATCGGCCAGGAAGACGTCGACCTCTGGCTCACCATCAACCCCACGCGACTACACGGCCTCGGCTCCTTCATCCGCTGGACTGTCGCCCGACGCCTGTCCGGCAAGCTCGTAGTGCCCCCGCGACGAGTCGGCCTACCCTCAAACTTCCTCGGCGACCAAGAGCATCACGAACAACTCAAACGATGCCTCAACGATGACTCCCTACCCCGCGAAGTCCGCATCATCGGTGCACTGATCAGGCTCTACGCCCTGCCGGTCAATCGCATCGTCCGGCTCACCACTGATCGTTTCCAACGCAATGAGGAGGAGGACCGGGCCTACTTCAGCTTTGACCGCAACGCCGTCCTGCTGCCGCCCAAACTGGCCCAACTCATAGTTGACCAGATTGCTGATCCCCGCTACACCTCCATGGTTCGACAGCCGCCCTCCACCAGCGAAAGCTATCTGCTGCCCGGCCGCCCGCCCGGTCGGCCTCGAAGCGAAGGGGCGGTTCTCCACCTCATGAGGCGGTACGGACTTCCCGTTCTCAGCGCCCGCAACACCGCGATGATCGAGGCAGTCGCCGACCTCCCCCCGATCGTCGTCAGCGACCTGTTCGGCGTCTCCGCAGCCTCAGCTCACAGATGGGCTCGCTACGCGCAGAACAGTTGGACGGACTACCTTTTGGCCTGCCAGGACACCGAAGGCTAGGACGGATTGAATGAGTCTGCTCACCCCCGATGAGAAGCTCGCCGACGCGAAGAAGCTGTTGAACCTCCCGCGTATCGTCGTGATCTGCGGCTCCACCCGCTTCATGACCGAGATGAACGAGGCCGATCTGCGGGAGACCAAAGCCGGAAAGATTGTGGTCAAACCGGGTTTCGACATGAAGTCGCCGCACGAACTCTGGTCCGATCCTGTCGAGGCCGAGGCGCTGAAGGTGCGACTCGGCGATCTACACCGGGCGAAGATCCGGCTCGCTGATGAGGTGCTCGTCGTCGGCGACTACATCGGAGACAGCACCCGAGCCGAGATCGCCTACGCCCGGTCGCTGGGCAAGCCCGTGCGGTTCACACACCCCGAAGTCGACCCTTACGACTGACCGCCCGCTGCCACCTCGTCAACCAGCGCCGGCATCCCGGATGCGCAACCGGGTTCTCACTGGCCACGAATAGCGCAGGTTTGAAAAACCGCCGCTTCACCAGTCATCTGGCGGCAGGCGGCGGAGAACGTCGCCGAGTCCCTGACCCGCGG
>NZ_JAAFYZ010000400.1 GCF_018274385.1 Catenulispora pinistramenti | reverse complement strand
GGGCCGGCGGGCTTCTTGGGGCGGGGTGGCTACGCCGCGCGCCGATGTCTCCGCCGACACGGGATGCCTACGCCCGCGTATGCCTAACTACGCCGGCGCGGTGATCGTGAGCGCCTGGCTGTAGACAGTCAGCGGATCGGCACTGGAGATACTGATCGCATAGTCCGTCCCGGGCGGCACATCCGGCACCTCGATCGTCACCTTCTTCGCGGCCGGATCCACACCACTGGCCACCACCAAGAAGTCCAACTGCCCGAAGCTCGGCCCGGACTGATCCGCGGTCTGCCGCACCAACGCCACATCCAGCGGCTGCCTGACATCACCACGCAAGTTCCAGGCGACATCGATCTCCTCACCCGGCGACCACACCGCACCCTCCCCGGGACACGTGATCTCCAGCCGATCAGCATTCGGAAACGCCGGCGAGTCGGAGCGCATCAGCACCTCATCGACCTTGGCGTCCAACTTCCCCAACTTCTTGCCCAGGCCCATACCCAGCCTCATCTCTCGCGCGACAGAACAGCTCCCCGCCCACTACCGACGCTAAGCGCGCTAGTCCGGCACCGCTCGCCGAAACTGCGCCTTGCGAGCCAGCGCCTACCTCACACCCCACACCGGCAACAACCGCACCGCCGCCCGCTCCAGAAGCGCGGAAGGATTCAGATAGCGAGCGGCATGCCCGAAGCCCCGAACCAAACCCCAGTGGAGACAAGTACGCGGCGCACAGTGATTGATCGGCGAGTCGACAAGGTGCCCGATGAGCTGCCCCACACGCACCCGATCACCGACCTTCACCACAGGATCGACAGGCTCATAAGTAGTACGCAAGGCACCACGGCCAGGCCCAGTGTGATCGATGGCCACAACCGGGCGACCGAAGAGCGAACCGGCATAACTGACGGTCCCCTGCCCCGCAGCCAGCACCTCCTGCCCAGGACCGCCAAGCAGGTCCACCCCCCGATGCCCAGCCTGCCAACGCTTCGCAGGCGGCTGGAACGGGTGGACAACTACGGGATGGCGGGCACCAGGCGGCGACGCAAGAGGCCAAGTCCAGGCCCGAGCCGGATCACCACTGGGATCACCAGGCCGAGAGGGCCCAGCGTCCGCAGTCACACGGTGCAGTGCCCGCGTCGCGCCCGCCACAGGCACCGCATGGAGCCGACGCGGACCACCCTGCGCCAAGGCCGACAGCGCTAAGAACAGTGCGGTAGCGACGGCGACGAGCGCCAGAGTTCTGCGGAGGCGCATGTGGTCAGGATGCGAGCCGAGGCCGGATCCTGTCACGGGCTCATACGGCATTCGAGCTATTTGTCTGCTTGTTAGGACACTGGCACCCCCGCAGACCATGCCGGTGCAGCAGCCCGCGTGGACACATGTCCACATGGATACGTGCGAGCCGCTGCGGCAACTCCCTGCGACGCCTCTTGCGCCCTACTCAGCTCGCACTCGTCACACGCCGCCGCGTGCTCCCGCCAGGCTGCGGGCGAGTCTGGCCGGCCTGCGCGTTCATCGCCTGCGTGTGCCGACGTGCCGAGCCCAGCCCGCCGAACAGCACCATCGACACAGCCGTCTCCGTGACCTCCGCCGGATCGGCCCCGAGGCTGATCCGCTTCGCCGCCGCATCGACCATCCCCTGAACCAGCGCCGCAGCCAGCCTCGGCTCGGGGTGCCCCAGCGCACGCAGCACCCCGATGCCCAGGTCGAGCAGCCAGCCGTGGGCCGCGCGGATGCGATCGCGCGCGTCGCCGTCGAGTTCCTGGCCGGACAGCGCCAACAGCGCCCGGTGCCCCGGCTCGGAGACCAGGCCCAGCTGGCGCCGCACGTACGCGGCAAGCTGCCGCTCGGCCGTGCTCTCCGCCGCCATCGCCGCCCGCACCTCGCCGATCCAGGCCGGGAACTCGTGTGCGACCAGGGCCTCAATCACGTCGGCCCGCGACTTGAAGTACTCATACACACTCGAACGCGCCAGCCCGGTCGCCCGAGCCAGCGCCGGGAACGTCAGCGCGGTGACCCCACCCTCGGCCACCAGATCACGGGCAGCGTCCAGCAGGGCCCGGCGCTGCATCTCCCGGTGCTCCACGACGGTGGCGGCACGAATCCTCGGCATGCGAACTAAGGTGCCGCCTCCACACACCTGTACACAAGCCGACGCTGAGGATCCGTCCGCACAAGGTCCTACTCGGTCGTCCCCGGACGCCTATTCCTTCGCGGACAGCTTCCCGCGCAACGTCAGCACAGCCTTGGTGTGAATCTGGCACACCCGACTCTCACTGACCCCGAGCACTTCCCCGATCTGCGCAAGCGTCATCTCCTCGAAGTAGTAGAGGGTGACGACAGTCTTGTCCCGATCCGGCAGCGAGTTCACCGCCCGCGCCAACAAAGCCCGCGTCTCCTGCACCTCAAAGAGCGCGACAGGGTCGGGCGCATCACCGTCCTCCAACGTCTCCATGAGCGGAATCCGGTCCCCGGACTGCGTAGGCAACGCCAGCAACTCATCAAGCGCCGCGACGTTCACCAACGACAGCTTGCTGAAGATCTGCCGCAGCTCCCCCAACCCGATCCCAAGTTCACGGGCAATCTCCGACTCACTGGGCGTCCGCCCGAACTCCTGCTCCAACCGCACCGAAGCCTGCTCGATCTCCCGAGCCTTCTGCCGCAACGACCGCGGAATCCAATCCAGCGCCCGCAACTCATCGATGATGGCGCCCCGAATACGCGCGATCGCATACGTCTCGAACTTCACATGCCGATGCGGCTCAAAACGCTCGATCGCATCAATGAGCCCGAAGATCCCCGACGAGACGAAGTCCGCAGAATCCAACGCCCCAGGCAACCCGACCCGCACCCGACCCGCAACATACTTGACGAGCGGCGAGTAGTGGAGAATCAGGCGCTCACGCAGCGCCGGGTCACCGGTGCGCTTGAAGTCATCCCAGAGCACGTCGAGCGCGGTATCGGGCGCGGGCTTATCGGTGGGGCGCGCTGCCGGATCCGGAGCGGGCACGGGCACGGCCGCGCTAGCGCTCGGCTCGGCAGCGGCAGCGGCAGCGGCGGTACTCGGCTCGGTGCTGGCAGCGGCGCTCGGCCCGCTGGCAGCAGCGGCGCCTGGCTCGCTAGCGGCACTGGCGCGCGGCTCGGTGCCGGCAGGGGCGCTCGGCCCGCTGGCAGCAGCGGCGTTTGACTCCGTGCCGGCAGCGGCGCTCGGCTCGACAGCAGCGGCCGACTCGGCGATTGTGTCGGCGTGCGACTCGCTGCTAGGCGCGGCATCGCCTGCGGTGGCGGCGCTGACCGGCCCACCGCCGGGATCAGCATCGGCCGCGATGGCAACCTCGGCCGACCCTCGACCGGCGGCTGATTCTCGACCGGAATCGGTCTCGGCGCGTGAAGCAGCAGCCGCGAATGAGGCAGTAGCAGTAGCAGCGGCGCACGTGACGTTGGCCGTGTTGGCCGTGTTGGCCGTGTTGGCTGTGCCAGCGGTCGGCGCGTTCTTGGGCCCGGCAAGGCTCTGCTCGTCGCCAGCAGCACCCTCACCAGCGGGCTCGCTCCCGCTGTTTCGGCCAGCGCGCTCGCCGCGGTTCCCATCGCTCGGCTGCGGCACCGTCATGCCCCGGGGCGTGTCGTCGTCACCTGCGACGTGAGCGGTGCGGGCACGCGCGTTGGTGGCGGCAGAGCTCACGGCCGGAGTAGCGGCGTTGTTGGCGTCCCGCGCGGGGGTGCGGTCGGCCGGCACGTGGCCTGCCCCCCGGGGGCGCGGGGCAGCCGCGACCTGCGACGCCGCGTCAGCAGTCGGGACCGCTGCTTGCTGCGTCTGGTCGAGGACGCTGTCCTCACGCCCGCGGGTGGGACTGGGCATACCGTGCCTTGATCCGCTCTGCCGTCACATGGGTGTAGATCTGGGTTGTTGCGAGCGTAGCGTGACCGAGGAGCTCTTGAACGTCACGAAGATCCGCGCCCCCCTCGATCAGGTGAGTCGCGGCGGTGTGGCGGAAACCGTGGGGGCCGGTGTCCGGGGTGTTGGGGGTCGCGCGCAGGCGGGCGTGGACGAGGCGGCGGACTACCGCGGGGTCGATGCGGGAGCCGCGGGCGCCGAGGAAGACCGGTTCGGCGGCGGTGACCGCGGGGGCTTTGACAGTTTTCTGGTTTCCCCCTCCCCCACCC
>NZ_JAAFYZ010000040.1 GCF_018274385.1 Catenulispora pinistramenti | reverse complement strand
ACCCCGAACCACCCCAGGCGCGAACCACCCCAGCCGCAAGACTTCCTGCACCGCGCGCCGTCGATGCCCCCGATGCCCCCGATGCCCCCGATACCGCCAAAGACCGCCGCGCTCAGCGCCCGACCCGCACGCCTCACTCCGTCGCGATAGCCCCCAGCAGATCCAACCGCGCCGCCCGCCTCGCCGGGCGGGTCGCGGCGGCGACACCCGCGAGCGCCCCGGCACCCAGGATCAGCGCCAGCGTTCCGGGCGAGACCGCGAAGCCGATGGCCGTCGAGCTGCCGGCAGCGCGCACCAGGGCCCAGGCCAGGAACGTGCCGAGTGCCACGCCGCCCAGTGTCCCGAACAGTGCCACCAACAACGACTCCCACCGCACCAGTGCCCTGGTCTGCCTCCGCGTCAGTCCCACCGCGCGCAGCAGGCCGAGTTCGCGTGTCCGCTCGTGCACCGACAGCGCCAGCGTGTTCGCGATCCCCGCCAGTGCGATCACGATCGCCAGTGCCAGCAACACGTACGAGATCGTGAGCACCACATCGACCCCGGACGCCTGTGAATCCGCGTACTGCTGCCGGTCCTGCACATCCGGGCTCCCGTAGGGCACCACCGCTGCCGTCACCGCCGGACGCGCCGCCGCCACCGAGGTGCCCGGCGTCAGCTTCATGATGACCGAACTGTCAGTGACCTGGTTCGCGTGTGCCGACCATGCCGCGGCGTCGATCAGGTACCCGTCGAGGGACCCGCGCGGCCCGTAGACGAAGCCCACCGGGATCGTGCTGGTCGTGCCGTCGGGGAAGACCATCGGGACCGGGCTCCCCAGCGGATGCTTCTTCGCCTCGGACGCCGAGACCCCGAGCGCGCGGCCCCCGGCCAACGCCGCCACCGACCCGGCCCGCACGTCCAGCGACATCGTCTCGTTCAGCTTCCCGGTGTCGGCGAACGTCACGTTCGTCGCGGACCCGGCCACCGAAGCCGTCCCCTGGCCGATCCCCACCGCGGCCTCGATACCGGGCACCTTCTGCAGATCGGCGGCCAGCTGTGGGCTGAGCCCGCCGCCGCCGAACGCCGGCGCGGACACCGCGAGGTCCCCGACGAACGACCGGTCCACATCAGACTTCAGCGACGCCTTCACCGACGTGGCGAACACCGTCAGCAGCGTCACCACCGCGACCCCGACCATCAGCGCGGTGGCCGTCGCCGACGTGCGCCGCGGGTCCCGGGCAGCGTTACGGCGCGCCAGGACACCAGTAGTCCCCGCCAGGCGCCCACCGACCGTGACCACCGATCCCAGCACCCGCACCGCTCCACGCGCCGCGACCGGCCCGAGCATCACCACACCGACCGTCGTGGCCGCGGCCCCGGCGCCGACCACCGCGAGCGACCCGCCGGCGATCGCCGACGCCACGCCGCCGACCAGCAACACCCCGCCGATCGGGCTCCGCACCCGGCTGAACCCGGACCGTGTCTCCCCCACCGACGCCTCCCGCAGCGCCGCCAACGGCGGCACCTGCGAGGCCCGCACCGCAGGCGACAGCGCCGCCAAGGCGGTCACCCCGACGCCGACCACCAACGCCAGCGCGATCGTCGTCCGCGTCACCGCCAATCCCCCTGCGGGCAAAGCGAATCCGGCCGCGTCGAACAGCGCCTTCAGCGCCTGCGCGATCCCCAGCCCGCCGACGACGCCGGCCGCCGAGGCCGCCAGCCCCAGCGCCGCCGCTTCGATCAGCGACGACCACAGCACCTGTCCCCGCGACGCGCCCAACGCCCGCAACAGCGCGTTCTCCCGGGTCCGCTGCGCGATGAGGATCGTGTAGGTGTTGTGGATCGAGAAGGACGCCACCAGCAACGCCACCGCCGCGAACACCAGCAGGAAGCCCTTGAAGAACGTCAGGAACGCCGACCCGATCGCGTCAGTCGTCGCCTTCGTGTATTCCGCGCCGCTGATCGCCGAGACCCCCGGCGGGAGCATCTTCGAAACAGCGGCGACGACAGTGGCCTGCGATACGCCGGGCTTGGCGGCGATCAGGATCTCCGAGGCCTGCCCGGGCCGCGCGAGGTACTTCTGCGCGACCGCCTGCGTGAACCCGGCGTACGTCACCTGACCGATCCCGTTCTGCGTCCCGAATCCGGCGATCCCGACGATCGTGATCCGCACCGGAAGCGGGGTCTGCACGATCGTGGTGTCGCCGATCTTCAGATGTGCGGAGTCCGCCGCGCCCCGGTTGATCACGGCCTCGACCGGCTGCCCGGCCGGCACGTCGCGCGGCGCGCGCCCGGCGAGCAGGTGGTACGGGTTCAAGGCGGCGGACGGGATCCAGTTGCCGGCCGTGCGCGGCGGCCCGTTTCCGCCGACCGCCTTGCCGTCGGCGCCGAGCAGTTGGCCGTAGCCGACGATCTCGGGCTGAGCGTCGGCCACGCCCGGCACGCCGCGCAGCGTGTCAGCGAGCTGTGATGACACCGGGGCCCGCAGGCCGCCGAAGGCCGCGCCTCCGTTGGTGGAGATCAGTGTGTCCGACTGGACGACGGCCGAGACGCCGGTGTCGGCGGACGCGAAGAGGTTCGAGAAGTTGCGGGAGAGAGTGGCGTTCAACGTGAGGGTGCCGGCCAGGAAGGCGACGCCGAGGAACACCGCGAGGAAGGTGCCGATCAGCCGGCGGCGACGGGCGGTGAGGTTGCGCAGCGCGATGGTGAGCATGTCCGTCAGTCCCCTTACTCGCCGAACCGCTGCATGCGGGCCAGGACCGCGTCCCGGGTGGGCAGCTCCAGCCGGTCCACGAGCCGGCCGTCGGCCAGGAACAGGACCTCGTCGGCGTAGGCGGCGGCCGACGGGTCGTGGGTGACGAGCACCAGCGTCTGGCCGAGGCTGGTGACCATGGTGCGCAGCAGGCCCAGAACCCCGGCCGCGGAACGGGAATCGAGGTTGCCGGTGGGTTCGTCGGCGAACACCACTTCGGGGCGCGAGGCCAGAGCCCGGGCGACGGCCACCCGCTGCTGCTGGCCGCCGGAGAGTTCGGCGGGGCGGTGCTTCAGGCGGTCGGCGAGGCCGACAGTGCTGATCACCGTGTCCAGCCATTCCCGGTCCGGGGCGCGGCCCGCCAGATCCAGCGGGAGGGTGATGTTCTCCGCGGCCGAGAGCGTGGGCAGCAGGTTGAAGGACTGGAAGACGAAGCCGAGCTTCTCCCGGCGCAGCAGCGTCAACTGCTTGTCGGAGGCGGCGCCGAGTTCGACGTCGCCGACGTACACCTCGCCGGAGGTGAGCCGGTCCAGCCCGGCCAGGCAGTGCATCAGCGTCGACTTGCCGGATCCGGAAGGGCCCATGATCGCGGTGAACCGGCCGGCCGGCAGCGCGACCGTGACGCCGTCGAGGGCCCGGACGGCCGCGTCGCCGCCGCCGTACTGCTTGACCGCCGCCACCGCGCGGGCGGCGGGCACCGTGCTGGTGCTGGAGCTGGAGCTGGAGCTGGTCGTGGTGGTCATACCGTCGATTCCACCTTCGGCACGCCTGCGGTGTAGTCGTACGACGGGAGGCTTCGGGGGTACTTCTTCCGGAGACAGCCGGACGGCGCGACCCCCGGCCTGCGCCGGATGATCGCGCCGTTCTCGCGCCTGGCACTAGTCCTTGTCGAACTGCAGCAGGACCGTCACCGCGACCGCTACGCCGACCAGCAGCTCCAGCCCGGAGGTGAAGGCATGGGTGTAGGCGGCCGGCGTCGTCGAGGAGCCGAGCGCGGAGTAGAAGACGATCCCGATCACCGCGACCCCGACCGCCCCGCCGACCTGCATCACCGTGGACACCACGCCCGAGGCGGCGCCGGTGTGGTGCGGGGCGACCCGGCCCATCGCGCCGGCGGCCAGCGGGCCGATCGCCAGGCCCATGCCCGCGCCGTCGGCGGCCAGCGCCGGGAGCATCCACAGCAGCGAGCCGTGGGTGCCGGTGAGGTGGATGGTGACGATCAGGTCGAGCAGGCTGACGGCCATCAGCGCGGTGCCCACGGCCGCGGTCTGCCGGCCCAGCCGCACGGCCAGCTTCTGCGCGACCATCGAGGTGAGCAGGTAGCCCAGGCCGATCGCGGTGAAGACCAGTCCGGCGTGCAGGGCGTCCAGGCCCCGGCCGAGTTGCAGGTAGAGGGCGAAGACCAGGAAGAACGAGCCCTGACCCATCCAGAACACGATCTGGGCGATGATGCCGCGGGTGAAGCCCTTGGTGCGGAACAGCGCCGGGTCGACCAGCGGCGACTTCTGGGCGGCGGCGAGCCGGCCCTGGTGCCAGCCGAAGACCCCGAACAGCACCAGCGCGGCGCCGAAGCTCAGCCAGGTCCACAGCGGCCAGCCCTGGCTCTGCCCCTGGATCAGCGGCAGGACGGTGGCGACCAGCGCGGCACTGACCAACGCGACCCCGGGAAGGTCCAGCCGGGTCCGGGCTTCGGCCTTGGACTCCGGCACGGCCCGCGGCACCAGCGTCAGCGCCAGCGCGCCGACCGGGACGTTGATCAGGAAGCAGCTGCGCCAGCCCAGGCCGGCGAAGTCCATGTCGATCAGCACCCCGCCGATCAGCTGGCCGAACACCGCGGCCAGGCCCATCGCCAGGGCGTAGGCGGTGAAGGCGCGGACCCGCTTGGCGCCCTCGAAGGCGGTGCCGATGATGGCCAGCGTCTGCGGGCTCAGCAGCGCCGCACCGACGCCCTGCACGATGCGCGAGGCGATCAGGAGGTCCGCGGTCGGCGCCATCCCGCAGGCGGCCGACGCGGCGGTGAACAACGCCATGCCGAGCGCGTACATCCGGCGGCGGCCGAACATGTCGCCCAGCCGGCCGGCGGTGATCACGCCGGCGGCCACGGTGAGGCCGTAGCCGGCGACGATCCACTGGATCGCGGCCGGGGAGGCGTGCAGATCACGCTGGGTGGCCGGGATGGCGACGTTGACGATGAAGATGTCGAGGGTGGTCATGAAGATGCCCGCGAGCAGGACCAGGAGGGTCAGGTTCTGGGCTCGGGCCGTTTCGCGGCTGGTGCCGGAGGCGGATGCGGGCGCTTGCGGCGCCGTGCTCGCCGGTGTCGCCGGCCGAATCGCTGTAGTGGTCATGGCCTCAACGATGGCCTCGCGGGGGTCATGGAGACGATTACCTGGCAGGTAATCGCGAGGTCATGGGCCCGGACCGCATCGTTGAGAGCAGAAGCCGCCGGGCAGACCGGGGGCCGGAACGGAAGGCACAGCCATGACCGACATCAAGAACCTCATCGACGGTTACATCGCCGCGTGGAACGAGACCGACGAGGCCGCCCGGGCCGCGAAGGTCGCGGAGGTCTTCGTCGAGCAGATCGAGTACACGGACCCGCTGGCCTCGGTGCACGGCCACGATGAACTCAGCACCCTGATCGGCGGGGCGCAGGCCCAGTTCGCCGGGCTGACGTTCCGGCTGGCCGGCGAGCCGGACGCGCATCACGACGTGGTCCGCTTCACGTGGGAGCTGGCGCCGGGGGCCGGGGAGGCGCTGGTGGTCGGGTTCGACGTGGCGCTGATCGCGCCGGACGGGCGGATCGGGGCGGTGGCCGGGTTCCTGGACAAGGTTCCCGCGATGTGAACCGCGTGAACGCTCAGGAACGCTCAGGGGCGGCTGGTCGGGAGCTTCGGCTCCGACCGCCGCCCTCGGCGTTTTTTTTGGGGGCGCGCGGCCCGGCTGCTTGCTTCAGGTGGTTCCTCGGTCAGCTACCTCAGTGCTTTGAGGTGGTTGCCGTCTTCGGCGCAATCGCCGGCAGCTGTGCCCCGGTCGGCGTGGGTGTCCCGGGCGCCGGGTTTGCCGGGTTCGCAGGGTTCTGGGGCGTTTGCGTTCCCGGCGGCGTCGTCGTCCGCTTGGCCTGCGGCGTCGCGGCGTCCAGCGCGGCCCCGACCACCAGCGGCTGCGGCCGGGTGGCGCCCAGGTAGTCCGCGGCGCCGATCGGGTCGAAGCGGATGAAGGCACCGGTGTGCGGGGCGTCGATCATCACGCCGCCGCCGACGTAGATGCCGACGTGGTGGATGCTGCCGGGGTCGGACAGGTCGGTGGCGTAGAAGACCAGGTCCCCGGGCTGGAGCTGGCTGGTGGAGATGTGCGGGCCGGTGTACCACTGCTCGGAGGCGGTGCGCGGCATCTGGATGCCGACCGAGGTGTAGGCGGCCTGGACCAGGCCGGAGCAGTCGAACTTGCCGTCGGTGCCGTCGCCGCCCCACTCATAGGGGGTGCCGAGGCGGTTGTAGGCGTAGGCGATCGCGCGCACGGCCAGATCGGACGGCGCCATGACCGGGTCCGGGGCGCGGAAGGCCTGCTCCAGCGCCTCGATGTTCTTCACGTAGTCCTGGGTCTGCGAGTAGGGCGGGATGCCCTGGTACTGCTCGACGGCGCCGGGACCGGCGTTGTAACCGGCCAGCATCAGGCCCACCGCGTCACCGCCTATTCCGGAGAGCTGGTGGGAGATGGCGCAGTCGTAGCGCGCGGCGGCCGGGATCGCGTCGGCCGGATTGCGCGGATCCTGCTTACCGTCGCCGTCCTTGGGGGAAGACCAGTTGGGCCATGTCCCCGGCATGAACTGGGCGATCCCTATGGCTCCGGCCGAGGAGACGATGGTCGGGTCGAAGCCTGATTCCTGATACAGCTGCGCGGCCAGCAGTGAAGGGGTCAGGGTGGGACACATGTGCCCGTACTGTTCCATCAGCGCGGCGTCGGCGGCCGGGACCGTGCCGTCGGCGATCCGGCCGACGGGGCTCACGGTGGAGCTGCCGGCGGCCACGCTCATAGTGCCGACGACGATCGCGCCTACCAGAAGAAAGGGGGTGGCCACCAATGACGCGCCGACGACGATGGATGTCTTCATCAGGCCTCTTCCTCCCTTCAGTTGATCATCGGATCAACCGATAACCAAGGTGTGCCGCGGACGGATAGAGGAAAACGACACCATAGACAAGGTATCTGCCGTCCGCGTCATCCTCGTAGACTGAGTTCCCTACGCTACCGGCAGTGACACCACATCGTGAGTACGACGAACACCACCGTTATAACCACAGGACTGGAGGCAGGCGGTCATCGTGTCTGCACTGCAAGCTCTGCATGGCGCGGCGCACACCGTGGCCACGTTCCTCACCGACACCCCGACGCCGGCGCCCCCGTCCGGCGGCAACGACATCAACACGATCATCGGCGGGATCGCCCCGAACTGGGGACCCTTCGGCAAGGTCGGCAACGAAGCCAGGGTGATGATCGAGGTCATCATGGCCACGGCGATCATCATCTGCCTGGGCATCGCGGTCTGGGGCGCGGCCAAGCAGCGCATCGGCGCCACGGCCCTGCGCGACACCTTCTCCGCCGAGCAGGGCAAGGGCCTGATCGTCGCCGGCCTGACCGGTGTGTTCATCATCGGATCCCTCGGAACCCTGTTCACCATCGTCTACGGCATGGCGATCTGACCGACCGCCGCGGCCGACCGGAGGCACTGCCACCACGCGCCGCCCGGCAAACCCCGAAGAAGCCATCCGGGTATTTGTTAGGAACTGGTGGCCCGACACGACGACGATGTAACACGACCGGGACGTCCGGGGTGGGGAGACTTGAACATGGTTATCGACGGCGGTAGCGGCGGTCCGGGCCGCACAGGCGACGGCGCCCCGCGCCGCGGCCGGCCCGGACGCGCACCGCGCATCGAGCAGCCGCAAACCGTCATCCGCCTCCCCAAAGACCCCTACGAAGGCGAGTTCAAAGCCCCCCGAGGACGCCGCGGCCGCGGCGTCCTGGCACTGGCCGCACTGGTCGTGGTGGTCGCCGTCATCATCGCGATCAGCAGCAGCAAACACAACAACAGCGCCGCCAGCCAGGGCGCCAGCACGGGCGTCGGGGGCGGGGTGCCGCCGGCGACGGCCACGGTGGGGCAGAGTGCTCCGGCGAGTGCGCCTTCGAGCCCTGCGTTCCCCGCGCAGAACGGTGATGTCCTGACCGGCTACCCGGACACGCAGGACGGTGCCACGGCCGCCGCGGCCAACTTCGTCGCCGCCTATGGCTCCGAGGCGATGATGACGGCGGATTCCCGCCACAAACTGGTGCAGGAGATCGCCGACCCGGCCATAGTGAACACCCTGCAGCAGCAACTGGACCAGGCTTTCTCGCTGGCCGCGCAGGGCTTCGGACTGGACAAGAACGGCAACGCGCCGACGGGTCAGAGCTTTGTGAGCCGGGCGGTGCCGTTCGGGACCACGGTCGCGAACTACAGCCCGGCGAAGGCGACGGTCGCCGTGTGGATCAACATGATCTCCGGAACGGCGGGCCAGGGTTCGACGCATCCCGTATCCGAAACCTGGAGCACGGTCACGCTGAACCTAACTTGGGTAAACGGAGACTGGAAGTGGAGTAGCTTCACTCAGGCGGATGGCCCCACGCCGGTCCCGGCCGGACAGCAGGTGTCCTCGTCTAGCGACCTCCAGAAGGCCGTCCAGCAGTTCGCGAGGCTCCGCTATGCCCCATGATTGGCTCACCGCGCCAGCCGATCCGTGCGCGCTGCTCACGGGCAAGCTCAAGGACGCCTGCGAGAACACCCAGCAGATGGTCGGAGGCACCCCCTCCCCACCCGGCCAGGGCGGCGGAGGCGTCACCACCGGCGACGCCATCACCGACCCGCTGGGCTCCATCGCGCGTGGCTGCGCGGAGGCGGCGCAGTGGGTCATCAACAATCTGTCGGACGCCATCTCCAAGACCGCGACCGTCAACTTCACCAACCTGGGCTTCCTGAAGCAGTACGCGATCGTCTTCGCCGCGTCGGCGATCCTGACCGTATTGCTGTGGCTCAGTTCTGTTGTGAAGCGGGCGGTGCGGGGCGACTCCATCGTCACCGCGATAGGTGAGGCGACGGGCTTCTTGTGGATGGCCGTGTTGGCTTCGGCCTTCACGCCGGTGATCCTGGCCGGGATGGTGAAGATCACCGACAGTGTGTCCGACGCCATCGGGAACGGGTCCACCGCGGATCGGAATGGGTTCCTGGCGTCGTTTTCGCATGCGCTGGACCCGAATTCCGGGTTGGGCGGCGGGCCGATCATGCTGATCTTCGTGTCCGTGATGTCGATGATCGCCTCGGCTTTGCTGTGGCTGGAGCTCATCATCCGGGCCGCGATGCTGTATGTCGGCGCCGCGTTGGCGACCGCGGTGTACGCCGGGTTCGTCGACCGGGCCATGTGGGGGCACATCCGGCGGTGGGTCGGATTGATGATCTCGATCGACCTGGTGAAACCGATCATCGTGATCGTGTTGTCCTTGGCCACCGCCGTGTCCTCCGGGCCGCAGGACTCGTTCAGCGCCGTGTTGAGCGGGCTGGCCATCATGATCCTGTCGATCTTCGCCTCGGGGCTGGTCTACCGGTTCGTGCCGGCGTTCGGCGACGACATGCTGACGCTGCAGAAGGAGCGGGCGGCGAAGATCGGGAAGGCGGCCATCACCAGTGCCGCGTTCACCTCGCCGGCCGGGACGATGCGCAACGGGATGGCCGCGCATGGCAACCGGATGGGCGGGGCTTTCGCCGGCGGTGGCGCCGGGAACATGGGCAGCGCGATCACCGGGATGTCGGTCGGCGCGCTGGCCGGTGGGGCCAGTGCGGCGGCCGGGATCGCGGCGCACACCGGCCGGGCCCTGACGGTGCGGCCCGGGGCCGACGGCGGCCAGGGCGGCGCCGGCGGCGGCAACGCCGGGAGCGCCGGTGGCGGCGGCAACACCGGCGGTGGCGGCACCGGCGGCTCGGCGACCTCCGCCTCGCGCCTGCAGGCCGCGCACGCCCCGGTCGTGCCCAAGACCCCGCCGCCCCCGCGCGGCGGTTCGTGACCGAGCCCGGTGAGGAGGCAGGACCAGATGAGCGAGCACGCGGGCTCGAACACCGAAGAATTCGTGTTCTGCGATCCCGCTTTCCGCTTTTCCCAGGTAGCGTCGAGGAGAGAACCCGGCCGCGCACCACGATCACCTGTACCTCCGCTGGAAGGCACCGCCGTGAGCACCACGCCAAGCAGTGACGACCGCCTCGCGGCGGCCGGTTCCGTGACCGGGGGCCGACGGGGGGCGCGGCCGTGAGCACCGCTCAGCAGGAGCCTCCCCAGTACCGCCGCGCCTACCTGCTCGGCAAGGCCAAGCCGAGCGCGCTGATCGGCCGCAACCGCGAGACCGGCGAGATCGGCGTCATCGTCATCTGCTGCGGCATCTCGCTGCTGTCCGGCTTCTTCGTGCCCACCACGTTCCTGAAGGTCCTGGGCATCCTGGCCGGCCCGGCGCTGGCGCTGGTCGTGGTCTTCATGCCCTACAACGGCCGCACCATCTACAAGTGGTTCGAGATCAACCGCTCCTACAAACGGCTCCTGCGCTCCCCGCAGGCCGCCTGGCGCTCCCGCGCCATGGAGGCCGGCACCCGGATCGACGGCGCCGAGGTCGAGATCGGCCCGCCGCCGGGCGTGGGCCGGCTGCGCTGGCTGCGCGCGCAGTTCGGGCCGGACGAGATCGCGGTCCTGATGCACCTGGACCGCCGGACCGTGACCGCCACGCTGGAGATCGAGGGCCCCGGCGTCGGGTCGCGCGACTCCGAGGACCAGGAGTCGCTGGTTGACCGGTTCGGGACGCTGCTGCGGCACGTGGCCAACGGCGACGGCTTCGTGACCCGGCTGCAGATGCTGGCCCGCACGCTGCCGGCCGACCCGGACGCGCACGCCAAGGACGTGGCCCGCCGCGGCGACGAGCACTCCCCGCAGTGGCTCCAGGAGTCCTACGAGCACCTGCTGTCGATGGTCTCGACCTCCTCCGAGCAGCACCGGGCCTATCTGGTCGCCTGCATGCCCTACACCAAGGACCTGGCCTCGGAGGCCTACGTCATCGGCCGCGGCGCCGTGGACGTCGGGCTGGGCATCATCATGGCCCGCGAACTGGCCGACATCTGCGCCCGGCTGGCCGACGCCGACATCAAGGTGCGCCAGCCGCTCGGTCCGGTCGCCCTGTCCTCGCTGATCCACTCCATGTACGACCCCGACCACCCGATCGACCACCTGCACGCGATGTCGCGGCGCAACGCCTGGCCGGCCGAGCTGGACGCCACCCACCCGCAGTTCCTGATGGCCAAGACCCGGGAGTCGACCACCGCCGAGCCCTGGTGCCACGCCACCGCCTGGATCAAGGAGTGGCCGCTGACCCCGGTCGGCGTGAACTTCCTGGCACCGCTGCTGGTCCACACCCCGGACGTGATCCGCACAGTCGCGGTGACGATGGACCTGGAACCCACCGACGTGGCCATCGAGCGGATGCTCACCGAGAAGATCAACACCGATGCCGAGGCCTCCCGGCAGGCCAAGCTGGGCCGGGTCGACGACCCGCGCGAGCGGGCCCACGCCGGCCGCGTGGACCAGCGCGGCGAGGACCTGGCCTCCGGCGCGGCCGGGGTGAACCTGGTCGGCTACATCACCGTTTCCTCCCGCGGCCCGGACCCGTTGAACCGGGACAAGCGCACGATCCGGGCCTCGGCGGGCAAGTCGTTCCTGAAGCTGGAGTGGTGCGACCGCGAACACCACAGGGCGTTCACCAACACCCTGCCGTTCGCGACCGGGCTGCGGAAGTAAGGAGACTGATACGTCATGGCCGGACGCTCGATCATGGACTCCCTGACCGAAGGCTTCGCCGCGCTGGTGTTCGGCAAAGTCGAGACCGCCCGCCCGCCGGTGCGCACCTCGTCCTCGCAGGCGCAGGCCGTGTACCTGCCGACCGCGGCGCCGGGCCTGGGCGACTCCGGCGTCATCATCGGCCGCGAGGTCTACTCCGGCAAGGGCTATGTCTACGACCCCTTCCAGCTCTACGGCCAGCAGCTGCCGGCCCCGCACTGGCTGGTGCTCGGCGAGTCCGGCAACGGCAAGTCGGCGCTGGAGAAGACCTACGTGCTGCGCCAGCTGCGCTTCAAGGACCGCCAGGTGGTGGTGCTGGACGCGCAGGGCGAGGACGGCGTCGGCGAGTGGCACCTGATCGCCCAGTCGCTGGGCGTCACCCCGGTCCGCCTGGACCCGCACGGCGTGCACGGCGACAGCATCTGCCTCAATCCGCTGGACCCCGCGATCGCCACCACCGGCCAGCTCGCGCTGCTGCGGACCATAGTCGAGGTGGCCCAGGGCCGGCCGCTGGACGAGCGGGCCGGCTACGCGTTGAAGGCCGCGCACCTGCGGGTCGGCGACGCGGCGCTGAAGTACGGCCGCCAGCCGATCCTCTCGGACGTGGTCGAGGCCCTGCGCACGCCGTTGAACAGCGCCGCCGAGGACATGAACGTCACCATAGAGGACGTGCAGGCCTGGGGCCTGGACGTCGCGCTGGTCCTGGACCGGCTGGTGGACGGCGACCTGGCGGGCATGTTCGACGGGCCCACCACTCAGGGCATCGACCTGGACTCCCCGCTGATCGTCTTCGACCTGTCGGCCATCGACCGCAACTCGATCGGCATGCCGATCCTGATGGCCATCGTCGGCGTCTGGCTGGAGCACACCTGGCTGCGGCCGGACCGGGTGAAGCGCATCCTGCTGGTCGAAGAGGCCTGGCACATCATCAACTCGCCGTTCGTGGCGCAGCTGTTCCAGCGGCTGCTGAAGTTCGGCCGGCGCCTGGGCCTGTCCTTCGTGGCGGTCGTGCACCACCTGTCGGACGTCGTGGACGGCGCCGCGGCCCGCGAGGCGGCGGCGATCCTGAAGATGGCCTCCACCCGCACCGTGTACATGCAGAAGGCTGATGAAGCCCGAACTACCGGCAAGGTGCTGGGCTTACCACGCTGGGCGGTGGAGATCATCCCATCGCTGACACCGGGCATCGCGGTCTGGGACGTGAACGGCGACGTGCAGGTGGTGAAGCACATCGTCACCGAGCACGAACGCCCGTTGGTGTTCACCGACCGCGCCATGACGGAGACCTCCGCGGAGGCCGCGGCGATCCTCGCCAGTGCCACCGCCGCCGCCCTGCCGGCCGGGACCGCCGAGGAAGAAGCGGCGGCACTGGAGGCGGCCGAGGCGGAACGGTTGGCCGCGTTGCCGGCCCCGGCCACGCCGGTACGCGCGATCGCGGCGGGCAACCAGCATCCGCTGCCGCGCCGCGAGGAGCGGTGGGAGGTGCAGCCGATCACCGACGACGGGGACGACGAGCTGACAGCCATCGCCGGGACGCTGTTCGGGAAGAAGGCCGAGCTGCCGTATCACACGGCCGGTGAGCCGCCGGAGGTCTGGGACCGGTAGCCGACCGCTCGCTTTACCCGGCCATCGATCGGGTTGGCGGCAATCGACCGGGTTGCCGGTAGATGTACGGACTACTGGCTATCAACCGGTCAGGCCGCGGCGGGTTACCGGCATTCCACCGGATTACCGATAGCCGGGCGAACAGCCGCCGCCTAGCATGGCTGCATGATCGCCTTGCTGTCCGCACCGACCAACCTCGGCCTGCGTCCCCTGCGCCCGACCACCGTCCCCGGCACTGCCAAGGCGCCGGAGGCGTTACGCGAGGCCGGTTTGTACGCCCGCTTCGCCGAGCTCGGCGCCCGGGACGCCGGCGTGGTGCTCCCCGGCCGCTACGAGGACGACGCGCGCCCGGGACGCCTGCGCAATCAGGACGCGATCATCGACCATTCCCGGCGGCTGGCGCAGCGCATCGGCAAGATCCGCGCCGAGGGTGACGCGCCCCTGGTCATCGGCGGCGATTGCAGCCTGCTGATCGGTTGCGGCCTGGCGCTGCGTCCGACCGGCCGCTACGGCCTGGTGCACCTCGACGGCCACACCGACTTCCGCAACCCCGGCAACTCCGACGCCTGCGCCTCGCTGGCGGGCGAGGACCTGGCCGCGCTCATCGGCCGGCACTGGCCGGCGATCGCCGACATCGACGGGCTCGGGCCGTACTTCGATCCGGCGGACACCGTGCACGCCGGATGTCGCGAGGACGACCAGGAGATGGCTGAAGTCCAGGAAGCCATCAGCCTCACGATCCGCGCCGCGGAGATCCTCCAGGACGGCGTCGCCGCCACCGCCGCCCGCATCCGCGCGCAGCTGGACCGCGCGGAACTCCACGGCTACTGGCTGCACGTCGACGTGGACATCCTCGACGGGGCCGTGATGCCCGCGGTCGACAGCCCCGATCCCGGCGGCCTGTCCGCCGACCAGCTGGCCGGACTGGTCGCCGCCCTCGCCCCCGGCGCGGTCGGCGGGGACGTCGGCGTCTTCGACCCCGATCACGACCCGGACGGCCGCTACGCGCGGCTGCTGGTCGACGTCCTCACCGAGGGGTTCGGCCATCTCGGACAGGGCCGCCGATACTAAGGGTTCTCATACAGCAGGATCCTTCAGCAGGATCCTGATAAGCGATCACCGCCGAACCCACAGCGGTCCGCGACCGACGTCGCGGACCGCGTGTTATCAGGTCCCTGGTAACGGGAAGTCCAGTAATCGGGCCGCCTGCTCCTCACTCCGGCACGGCCAGACATCCCCGCAGGTGCAGAACCGCGGTCCCGCTTCCCCGTCCATCCCCCGCACCTCGACCTTGCGATGCACCGCGAACAGCACCCCCACCCAGTTCCGGTAATCCGGGGAGACGTGACCGTCAAGACTTGCGACACTCATATATGTCCTCCAGTCTCCGCGACGTCGAGCGACACCGTCTTCCAGACACGGTGTCCAACGACGGTGAGCCGTGCGGGTGACGGGTGATTTCTGCGACGGGAGTTGCTGCATGAAGTACCGCATCCTCGGGAGTGACGGTCCGCGGGTTTCGGCTTTGGGACTCGGCTGCATGGGTATGTCCGAGTTTTACAGCGTCACACCCGAGTCCGAAGCGGAGTCGATCTCGGTGCTGCACCGGGCGATCGACGATCTCGGGGTGACGCTATTGGACACCGCCGACATGTATGGCAGGGGCGAGAACGAGAAGCTGGTCGGGCGGGCGCTGACCGGCGGCCGCCGGGACAAGGTGGTGCTGGCGACGAAGTTCGGCATCCACCGCGATCCGGAGACCGACGAGCGCACCGTGCGGAACGACCCCGAGTACATCGGCACCGCCGTCGACGCCTCGCTGAGCCGGCTCGGCGTCGACCACATCGACCTCTACTACATGCACCGGCGCAACCCCGACGTCCCGGTCGAGGAGTCGGTCGGGGCGATGGCCGAGCTGGTGCGGGCCGGCAAGGTGCGCTACCTGGGCCTGTCCGAAGTCAACGCCGAGACGCTGCGCGCCGCGCACGCCGTGCACCCGATCACCGCCCTGCAAAGCGAGTACTCGCTGTTCACCCGGGACATCGAGGCCGAAGTGCTGCCGACCGCACGGGAACTCGGGATCGGCGTGGTGCCCTACTCCCCGGTCGGGCGCGGACTGCTGACCGGCGCCATCACCTCGTTGGAGGGCCTGGCCCCCGACGACTTCCGGCGCGACAACCCGCGCTTCTCCGACGGCAACCTGGAGGCGAACCTGAAGCTGGTGGCGGAGCTGCGCGCGGTCGCCGAGGAGACCGGGCACACGCCGGTCCAGCTGGCCCTGGCCTGGTTGCTGGCCCAGGGGCCGGACCTGGTGCCGATCCCGGGCACCAAGCGGATCAAGTACCTGGACGAGAACTCGGCCGCGGCGGACATCGAGCTGACCGCCGGGCAGCTGGCCCGGATCGAGGCCGCGGTGCCGCACGGCGCGGCTTCCGGGGAGCGTTACTCGCCGACCTCCGGGCAGCGGATGGAGTCCCGCTGAGAAATCCCGCTGAGAAGTCTCGCCGAACAACAGCCGAACAGCTGCCGAACCGATGCCGAGCGAGCGCTGAGCAGGCGCCGGAGCAGGCGCCGGAGCAGGCACTAAGCGTCTGCTAAGCCGAGCAGCCCAAGTCCGATAAGGCTTCGACAAGCCCCATCGGCTGTGCAGTAAGGCCCCCTGAGGTACCCGAGGGTCGTACCTAAGGTACCTCAGGGGCCAAGGACTGGCCTGTTGCCTCATGTGTAGGGGGTGCCTCCCGCCGGAGACTAGTACACGTCACCGAAGTGGGATCGCACGAGAGGCTGCAACCGAAACCATGAACAACACCGTCTACACCCTTGAGATCGCCAACGCCCGCCGTGCCGAGCTGATCGAGCAGGCTCGCCGCCACGGGCTGGCCAAGCGTGCCCGCCGGACCACAGACAATTGCCCGGACAAGGTACATACCGTGCACGCAGTATCACGTTCCGGTGAAAGGTCGATGACCTGAGCGGGACCCCTGTGCGATGCTCGACCATGTGTCGATGCGCCAGGTGAGCCCCGTCTTCGTCGGCCGCGGGCCGGAGCTGTCCAAGCTCCGGTCGCTGCTGGCCAGCGCCTCCGGGGGCGAACCCGCGGTGGTGGTGGTCGGCGGGGACGCCGGAATCGGCAAGTCCCGGCTGATCGAGGAGTTCGTCCGGCCGCTGCTCGACGCCGATCCGACGCCCGCCGTCGCGGCCGCGACCACGACCACGGGCGGCACCAAGGCGAACCCGGGGAATCCTGCTGACCGGACCGACCAGAGCCCCGCCACCGACATCCGGGTCCTCATCGGCGGCTGCGCGGAACTCGGCGACGAAGGAGTGGCTTACGCCCCCTTCGTCGCCGCGCTGCGCCAGCTGCTGCGGGACTGGCCCGGCGCGTTCGGCGACGGCGACGGGGTCCGGCGGCGCGAGCTGGCCTGGCTGTTGCCGGAGCTGGCGGAGGGCCTGTCCGGCGACGACTCCCCGCGCGGCCCGATGATGCGCCCGGCCGGCATGGAGCGGCACAGCGACGCGCTCCCGGCCGTGACGCGCGCCGGTGAGCAATCCGTCCGGGGGCACCTGTTCGACGCCGTCCTGGGGCTCCTGGAGGACCTGGGATCGGCCGAGACGCTGCTGCTGGTCCTGGAGGACCTGCACTGGGCCGATCGGTCGACCCGCGACCTGCTGGGTTTCCTGTCCCGGTCGCTGCGCGACTCGCGGGTCCTGATCGTCGGCACCTATCGCACCGACGACCTGCACCGCGGCCATCCGCTGCGGCCGTTCCTGGCGGAGCTGGACCGGATCCGGGGCGCGCGGCGCATCGATCTGGGACCGCTGACCACCGGGGAGACCGCGGAGCAGTTGGCGGCCATCTACGGCAAGACCGGCCGGGATCTGCCGCCGGGGTTCGCCGAGGAGGTGTTCGCGCGCGCCGAGGGGAACCCGTTCTTCACCGAGGAGTTGGCGTGCGTGGCCTCGGACGGGTCGAACCTGATGCCCTCGGACGTCGGCGGCTTCTCGCTCTCGGACACCCTGCGGGACCTGTTGCTGATCAAGGTGGAGCAGCTTCCCGAGCCCACGCAACGGGTGCTGCGGCTGCTGTCGGCCGCCCTGCCGCCGGTCGACCACCGGTTCCTGTTGCTGGTCACCGGGGCCACCGACGACGAGCTCAACGAGCAGCTGCGCCCGGCGTTCCAGGCCCACATCCTGGTCCCCGGCGAGACGCCGACCAGCTACCGGTTCCGGCACGCGCTGCTGCGCGAGGCCGTGCACAACGAACTGCTGCCCGGCGAGCACTCGGCCCTGCACCGCAAGTACGCCGAACTGCTGGAGGACGAGCCCTCGCTGGTCGCGGCCGAAGCGCGGGAAGTCGAGCTGGCGCACCACTGGTATTCGGCACGGGACTATCCGCGGGCCTATGACGCCGCGTTGCGGGCCGCCGAGGCCGCGGACGCGCGGTACGCGTACGTCGAGGAACACCAGATGCTGGAGCGGGCGCTGGACCTGTGGGACCAGGTGCCGGAGCCGGGTCTGGCCTACGCGCGGCTGCTCTACAAGGCCGCCTGCGCCGCGCATCTGGCCGCCGACCCGCATCGGGCGCTGTTCCTCACCGACAAGGCCCTGAAGCGGGTCGACGCGGACCAGGACCCGGAGCTGGCCGCGCTGTTGCACCACCTGCGCAGCCGGGACCACCACATCCTGGGCCGGGGCGACGGGATGGCCGACATCTGGGCCGCGCTGGACCTGGTGGACGGCGAGACCTGTCCGCAGGTGCGGGTGCAGATCACCAACAGCGCCTCCTTCATCAAGATGCTGACATCCGACGACATCGACGCCGCGCTGCGCTTCGCCGAGGAGACCGCGCTGCTGGCCGAGAAGATCGACTCGGATCTGTACCGGATCGCGGCGGCCATCACCAAGGGCACGGTATTGGCCGGGCAGGTCTCCCTCGGCACCCACGAGGAGGGCCTGGCGATCCTGCGGCAGGCCATCATCGACGCGCTGGGCTACGGCGACCCCGGCATCATCGGCCGCGGCTACATCAACCTGTGCAGCGCGCTGGAAACGCTTGACCGGCACCAGGAAGGCGTGCAGGTGGCCCGCGCGGGCCTGGCCGAGCTCAAGCGGCGCGGCGTCCGGCTGCGGGTGGCCGAGAGCATGCTGTGGCTGAACATGGCCGAGTCGCTGATCGCGCTCGGCGACTGGGACGAGGCGCTGGCCGCCCTGAACGCCAGCCTGGACCTGGACCCGCCGGGCATCCACGGCGCCACCACCCACGAGTACCTGGCCGATCTGGCGCTGCTGGCCGGCCGGGGCGAGCACGCCCGCGGCGAGTTGGCACTCGGCGCGCGCATCCCGAGCCGCAACTTCGAGCACCAATACGCGCTGCCGGGCATCCGGCGCGAGATCGAGAAGGCGGTCTGGCTGACCCGCTCGGTCACCGAGGCGCGCACGGCGTTCCAGGCGTTCCTGGACAAGCCGCAGTTCCTCGGCGACGAGCGCTACGCCTGGCGCGTCCTGACCGCGATGGCGATGGCCGAGGCCGACCACGCCGAGACGACCCGCGCCGCGTCCCGTTCCGGCCTGGCCCCGGCCGACACCGCCAGCGCCGCGACGGTGGCCGCCCTGGCCCAGCGGGCCGGCCGGCTCCCCGCGCTGACTCCGAGCCAGGCCGCGGCCGCCGCGCAGGTGGCGGCGGAACTGGCGCGCTGGCGCGGCGTCGCGGGCGCCGCGGAGTGGGCGGTCGCGAGCGAACTGGCGGCGCGCGAAGGCGTGCACGCACATCAGGCCGCGTACATCCACTTCCGTGCCTCCGAGGCCAGCGCCGCCAACGGCGACCGCGAGCAGGCCGCCGAACTGCTGCGGCACGCGGTCCGCGCGGTGGCGACCCTGCCGGCCGGCCCCCTGTGCCAGGAGGTGCAGGCGCTGGCCCGGCGCGCGCGCCTGGACATCAGCGACTGCATGCCCGCGGCCCCGGCACCCGGCGGCCGGGGGACGGACTCCAGCACCCCGCTCGGCCTGACCGCGCGCGAGCTGGAGGTACTGGCGCTGGTCGCACAGGGCTTGTCCAACCGGCAGATCGGCGAGCAGCTGTTCATCTCGACGAAGACCGCGAGCGTGCACGTGTCCAACATCCTGGCCAAGCTGGGCGTGGCCGGGCGCGGGGAGGCCGCGGCGGTGGCGCATCGGCTGCGGGTGTTCGAGGACGCTTAGCGCGGCGGGCAGCGATCACGGGTCGCGGATGGGGCCGTGATCACGGGTCGGGGATGATCGAGGAGCTGGCCGTGGTGGCGCCGGATTCCTCGATGGCTTTGCGGGCCGGGTTCAGGATGCGCACCAGGCAACTCGCCGCATATGCGCAGTACCCGAAGAAGAGGATGCCGATCAGGGCCGCGAGCGACCAGCCGATCCACCGCCGCACGAACGCTTCCAGGAGCAGCACCTGCCCGATCGTCACCGCGGCCGCGATGACCGTGCCGCCCCTCGACGGCAGCAGTGAGCGCTTGGTGTTGAGGATCGGGACACTACTGGCCTTCCTGGTCACGATGACGCTGAAGCGCCCGGTGAGGGTCGAGGCCCCGATGACCGCGATCGCCGTCGCGATCTCCGCCAACCCGGCCCAGGCCAGCCAGACCGGCACATAGGACGCCCCGTTGACCACGACTCCGGCCTCGACGAAGAGCGCGACCCCGCAGACGGCTATCGCAGCGACCGCGATCTGCGCCAGCGCGCTTCTGGCCCAACGGCCGCCTTTGCCGAACGTCGCGCGCTTCCACTGCGACCGTTGCGCGCCGCCGGCCAGGGCATTCATGAGCCGGGCCTGATCGGACCAGGACAGGGAGTCGACCATGCGGCGCTGCCGCTGGCTCCAGCCGACTTCCTCGAACATGAAGTTTCGGAAATCGGCCGCCACGGCCGGCTCTGGCTCCCAATCAACAGCGGCCACCAACGCGAGCGATTCGATGAGCGCCCGGCCCCGGCCCCGGGACCACGTTGCGGGGACGTCGGTGCCCAGCGACAGTGCCAACACCAAACGGAAGTCGAGCGCACCGAGCCGATCCGGAATGTCATCGGGCTCTGATTCCCCGAGATGCTCGGCGACGAGCGATTCCTCGATGTGTTCGGCGATGAGCGCCACCGTGGCGATCATCGCTTCGTCAAGGCTGAACGGCTGCCAGATCCACTCTCGGCCCTTCGCCTTGCGCACCGGTCTTCCCCGCGCCTCGACGGCGACCGCGAACGCCGAATCGCTCAGCAGGCAACCGAGATGCCAGGCCGCGCGCCTGGCGGTGGATCCGGAATCCTCCAACCTCCCGATCACCGCCCCGAGCGCCGCCGGAGTACCGATGGCGACGATGTCGTCGAGCGCGTCGGCGTGGCCCTCTGCGGCGCGATCGGCAAGGCTGGGGATGGCGAGATCGCCCATCGAGCGCAGCGCGGAACGCGCCGAGGCGTCAGTGGCGGCGAGCCCGGCCAGGAACTCCGCGACGGATCCGTGGCCCGACAAGGCCAGGGCCTTCACCAGGGCACCGCGCGACACAGTCTTCTTGCCACCCGCCGAAGCCCCGGCGGCTCGGGCCATCTCCATCAACCGCCCACGGATCCGGGCACTGCGCGGGCCGCTGCCGGCCATCGCGTTGCCGAACGCCACCGACACCTGCGCGCGCACCGACCGGCTGACCGCGGACAGGCTCGGTATGAGCAGGTCCACGACGGCCGTCACCGTCGCCTCGTCCACCTTCGTCGCCGCCGCGGCGCACTCCAGTGCCAGCACCTGCTCGCCGACCGAGCCACGCTTCATCAGTTCCTTGATTAACGGCACGGTGTCCCGGTCGGCTTTGCCGCACCACAGGATCACGGTCTCGCGCCAGGCATTGGGGTCGCGGTCATACCGTTCGAGCAGGCCCTCGCGATCGTCGCGCAGCTCGACCGCCGCCAGGTATTCCTGGAATGTCAGGTGCCTGAAGGAATAGCGCGGTGCCACGCCGCCGGTGGCCACCAGCAACTCGGTGCGTTCGGCGAGTTCCCGCAGGAGCTCCTCGCCGTCCTTGTCGTCCAGATCGATGGCCGTGGCCACGGACCGGATGTACGCCAGGGCCTCGTCGTGCGCGATGCTGAGGCGGTCGCCGTCCCCGCCGGCCCGGTCCTGCAACAGCAGCGCCAAGCCGCGTAGCACCGCCAGCTTCTTACTCGCCGGGAACTGCGAGCGCCCGCGCTTGAGCACATCGTCGCGTTTGACCAGGTGCTCGATCGCGGTGTCGTAGAACTCCGCGCGCGAGGCCGGGAGCGTGATCCGCGCGGCGGTCAGCCAGGCCATCATCGAGAGCATCAGTGGGCTGCGGGCCAGGCGTTTGAGCGTCCCGTTGGTGCCCAGCGCGAGGTACAGGCGCTCCTGCGCGGCGTCATCGAGCCCGGGCCACCTGGCCAGCAGCCGGCGGATGGTCGCGTCATCGAGCTCGGCGACCCGGACCACGGCGCCGAAGTCGAGCTCGCCGCGGTACAGCGAGGCGCGGCAGGTGACCACCACCTGGCAGCCGTCGTAGCGCTGGGCGAAGTCGCGCAGCAGGTCCACCACCCGGTCCAGGCGGTCGGAGGTGACCTCGTCGAGGCCGTCGAACAGGACACTGAGCCGGCCGTCCTGAAGCGCCTTGCGCGCGAAGCCGGCCGCGCCCCGGAAGCGGTGTGTCTCCAGGAACGCGATGACCTGCTCGGTGAGATCGATCCCGGCGGCGTCCAGCGCGTTCAGCCGGCGCAGCTCGACCACTACCGGGACCACGCTGCGCCGGGTGGCGCGGCCCTCGGTCCACTTCATCAGCGAGTGCTTGAGCAGCATCGACTTGCCGGCCCCGGCCTCGCCGGTGACCACCGTGCGGCGGGAGCCGCGGATCAGCTCGTACAGGTCCTCGCGATCGCCGCCCTCGGCCGCCTCGCGGTGCAGCGGGACGTAGACGTCGCGGACGTTGACCGGCTCGGTGCCGAAGCCGAGGGTGTGCTCGCGGGCGTAGCCGGCGGCCGAGCGCTGGTAGCGCCGGATGCGCCGCAAGCTGGAGGAGCGCAGGACGGCCAGGTGGTCGGCGAGCCAGGCTGCCAGGCCGGTGCCGGCGCGGGTCAAGGACGGTGCCAACAGTTGTTTGACGGCCCAGGCGAACAGGCCGGCCACGGCCAGGGCACTGACGGCGGCCAAGACGACACCGGTCAGCAGACCGCTCTGGTGCGTTGATGCTGTGGCCGCCGCTGTGGCCGACGCCGCTTCGGTTCCTGCCGCCACCCCCGCTGCGGACCCTGACACGCTTGGCTCGCCTCCCCTGTGAACCGGTCCCAGGACACCGCTCCCCCGGGCCCGTACGGTCCCCGACTACTGCCCGCCCACGGCGGTGGTATCCGCGGTACCGCGATCGGCCGAATCATATTCGTCCCCTGAATCCCTGGGAAGGTACGCGGTCACCTCCCGCGATCGGCCGCCAACGCTCCGCGATCCCTCATTCGGATGGATCGCCCCGCGCCGTTCCCGTGAGGCGCCCCGGGAGAGGTCCAGACTGATCTGAATCGCGCGAGGCTTCTTCATGATCCCCAGCGCGTCGCTGCGCCGTCCGTCGAAAGGCCGCCATGAAGTCACCGGTCATGCCCGCGATCGAGGAGCTGCTGCACGCGGCGTTCGACGCCGCGCCGATGCCGGCGGTGCTCGCCGACGGCCCAGGTCACCTGCTACTGGCCGCCAACGAGGCGTGCCAGGCCGACTTCGGGGCGGTGGCCCTGCGCCGGCCGGTCGAGGAAGTGCTGCCGGAGTTGACGGCCACCGGTCTGCCCGCGGCGCTGGACCAGGCCTACGACACCGGGCGTCCGGTGCTGTTGCACGACCGGCTGGTGCGCCGGCACGGCGGGGACCGGTACTACACGCTGGTGTGCGTGCCGGCCCGCGGCGGGGTGGCCGTGTTCTGCCGGGACGAGACCGAGCGGGTACGGCGGGAGCAGGCGCTGCTGGAGGAGGAGACCCGCAACCGGAACATGGCGGTGATGCTCCAGCGCTCGTTGCTGCCGCAGCGGATCGTGCAGCCCGACGAGATCCGGCTGGCCGCCTGCTACCTGCCGGCGCTGGTGCGGTACGAGGACGCGTCACTGGACGCCGAACCGGTGCTGGAGGTCGGCGGGGACTGGTACGACGCGATCCCGCTGGGCGCCGGACGGACCGCGCTGGTGGTCGGCGGCGTGACGCCGCAGGCCGGGGGCGTCGGGGTGCGGGCGGCGGCGGTGATGGGGCGGCTGCGCGCGGCGGTGCGGGCCTACGCCTCGCAGAACCTGCCGCCCGGCGAGGTGATGTACCACCTGGACCGGCACGCGCTGGACTTCGACGGCGAGCGCACCGGCTCGCCGGTGGCGACGCTGGTGTACGCGGTGCACGACGCGGACAACGGCTCGCTGACGTACGCCAACGCCGGGCACTTACCCCCGCTGTTACGCCTGCCGGACGGCTACGTGGCGGTGCTGGACGGCGCTTCGGGGCCCTCGCTGGGCAGCGGGGACTGGACCTGGCAGGAGGCCGCGGTGGCGGTGCCGCCGGGGTCGTATCTGGCCTTCTACACGCAGGGCCTGCTGGAGCGCGGCACCAGCGATCTGCGGCGGGTGTTCGCACGGGCGCCGGAGGAGGAGCCGCCCCGGCCCGGCGCCGGCCCGGTGGACCTGGTGCGGGACCACATCCTGGCCTCCATCGACCCGCTCTCGGTGTCCAGCGGCAACCTGGACCCCGCCGGCGCGGTGCGCACCGACGACGTGGCACTGCTGGTGGCGCACGTCCCGGCCTGGACCGGCGCGCACGCGGCACTGTTCCGCTCGGCATCGGTGGAGCTGGTCGGCGGCCCCGAGATCGCCGCGCACGCCCGCAGCTACACCGCCGGCGTCCTGACCACCTGGGGCGTCGCCGACGACCTGACCGACACCGCGGTCCTGGCGGTCAGCGAACTGGTCGCCAACGCCGTCACCCACGGCGCCGCCCCGGTCGTGCTCCGCCTGCGCCGCACCGACCGCCGCCTGATCATCGACGTCGCCGACCAGTCCGACCATCTCCCCCGCCGCCGCCTGGCCCGCGAGACCGACGAGGACGGCCGCGGGATCAGCATCATCGCCGCCGTCGCGGCGGCCTGGGGCGCGCGTCCGCTGCCGGAGGGGAAGTCGGTGTGGTGCGAGTTTGAGTTCTAAGCGGACACAACTCGCGGTGAGGCGTCAGGCGATGGCGGCGATGTCGCCGTCGTCGAAGTAGATGGCCTGGTGCAGCTGGCCGCCCAGGGCCCTCGCATAGCGGGCCAGCACTTCCTGGCCGGACACATTGCCTTGCTCTATCTGCGAGATGCGGCCTTTGGTGACGCCCATACTGTCAGCCACCTGCTGCTGGGTCATGCCGCGGGCCTTCCGGAGCTCCGCCAGCCGATAGCCCATCATCTCGGCACGGAGCTTGGCCCGGCGCTCGGCGGCGACCTCCTCGCCGCCGGCACGCTCGATGAACTCGGCGCGGATGTCACTCCACTTCACATGATTGGCCATCGTCAATCCTCTGCAAGCGCGTCGAGTGCGTCGAGCACCTCGACGACCAGTGTGTGATCAGCGCCTCCGAGTATAGGAACCGCTAAACCCACCCCCTCCCACCGTAAACGATCAGCGCCGCAGCACCCCTTACAACTAACCCGCTGTAGTCGTGAAACCCCCCGGCACCGCCCCGCGCCGACCGGTCACATCGACGGCGCTCCCCACCGGCCCGTATATTGCGGGGGAAGCCGCATCCAACCCCTCAAGACGCCCTGCCGCCGAAGGCGGGTCGGGCGATAGCATGGGGACTCGGGTTGTCGGTCGCCGGCCATCACGCGGCCGGCGGGGGGACATCGATTTCAGGAGCTGAACGGATGAGTGTGGCGGGCGCTGTCGCCTGGCCGGCGCGCACCATATGGTGGCCGCGGCGGCATCGTGCGACCGTCGCGGGTGCCCGCGCGCGCCAGGTCGGGCTCGGGGTCGCCGCCGTCGTGGCGGCGCTGCGGGAGGCGCTGAACACGCCGACCGAGGACGCCGAGGGCGATCTGTCCGCGAGCGGGAACCATCCGCTGGCGATGATCGGCGGGAGCACCGCGCCGCGCGGCCACCGGGCGTTGCAGCCCGGCGAGGGCCCGTCGCTGGCCGACCTCTACTACGCGCACCGCCTGTCGCTGGTGCGGCTGGCCATCCTGCTGGTCGACGACCAGGCCTCGGCCGAGGACGTGGTGCAGGACTCCTTCACCGGCCTGTGGCGCCGCTACGGCGACGACCTCACCGGCATGGAGAACCCGGTCGGCTACCTGCGCACCGCCGTGGTGAACAACGCGCGCTCGGTACTGCGCCGCCGCAAGACCGCCCGCGGCTACACCCCGCCGCACGTCCCGGACGCCGCCAGCGCCGAGTCCGTGGCCCTGCTCTCCGAGGAGCACCGCGAGGTGCTGGAGGCCATCCAGAAGCTGCCCCCGCGGCAGCGCGAGGTGCTGGTGCTGCGCTACTGGTCCGACCTGTCCGAGGCGGACATCGCCGAGGCGCTGGGTATCAGCCGGGGCACCGTGAAGTCGACGGCCAGCCGCGGGCTGGAAGCTCTCGGCAAACTGCTCAAGGGCTGACACCCCCCGACATACCCGGTCACCCATCACCCGACGGGGTGAATCAGTATCACGGTTTGCCAAATTCTGCCGTGAGACTCTCGAAACTCTATTGAGTTCTGTGTTGAATTAGAGCACGCTGCCTTGCTACACCCAACGTTTCTGACGACCCGTCAGGTGGTAGCACTCGATGACCTCCGCGCGCTCACCGCGATCCCGTATCCGTCACGACCGCCGTCACAATCCCCGTCGCCACCGAATAACCACCGTGACCACCGCGATCACCATCGCGGCCCTCTCGCTGTCCCTGGGTGCCTGCGGCGCCCGGCTGTCCGCCGACCAGAAGGCCGCCGCCATCGCGTACGGCCAGGGCGCGAACGGCAACGGCTCGCAGAGTGCTGACGGCTCCCAGAGCTCCGGAAACGGCACCACCGGCGGGACGGCCGGCGGCACCGGAAGCGCGGGCGGGACCACCGGGGGCGGCTCCGGCGGCACGACCGGGGGTGCGGCCGGCGGGACCAGCGGCGGCGCGGTCGGCGGCACCTCCACCGGCGGAACCACCGGGGGCAAGGGTTCCGGCGGCACCACCGGAGGTAAGGGCTCTGGCGGCACCACCGGGGGCAAGACGTCCGGTGGCGGCACCAGCGGCGGTGGCACCAGCGGCGGGACCGGAGGCGGTACCGGCGGGGGCAGCGGCGGCGCCCCGGGCGCCGACAACTGCGTCGGCACCGCGACCGGCTCGACGGCCACCGGCGTGACCGCGAACAGCATCAGCCTGGGCAACGCCAGCGACCTGTCCGGCCCGATCGGCGGCCTGTTCAGCTCCGCCCCGCAGGCCGTCCAGGCATACGCGGCCTACTTCAACGCCACCCACCCGAACGGCATCTGCGGCCGCAAGCTCACCGTGCACTCCTACGATTCGCAGACCTCGGACGCCGGCGACAACCAGCAGACCCTGACCGCCTGCCAGTCCGACTTCGCGCTGGTCGGCTCGGTCTCCGCCTTCGACTCCGGCGGCGCGGCGTCCGACGCCCAGTGCGGCATCCCGGACCTGCAAGCGGTCAGCACCACCCGGGCCCGGCAGACCTGTGCGGTCTGTTTTGGAACAGACTCGCAACAATTGCCGTTGGTCCCCCAGGTGCAACCGGACTTCTGGAACAAGCAGTTCCCGGGCGCGGGCTCCAAGGCCGCGTTCCTGTACGTCGACACCGGCACCACCGCGCAGCAGGCCAAGTCCTGGGAGCAGGCGTACGCCAAGGACGGCTTCAACTGGCTGTTGGACCAGCCGATCGGCGTCTCGGAGTCGAACTACACGCCCTACGTCGTGAAGATGCAGCAGGCCGGCGTCCAGTACGTGCAGTTCCTCGGCGCGTATCAGGAGGCCGCGACGCTCGCCCAGGCCATGCAGCAGCAGGGTTTCACGCCGAAGGTCTTCGTCCTGGACCCGACCGGCTACGACCCGAACTTCGTGCAGCAGGCCGGCTCGGCGGCGAACAACGCCTTCGTCTTCAGCAACGCCGCGATGTTCGAGGAAGCCGGTTCGAACCCTGAGCTCCAGCTCTACACCAAGTGGCTGCACCAGGTGGCCCCGGGCGCCGCGCCGACCTACTTCGGGATGTTCGCCTGGTCCTCGGCCGAGCTGTTCACCCGGCTGGCCAACCAGATCGGGCCGAACCTGACCCGGCCGGCGATGGTGCAGGCGCTGTCCAAGGTGCACAACTACACCGGCAACGGGCTGTTCGCGCCACAGGACGTCGGCGGCAAGACCACCTCACCGTGCGCACTGTTCATGCAGTACACCGGATCGGGCTGGAAACGGGTCTCCCCCGGCTCCGGCTGGACATGCGGGAACCTCATCAACTCCGGCGTCAGCTGAGAGCGGGACGCGTGGGATGAACGTCTTCCTCACGTACACCGTCCTGGGCCTGGTCATCGGCGCCTCGTACGCGATCGCCGCGTCCGGACTCGTCCTGACCTACGCGACCACCCGGATCTTCAACGTCGCGCACGGCGCGACCGCGATGGTCATGGCGTTCGTCTACTGGGAACTGGCCTACAACCAGGGCCTGTCCAACTGGCTCTCGGTCCTGATCGTGGTGTTCGGGGTGGCGCCGCTGTTCGGCGCGCTGCTGGAACGCTGGGTCATCCGCCGGGTCGCGGACTCCGGGGTCGGCGTCACCCTCGTGGTGACCTGCGCGGTCCTGGTCGGGCTGATCGGCGCCGCGGAGAAGATCTGGCCGCCGGGCGTGCACCAGGTACAGCAGTTCTTCGCCGGCCACGGTCTGACCGTCGGGATGGTCCGGATCACCGGGAACGATCTGCTGACCGTCGCCCTGGCGGTGGTCGTCGGGGCCGTGCTGTGGGCCTTCCTGAAGTTCACCCGACTCGGCGTCGCGATGCGCGCGGCGGTGGACGACAAGGAACTGCTGGCGCTGCACGGCGGCCGGCCGCACCTGATGTCCTCGATCGCCTGGGCCATGGGCTCGGCGCTGGCCGCGCTGGCCGGGATCCTGCTGGTCTGCTCGCAACCCAGCGAGCTGAACTACATATCCCTGACGCTCCTGGTCGTGAACTCCTACGCCGCGGCGATGGCCGGCCGGCTGACCAGCCTGCCCCGGACCTTCATCGGCGCGCTGGTGTTGGGGCTGCTGAACGCCTACGCGTCCGGATACCTGTGGACCGGCCCCGGCTGGACCGGCTTCCGCGAAGCGATCCCGGCCATCTTCCTGCTGTTGATGCTGTTGCTGATGCCGCAGGCCCAGCTGCGGGTCGGCCGGCTGGCCGGGGTGGCGGGAGTGCGCACGCCGGAGATGCGGCGGGTCGGACTGGCTTCGGCGCTGCTGCTGCTCGCGGTCGTCTTCGGCAACTCGGTGTTCAGCGAAGTCAACGTGAACCGGATGGCGCTCGGGCTGTGCTTCGCGATCCTCGCGCTGTCCCTGGTGCCGCTGACCGGATTCAGCGGCTACGTCTCGCTGGCGCAGTTCAGCTTCTTCGGGGTCGGCGCGCTGACCGTGGCGAAGATGCACTCCTCGGCGCCCACAGCGGTACTGGCCGGGGCGTTGCTCGCGGCACTGGCCGGGATCCTCGTGGCCCTGCCGTCATTACGTTTGCAGGGCTTGTATCTGGCGCTGTCGACGATCGCCTTCGCGCAGATCATGGACACGATGGTGTTCCAGAACCCCTCGCTCGGCGGCTTCGGCGGCTCGCTGACCACCAAGCGCCTGGACATGTTCGGCTACCGCTTCACGTCGGACAAGGCCTACGCCATCTTGGCCGCGGCCGTGTTCTGTGTCCTCGGGGCCGGCGTGATCCTGCTGCGCAAGGGCCGCTATGGCAGGGTCCTGATCGCGCTGCGGGACTCGCCGGCGGCCTGCGCCACGCTGGGTCTGAACCCGCGGCTGGCCCGGGTCGCGGTGTTCGCGGGGTCGGCGGCCGTCGCCGGACTCGGCGGCGGGCTCTACGCCGGACTGCAGAACCAGGTCGGCAGCACCAACTTCCAGTTCTTCAACAGCCTGCCGCTGTTGCTGATCGTGGTCTGCGCCGGCGTGACGTCGGTGAGCGGCGCGCTGCTCGGCGGGATGCTGCTGATGGCGCTGAACAGCTATCCGAGCACCCAGGCCTACTTGTTCCTGATCCTGGCGGTCGCCGCGGTCGGCCTCGGGAAGCAGCCGAACGGGATCACCGGATGGCTGTTCTCCTTGCGGGACAACCCGTTGGGCGCGCGGCTCGGGCTCGGGTCGGCGGGGATCGCCCGCGGCATAGCCACCCGGTCCGTGGCGGATCCGGGCAGGGCGGGTAAGAGTTCTGCGATCGACGGATCGGTGTCGGTCGGGGAGAACGCGGAGGTCGAGGCGTGACCCGGTTGGACGTGAAAGAGGTGACGGTCCGCTTCGGCGGCGTCACGGCCGTGGACAAGGCGACGATCTCGGCCGAGGGCGGGCAGGTGACCGCGCTGATCGGACCGAACGGGGCCGGGAAGACCACGCTGTTCAACGTGGTCACCGGCCTGCAGAAACCGACCGGCGGCCGGGTGTTCCTGGACGGGCACGACATCACCCACACCCCCACGCACCGCCGGGCCCGGCACGGGATCGCGCGGACGTTCCAGCGGTTGGAGGCGTTCGGATCGCTGACCGTCGAGGAGAACATCCGGGTCGCGGCCGACGCGGTGCGGGCGAAGAACGCCAAGCCGGCCAAGGTGACCCGGGGCCTGATCGAACGGATCGGACTGGAGCGCTACGCCGACGCCCGCGCCGACTCGGTGCCGACCGGCGTCGCGCGGCTCGTGGAACTGGCCCGGGCGCTGGCGATCGATCCGGAGCTGCTGCTGCTGGACGAACCGTCCTCGGGGCTGTCGGAGGCCGAGACCGAATCCTTCGGCGAGCTGTTGCGCGATCTGGCCTCGCAAGGCCGGGCGGTGCTGATCGTGGAGCACGACATGGGCCTCATCATGCGGGTCTCGGACGTGATCCACGTGCTGGACCGGGGGCGGTTGATCGCCTCGGGGACGCCGGCCGAGGTGCAGGCGGATCCGTTGGTGCGCAAGGCGTATCTCGGCGAGGAGGACGAGCCGGAGGACGACGAAGAGCACGAGCCCGACGCAGAGCACGAGCCCGACGACGGTCACACGCTCGTCCTCCCGGCCGCCGGTCCCGACGACGCCGCGGCCCTGCCGCCGACACCGCCGGTACCGCCGGCGTCGCCGGTACCGCCGCTGCCGAAAGGCCCCGGCCCGGAAAGCGGCGAACCGGCGTCAGGAGGCTGGTTCTGATGGCCCCGATCCTCGAACTGGAAGGCGTGCACGCGGCCTACGGCCGGATCGAAGTGCTGCACGGCGTCGATCTGGCGGTCCCCCGCGGCGCGGTCGTGGCCCTGCTCGGCCCGAACGGCGCCGGGAAGACGACCCTGATGAAGGTGTGCTCGGGCCGGCTGCGGGCCACGTCCGGGCACGTCCACCTCGGCGGGTCGCATGTGAACAACGCCGCCCCGGACGCGCTGGCCCGGGCCGGGCTGTGCACGATCCCCGAGGGCCGCGGCATCTTCCCGAACCTCACCGTCGCGGAGAACCTGCGGCTGTCGGGGCTGGTCGGGCAGGCGTCGGCGGCGGAGATCTACGAGACCGCGTTCACCCGGTTCCCGCGCCTGGCCGAGCGCTACGACCAACTGGCCGGCTCGATGTCGGGCGGCGAGCAGCAGATGCTCGCCATGGCCCGGGCCCTGGTCACCAACCCGGCGGTGCTGCTGGTCGACGAGCTGTCGATGGGCCTGGCGCCGCTGATCGTGCGGCAGTTGTACGACGTGCTCGGACAGATCGCGGACCAGGGCGTGACCGTGGTCGCGGTGGAGCAGTTCGCTGACATGGCGTTGCGGGTCGCGGACTTCGCGGCCGTGATGACGCACGGCAGGATCGTGGCCTTCGACGAGCCGGACGTCATCCGGCGCGATCTGGCCGCGCTGTATTTGGGAGGTGCTGCGGCGTGAGTGCAGGGAGTTCGAAGAGCGCAGGGGATTCCGGACGGGACCGGCGGCGGCGCGACGCGCGACGGCGAGCGGCCCGGCGCGGCGGAGCGGCCGTCGCGGCGATGACGATCGGGGTGCTGGCCACGCCCGGGGTGTGGGCGAGCACGGCACCGTCGCCGACGACGCCGGCGCCGAGTCCGGCGGACGGCGGCGCGGCGCCGGGATTGGGCGGCTGGACGATATCCGCCTCGGCCGCGCCGATCACCATGGAGATCTACGACCCGAAGATCCCGATCCCGGCCCAGCCGGGACAGCCGAACCTCGAATTCGACCTCTCCTACACCCGGGCGAGCTACGGATCCGGGCCGACCGGGGCCGCCACGGCCAGCTGGCTGTGGCCCGGGGACGCGATCGCGTTCGGCTTGGGGCAGCTGTTCAACAGCCCCAACGTGAAGTACCCGATCCTGACGAACGTGCAGTTTCCGGGCGCCACTCCGGATGCGACGATGCAGCCGATCCCCGGCTCCTACATGCAATCGCACACCGACGCCAACGGCTCGACGTCGGTCTCGACCTTCGGACTGCCGCTGCCGGGGACCGGGCCCTCGCTGCCGGGATCCGCGCCGACCAGCGCCCCGTCGGCGGCGCCGTCGTCAGCCCCGCCCGGCCTGCTCGGCGGGCTGCTCGGCGGCGGCGGGCAGTCGCCGCTCCAGCTGCCGGATCTGGGGACGCTCATCCAGTTCCTCACCGGGCAGTCGGCGCTCGTGGACATCCAGGGCGAGCGGTCGCAGACCTCGGCGACGGTGACCAACGGCAAGGCCGTCGCCACCGCGGAGTCCGACGCCGGCAAGCTGTTGCTGCTCGGCGGGCTGATCGAGTTCGACGGCCTGAAGGTCACCTCGCAGAGCACGTCGGACGGCGTCAAGGGGACCTCGACCGGGAACGTCGACTACGGCTCGATGTCGGTGGCCGGGGTGACGTTCGGGATCACCGCGAACGGGATCCAGACCCCGGCCGGGCTGATCGCACTGCCCCAACTGCCGGACACGGTGAACCAGCTGCTGGCGCCGCTGGGGATCTCGATCGCGCTGCCGGCGGCCAGCGACGTGTCGAAGGACACCGCCGGCCAGATGTTCAGCCACGGGCTCCAGGTGACGATCGACACCGCGAAGCTGAAGGCGATGCTGCCGCTCACGCCGGTGCTGAACCAGCTGTTCGCGCAGATCCCGCCGCAGCTCCTGGCCCAGCTCCCGGCCCCGTTGAGCACCATCATCCCGACGCTGCCGCAGCTGGCACCGAAGATCGTGCTGACCATCGGCTCGGCCAAGTCCCAGGCGGACGCCTCGCAGGCCATCGACTTGTCCGGCGGAACGACCGGCGGGCCGACCACACAGCCGTCCAGCGGCAGCGGCAGCGGCAGTTCGTCCTCGTCCTCCGGCACCAGCGGCGGATCGTCCACGGGCGGCTCAACCACCGGCGGCTCCGACATCAGCGGCACCACCGGCGGCTCGGTGGGCAGCGGGAGCGTCGGCGGCGGGACCGGTGGCGGCACCGTCGGCGGCACCACCGGTGGCGGCACGACCGGCGGATCGGCGGGCGGGACAACGGGAAGCATGGCTCCGAGCCCGCCGATGCAGAACGTCGCGGCGAAGGTGTCGCCGGCCGCGTTCGGCGGCCTGCCCGGGCAGCTGATGCTCGGGGCGGCCGTGGTGGCGTGCCTGGCCGCCTGGGGGCTGAAGAAGTACAGCAACCTGCTGTTCGGCGGTGCGGGCTGCGAGGCCGGGCACTCGACCGGGGTGCCGGATCTGCGGGAGTTCGAGGAATGAGGGCCACGGCCGGCAACGGCGACAGCAACGGCGCGAACCGCACTGGAGGGTGATCGATGAGCACTGCGAAGACCTGGGCGGGCCGCGCCGTCAACGGCCGACCGCGGACCACCGCGGCGGCGACCGTCGCGGCCCGCCCGAAGACCCGGACCACCGAGTCCGAAAGACTGATGCAGCAAGGACTGTCCCTGGCCGGCAGCCTGCTGATGCCGCTGGGCCTGCTGGCGATCGGCCTCGGCTGGTACGGCGCGGCCCACACGCCCTACACCTTCGAGCAGGTGTCGTACCTGGTCTCGGGCGGAATCGGCGGCCTGGCGCTGACCACGCTCGGCGGCTTCCTCTTCTTCGGATCGTGGCTGGCGCGCATCGCACACCAGCAGCGGCAGCAGACGGAGCTGTTGGCCGCGGAGATCGCCCGACTGGCCGACGCGATCCTGACGTTGGAGAGCGGAGACTGAACCCCGACACAGACGAGCCGATCGAGGTCGTGCCCCCCGATCCGGCCTGGCTGGATCTGGGGCACGGGCTCGTGGCACAGGTCGAGCGCGCGCTGAGCGACCTGCCCGTCGATGTCGCGCACATCGGCTCCACATCGGTCCCCGGATTGGCCGCCAAGCCGATCATCGATGTGCAGGTCGGCTGCGCGCCCGACGACACCGGTCGAGTCGTGGATCGCTTACGCGAGCTCGGATTCGAGCACCTGGGGCAGACCGGCGGACCGGAAGAGAGTACTTGCGGCGCCGGAGCGCAGTGCCCGCCAACGCCACGGTCGTCGAGCGCCGGGGTCGGATCTGGACGGCCAACATCAGGTTCCGCGACCACTTGCGGACGAAACCGGACGCTGCCGCTCGCTACGCGCTCGCCAAGCAACAGGCCGCTGAGGCGACCGGAATGCTGACGGCTTACTCGGAGCTGAAGGCGGCGATCGTCGCAGAGCTGATGGATGAGGCCGGACAATAGCTGAGGCTCGGTACCGGAACGGAACTTCGGTGCGGAGCCTCGGGTGGCGGGCTCTACGCTTTGGGATTCGATTCGGGATTCGGGTCTCTTTGGGAGGCTGGAGTTTGGGGGCCGGGTTGCGGTCTGGTTGTGGTTTTCAAAGCTTTTTACGCCTTCGGTCATAGTTGTGCCGGTTCGGGGTTCGGGTCGGCGGGTCTGTTTGTCGGCTGCCAGTTCGCGCGTTCACAACCCCGCCGCAACTCAGGCCTCTTCAACTCCAGCAAGTCAGAGCAAGGGCACAGGCCAGATCAACGGCACAAGCAAGAGCAAGATCAACAGCAAAGTCAAGGTCAAGAGCTAGCCGGAAAATGAGGGTGACCCAGGGCACCATGAAATGGCCCGGCCTCCCAGGCGATGTTGGTGCAGATGGCAGTCAAGGATCCGTGCCGTCGCGTGAAGCTTCGGGTTCAGTTCGCGAACCGCTCCGATATCGCTGCGTCGGCTCAGTGTTCGCAGGATCATGACGAGCGGGGCGAGGTGAGCCGTCAGCGACGTTGACAGCACCTCTCGGGGTCATTTTCGCGCCGACACGACGGCGCTGCAACGCGCCAGACCACTGTGGTGAAGAGCCGGGCCTCCGGCGGGCCTCGGCAACCTCAGGGAAACTAGCGCGGTTCCCTCGGGTGGCCGATCTAGTCTCAGCGGCTGCGGCCTGTGAGGTGGTGCGGTCCGTTCCCCACGGTCGCGTCGTCAGCCCGGGGGGTACAGCACCGGTGTCCGGGGGTAAAGTCCGCGCGCTGCGGACATGCAGGTAGGCGGCGGTTTCGCACGGCGCGAACTTGACCCCCGGCCACCGGCACTGTAGGCGAAGCCCTGCCGACGCGACCGAGGGGAACGAACCGAAAACCAGCCGGAAGAATAGCAATCGCAAGGAACGAAGACGCAGGTTAGCGATGCGGCTGCCGGTGAGGCCGTGGCGGCGGGTCGCTGGTCAGTTGGTCGAGAACATGCCCGGGTGCGGTGCGGCTGTGCCACAACAACCAACCGCGACTGATATCCCCGGCTGGCCTTGCTGTCCGCAGCATCGGCTTTGGCTGCGAGGTCGATCCGGTAGCCGTCGGTGTCTGTGTTGGTAGTCGGGGCGGTCCGCACCCGCTAGCCGGGAATGTGCACCTCGGGGCTGGTGCGCTGCCAGTACCCAGACCGGCGGCCGAACTCGCCGAGCCGCCGGTACCGCACCCCCTGTTTTGTATTTCTCCGGCTGGTTTTCGGTTCGTTCCCCTCGGTCGCGTCGGCAGGGCTTCGCCTACAGTGCCGGTGGCCGGGGGTCAAGTTCGCGCTGCACGAAACCGCAGCTCAGGCACCCAACCGCAGCGCGCGGACTTTACCCCCGGACACCGGTGCTGTACCCCCCGGGCTGACGACGCGACCGAGGGGAACGAACCGCACCACCCCACAAACCACAGCCGCTGAGACTCACCCAGCCACCCCAGGGAACCGCGCAAGTTTCCCTGAGGTTGCCGAGGCCCGCCGGAGGCCCGGCCCTTCACCACAGCCCTTGACCTTGACTTTGCTGTTGATCTTGCCTGTGCCGTTGATCTTGCTCTTGATCTGGCCTGTGCTCTTGCTCTGACTTGCTGGAGTTGAAGAGGCCTGAGTTGCGGCGGGGTTGTGAACACGTGAACCGGCAGCCGACAAACACACCCACCACCCCGAACCCCGAACCGGCACAACCATGACCGAAGGCGTAAAAAGCTTTGAAACCCACACACCAACCGCCGCCCGACCCCCAAACTTCAGCCCCCCAAAAAAGAGACCCGAACAGCCCTTAACAACAGCCGAGGCCCGGCACTAGGAGTGCCGAGCCTCGCGTGGCGGAAATTCACTGAGCGCCGCATACCTCACACGCGGCTCACCATCTCCATCGCGAACTCGCGGTCCTCAGCCTGCCGCTGGGCCAGCGTCCGACCCTGAGCCAGCGTCCCGCCCTGAGCCAGCACCCCGCTCTGACTCCGAGCGCCAGCGCCAGCGCCAGCGCCAGTACCAGCGCCGTGGGACGACAGTGCCCAAGCCCGGACCGCGATAGTGCCGAGGCGGACGATGACTTCGCCGAGCGCCATCAGAATCAGGGCGGTGACCCAGGCCTGGCCGCTGGTGATGTCGTGGGCGACGGAGAAGCTGGTCAGGTGGGCGGCGCCGGAGGGGTGGCTGGACCAGACGGCGAAGCCGAGCCGGAAGCCCATGCTGATCACCCACAGGGCGGCGGCGCCGGCGGTGGCCTTGACGGTGACGTGGTCCTGGCGGGCCCGTACCCGGGTGAGCAGGCCGCCGAACAGGCCGAAGACGGCTCCTATGCCGGTGAACAGCGCCACCAGTGCCAGGTCGTTCCCTGCGGTCGGGATGCCGTGCAGGTAGTTGCTCGCGGCCCAGGTGACCATGGCGATCGGGATGATGAACGTGGCCTTGGAGATCCGCTCCTCGCGCAGCTGACGGAAGACGATCAGCAGGAGGGCGATGTCGACGATCCAGTCCGTTGTGTTCATGGCTATGACTATGCAGGCCAGGGCCGGGTCGCGGCTTCCACCCGGAGGTGGGTCGGGGGTGGAGTCCGGGCTTGCACCCCAGGGTGGAGTGCCGGGGCTTCACCGGTTTGGTTCAGGGTGCCCCGACGGGTTGACTCAGGGTGCTGAGCCGGACCGGGGCGGAACGGCCGTGGGGCCCCGTTCCGAGAACGGGGCCCCACGGGGATTCGGCTGGTGAGCGTCAGCTGGTGAAGCCGACCTTGGTCCAGTCGTAGTCCTGGAAGCCGAAGGAGCCGAAGTTGGCCAGCGTCGCCTTGGTGGCCCAGATCTGCGGGCGCTGGTACAGCGGGATCAGGCTGGCCTGGTCGGTGGCCAGCTTGTCCGCGGCGTTGGCGTCCGCGATCGCCTGGGTCGGGTCGGTGTCCTGCAGGGCCTTGGTCAGGGCCTGGTCGACCGCCGGGTTGTTGTCCAGACGCGGGTTGTTGTGGATGTTCTTCGGGTCCGTCACCGACTGGATCTGCGGCGCGCCGCTGCTGATCGGGAACGGGTTGCCGGTGTAGGCGAAGGCCGTGATGTCGAAGTTGCCGGTGTTGATGTACTTGTCGAAGAAGTCATCGCTGTTGACCGGGGTCTCCACCAGGCCGATGCCGATCTTGGCCAGGTCGGCCTTGACCATCTGGGCCTCGTTGGAGGTGGTCTTCACACCCTGCGGCTCGATCCACTTCAGGTTCAGCTTGACGCCGCCCTTGGCGCGGATGCCGTCGCTGCCCTTGACCCAGCCGGCCGCGTCCAGCGCGGCGTTGGCGGCGGTCGGGTTGTAGGCGACGTCGGCGCTGTTGTCCTGGTAGCCGGTCTGGTTGTTGACGAAGAAGCGGTTGTTCAGGACCGTGGGCTTCCAGGTGCCCAGGTTCTTCAGGTCCACGTCCGCGATCTGCTGGCGGTCCACGGCCTGGTAGATGGCCTTGCGGACGGCGTCGTCCTTCAGCGCCGGGCTCTGGGTGTTCATCGAGATGTGGCGCCAGTCCGGACCGCCGGCGTAGTGCACGGTGCTGTCGGTGGTGTCCTTGATCTTGGCGTACAGCGCCGACTGCGGACCGACCTCGAAGGCGTCGATCTCGTGGTTGTTGTAGGCGTCGGCCTGGGCCGAGGTGTCCTCGATGGCCCGGAACACGATCTTGTCCAGGACCGGCTTGGCACCCCACCAGTTGGGGTCGGCCACCACGGTGATGGTCTTGTTGGTCGGGTCCATGCCCTGGAGCTTGAACGGGCCGGCGGTGACCGGGATCGCGTTCATGTAGGCCTTGTTCCAGCCGTCGGCCGTGGAGATCTTCGAGGCCGGGTACAGACCGGCGCCGTCGAACTGCTGGAACATGCTCTTCCAGTCCGAGAACGGGGTCTTGTAGGTGACCACGACGGTGGAGTCGTCGCTGCCGCGCTCGACGGAGGCCATCTGGTCGTAGCCGGTGGAGCTGGCCACGTCGAAGCCCTGGGCCGAACCCTCCTCGCCCTTCCAGGTGGCGACGAAGTCCTTGTAGCTGATCGGGGTGCCGTCCGACCACTTGGCCTTCGGGTTCAGCTTGTAGGTGACCGTCTGCTTGCCGTTGACGGTGCTCTCGTCGGCGGAGACCAGGTAGTCCGGGTTCGGGGTGGCCTTGCCGGTGGCGTCGAAGTGGAACAGCTCCGGCATCATCGTGGACAGGACCTTCTGGGTGTCCTGCTCGTTGCCGTTGTTGGTCATGCCGTTCCACTGCGACGAGTACTGGTCGATCGCCAGGGTCAGGGTGCCGCCCTTGAGGGTCGAGGCGTCCTTGGCGTTGATGTCGTTGGCGGTGGCGACCGGGATCGACTTGCCGCCGCCGGACGACGAGCTCGAGGACGAGCTCTTGCTGGAGGAACAGGCCGACGCGGCGAGCGCGGCGGTCGCCAGGACCGCGAGGATCGCGGGCGACTTCTTGGTGATGCTACGCATGGGTGACTCTCCTGAGACAGGTGGAACCAGCGGCGCCGAATGACCCGGCACAGCTGCTGGGAGGTGGTATGGGGCGGAAGGCCCGGACGGTGATCAGACCACCTCCAGGGCGTCAGCGAAGTGGCACGCGGCCGCGTGGTCCTGCTTGCCGGGGCGCGCGACGATGACCGGGTCCTCGTCACGGCACTTCGATTGCTCGGCGGCGTTCAGCGACGCGTACTTGAAGCAGCGGTCGCGGAACCGGCAGCCGGAGGGCACGTTGGCCGGCGAGGGCAGGTCGCCGGGCAGCAGGATCCGCGAGCGCTCGCGCTCCTTGCGCGGGTCCGGCAGCGGGATCGCCGAGAGCAGGGCCTGGGTGTAAGGGTGCGAAGGCAGCTCGAACACCGAGCTCACGTCGCCGATCTCGACGATCCGGCCCAGGTACATCACGGCCACCCGGTCGGCGATGTGCCGCACCACCGACAGGTCGTGCGCCACGAACAGGTAGCTCAGGCCCAGCTTGGCCCGCAGCTCGTCGAGCAGGTTGATGACCCCGGCCTGGATCGACACGTCCAGCGCCGAGACCGGCTCGTCCAGGATGACGACCTTCGGGTTCAGCGCCAGGGCCCGGGCCACGCAGATGCGCTGCCGCTGGCCGCCGGAGAACTCCCGGGGGAAGCGCGAGGCGTGGTACGGCTCCAGGCCGACCAGCTCCAGCAGCTCGGCCACCCGCTCGTAGGCCTTGTCCTGGGACCAGCCGTGGGTGCGCAGCGGCTCGGCGATGGCTTCGCCGACCGGCATCCGCGGGTCCAGCGAGGCCATCGGGTCCTGGAACACGATCTGGATGTCCTTGCGCATCTCCATGCGCTCGCGGCCGGACAGGTTCGCCGCCTGACTGCCGAACACCGCGATCGACCCGGCCTGCGGGGCCACCAGCTCCAGGATCTCCAGCAGCGTGGTGGTCTTGCCGCAGCCGGACTCGCCGACCAGGCCCAGGGTCTCGCCCTCGCGGATCTCGAAGTCGATGCCGTCCACGGCCTTGACCGTGCCGACCCGCCGCTTGAACACCGCTCCGCGCATCAGCGGGAAGTGCTTCTGCAGGCCCTTGACCTCCAGCACCGGGCTGCGCTGCTCGCGCGGCACGGCGTCCAGGTGCGTCTCGGGGATCTCCGGGACCGGGTACACCTGGTCGATCGGGATGGTCCCGCTCTCCAGGTCCGCGCGGCGGTGACAGGCCGAGGGGTGCGAGTCCGGGCCGGCCGGCAGCAGTTCGGGCTCGGCGTCCCGGCAGATGTCGGTGACGATCGGGCAGCGGTCGGCGAACGGGCAGGCGTCCGGCAGGTCCACCATCGACGGCGGGTTGCCCTCGATCGGGGTCAGCGGGCGCCGGCCGTGCTCGCCGGAGACGTCCAGCCGCGGGATCGAGCCCAGCAGGCCGATGGTGTAGGGCATGCGCGGCCGGTAGTAGATCTCGTCGACGGCACCCTGCTCGACCGGACGGCCGGCGTACATCACCGAGACCTTGTCGGCGAAGCCGGCGACCACGCCGAGGTCGTGGGTGATCATCAGGATCGCCGCGCCCGTGAGCTCCTGCGCGTTCTTCAGCGCCTCCAGGATCTGGGCCTGGATGGTCACGTCGAGCGCGGTGGTCGGCTCGTCGCAGAGGATGACCTTGGGGTCGTTGGCGATCGCCATGGCGATCATCACGCGCTGGCGCATACCGCCGGAGAACTCGTGCGGGAAGTTCTTGAAGCGGCGCTCGGGGTCCGGGATGCCGACCACGTCGAGCAGTTCCAGCGCCCGCTTGCGCGCCGCGTCCCGGGACAGCTTCTGGTGCACGGTCAGCGCCTCGACGATCTGGTCGCCGACGGTGAACACCGGGGTCAGCGCGGACAGCGGGTCCTGGAAGACCATCGCGATGTCCTTGCCGCGGATCTTCGACATCCGCTTGTCGCCCAGCCCCAGCAGCTCCCGGCCCTCCAGCTTGATGGAGCCGGTGATCCGGGCGTTGTCCGGCAGCAGGCCGAGGATCGCCATCGCGGACACCGACTTGCCCGAGCCGGACTCGCCGACGATGCCCAGCACCTCGCCGGGGTGCAGGTCGTAGCTGACGCCGCGCACCGCGCGCACGTCCCCGGCCTCGGAGCTGAAGGTGACGTGCAGGTCCCGCACGGACAGCAGCGGGGTGCCGGTGGGCGCCGGGTTCTTCGGGCGCCCGGCGGCGTCGGTCAGCAGCAGGTTCTGGCTCATCGGGCCGAGGCTCCCGTCGAGTTGGGGTCGAGGGCGTCGCGCAGGCCGTCCCCGATGAAGTTGACGCACAGGATGATCAGCACCAGGACCGAGGCCGGGAACACGAACAGGTACCACTGGTCGGTGGAGGCGAACTGCGCCCCGTCGTTGATCACGGTGCCCAGCGAGACGTTCGGGGTCCGGATGCCGAAGCCCAGGAAGGACAGGAACGACTCGGTGACGATCGCCGCGCCCACGTTCAGCGTGAAGTCGACGATCAGGATCGAGGAGATGTTGGGGATGATGTGCCGGCGAATGATGGTCCAGGCCGGCACGCCCATGTACCGGGCGGCCCGGACGAACTCGCGCTCCCGGATGGTCAGCGTCATGCCGCGCACCACCCGCGAGGTGATCATCCAGCTGAACAGCGCGATCATCGGCACCAGCACCAGCCAGCTGGCGCCCTGGAAGTACGGGGACAAGATGATCAGCATCAGCAGCGAGGGCACGACCAGGAACAGGTCGGTCAACCAGACGATGACCTTCTCCCACCAGCCGCCGAAGTAGGCCGCCGCGGTGCCCAGCAGGCCCGCGGACCCGGTGGACAGCAGCGCCACCAGCAGCCCGATGATCAGCGATTTCTGCATGCCGCTGACGGTCTGGGCGAACATGTCGTGCCCGACGTCGTCGGTGCCGAAGAAGTGGTCGCCGGTCGGCCCGGACTGGGTGTTGACCAGGTCGATGTCGGTCGGCGACCAGTGCGTGAGCAGCGGGCCCAGGAACGCGAACAGGAACAGCAGCACCAGGCCGACCAGGCCCACCATGGCGAACTTGTTGCGGCGGAACCGGCGCCAGACCAGAGCGGCGCGTCCGGAGCGGGCCGGGGCGGCGGCGAACGGCTGGACGGACTCGGTGTCCGCGGCGGTCGGGGCGGTCATCACAGGGCCCTTCGGTGGCTGGTGCGGGGACTGGCGGGCAGGCGGGGCGCCGTCACAGCCGGACCCTCGGGTCGAGCAGGGCGGTGATGACGTCCGAGAGCATCCCGGCGATCAGCACCAGCACCGCGGAGAACAGGGTGATCACCGCCACCGAGTTCACGTCGGAGTGGTTGGTCGCGTCGGTGAACCAGGAGCCCAGGCCGTTCCAGCCGAAGACCCGCTCGGTGATGATCGCGCCGGCGAAGGTCAGGATCGTGGAGTAGGTCACCAGCGTCATGACCGGGATGACCGCGGTGCGCACGCCGTGTTTCAGGATCGCCCGGCTCTTGCTCAGGCCCTTGGCCCGCGCGGTGCGCAGGAAGTCCGAGCCCAGCACGTCCAGCATCTGCCCGCGCTGGTAGCGGCTGTAGAAGGCGATCAGGCCCAGCGACAGCGAGATGGTCGGCAGCAGCAGGTGGTCGGCGCGGCTGAACAGCTGGCCCCAGAAGCCCGTGGCGTCCGGGTCGATCTCGCCCTGGTACTGCAGCAGCGGGGTGTTGCCGCCGACCGCCTTGTTCACCTGGACCGCGACCAGCTTCAGCAGCGGGGCCAGCACGAAGACCGGCATCGCGAAGATGATGTAGGAGCCGAACGTGATCGCGTGATCACTGAACTTGTACTGTCTGACGGCCTGGAACGAGCCGATCAGGATGCCCGCCACGGCCGAGATCACGGCGGCGACGGTGACCAGCCGCACAGTGACCCACACGCTGATCGAGAAGTGCTTGCTGACCGAGTCCAGCTGCCAGGTCTGGCCGAAGTCGCCGTGCGCGACGCCGTCCACCCAGTGCGCGTACCGCTCCAGCACCGGCTTGTCCGGGTTGTCGTTGCGCTCGTTGAGCTCGTGGTACATCACCACGGCCGGGGTCGGCGGGTTCTTCTGCAGGTACATGTCCTTGGGGTGGAAGGCCGTGGCCGCTCCCAGGTACGCCAGGGACGTGGCGACGAACACCAAGACCACATAGTTCAGAAGCCTGCGAACTATGAAGGCACCCATGCCTCGACCTCCGTGCTCGAATATCCACAACCCGGTTAAGCGGGCGTAGATGGTGTCGAGCCCGTTGGTTAACAGGTTCTCGGATGTTCTCCGGGAAATCGATCACGAAAAGGACACGAAGTGATCTCTAGTTATAAACCCTGATACATACGGTGAATGACCCACAACGGGCAGTACACGCATAAGGGTAAAAAAAGACACCGGGTGCGCGGATGCTCACGCGAACCCGGTGTCCTCACCGTAGCGATCTTCGTTTGTGTCCACAATTTGAGAGGGCGTCAGGCCCTCCCCGCCGTACAGTCCTTACCGCTACGGCCTGGCCGAGTACTACTCCCAGATCGGGAAGTGGCAGGCGGCCAGATGCCCGTCGGTCCCATAAGGCACCAGCGGCGGCTCGGTCTGCGCGCAGATGTCCTGCGCGGCCGGGCAGCGGGTCCGGAACCGGCACCCCGAGGGCGGGTTGATGGCACTCGGCAGCTCGCCGACGATACCGCTGCTGGCCTTGGCCTTCTCCACCTCCGGGTCGGCCACCGGGATGGTGTCCAGCAGGCCCCGGGTGTAGTGGTGGATGGGCTTGGAGTACACCGCCTCGGCCGGGCCGATCTCCACCAGCTTGCCCAGGTACATCACGCCGATCCGGTCGGAGACGTAACGGACCACCGACAGGTCGTGCGAGATGAACAGGTAGGACAGTCCGTGCTCGGCCTGCAGGTCCTTCATCAGGTTCAGGACCTGCGACTGGATCGACACGTCCAGCGCCGAGACCGGCTCGTCGGCCACGATCAGCTTCGGTGCCGGAGCCAGGGCCCGGGCGAAACCGACCCGCTGGCGCTGTCCGCCGGAGAACTCGTGGGGGTACCGCTCCAGCGCCGAGGCCGGCAGGCCGACCTGCTCGAACAGCTCCTTGATCCGGGCCTCGCGGCTCTCCTTGTCGCCCACCTTCTGGATGTCCAGCGGCTCCCGGACCACCGTGCGCACCCGCATGCGCGGGTCCATCGCGGCGTAGCTGTCCTGGAACATCAGCTGGACGTCGCGGCTCTTCTTGCGCCGCTCACCGGACTTCAGAGCGGCCAGGTCCGCCCCCTCCAGGCTCATGGCCCCGGCGGTGGTGTCCTCCAGCCCGACGATCAGTTTGGCCACCGTGGTCTTACCGCAGCCGGACTCGCCGACCAGACCCACGGTCTCGCCCTTGCGGATGCTGAACGACACCCCGGCGACCGCGCTGACCGAGCCGATCTGCCGGCGCAGGAAGCCCTTGGTGATCGGGTAGTCCTTGACCAGGTCGGTGACCTCCAGCAGCACCTCCCCCAACTCCGGGGTCGGCAGCTCCTCGGTCGAGGTGACCTCCGAGAGGGTGACCTCGACCTCCTCGCCGGAGCGCAGGGCGGCGCCCACCGGGTGGAAGCACGCGAACTCGTGGCCCACCTCGTCCACGCGGTACGGCGGGTCCTGCGCGCGGCAGTCGTCCTGCGCGTACCGGCACCGGGCCGCGAACCGGCAGGCGGCCGGCGGCTTGGTGAGGTCCGGTGGCATCCCGGGGATCGAGTACAGCCGGGTGCCGCTGTCCGCGCCGCGCTCCGGCAGCGAGTCGAACAGCGCCTCGGTGTACGGGTGCCGCGGGTTCGCGTACAGCATCTCGGTGGTCGTGTTCTCCACGATCCGGCCGGCGTACATCACGTTCACCCGGTCCGCGCGCCCGGCGATCACGCCGAGGTCGTGCGTCACCAGGATGACCGCCATGCCCAGCCGCTCGCGCAGCCCGTCGATCAGCTCCAGGATCTGCTTCTGCACGGTCACGTCGAGCGCGGTGGTCGGCTCGTCGGCGATCAACAGCTTCGGCTCGTTGGCCAGCGCCATCGCGATCATCGCGCGCTGGCGCATACCGCCGGAGAGCTGGTGCGGGTAGTCCCGGGCCCGCTGCTGCGGGGAGGGCATGCCGACCAGCGAGAGCACCTCGACCGCGCGGTCCAGGCCCTCCTGCTTGCCGGCGCCGCGGTGGATCCGCACCGACTCGGCGATCTGCTTGCCGATGGTCATCGTCGGGTTCAGCGACGTCATCGGGTCCTGGAAGATCATGCCGACGTCGTTGCCGCGGACCTTGGCCATCTGCTCGTCGTCCAGCTGCAGCAGGTCCCGGCCGTCCAGGAAGATGCTGCCCTCCGGGCTGGAGCCGCCGTTGGGCAGCAGCCGCATGATCGACATCGCGGTCATGGTCTTGCCGGAACCGGACTCGCCGACGATGCCGATGGTCTCGCCGGCCTCGACCGTGAAGCTGATGCCGTCGACCGCTTGCACGGTCGACTTCTTCAGCTTGATCTGGGTGTGGAGGTTCTCGACCTCTAGTAGTGCCATGGCCGTCTCACCGCTTCTGGAGCCGGGTCTCGAAGGCGTCGCGCAGGGCGTCTCCGATGAAGTTGCAGGAGATGATGATCAGCACGATGGACACGCCCGGGGGATAGATCATCCACCAGTAGTTCTGGTCCAGGTAGCTCGATCCGTTCGCGAACATCCCGCCCCAGTCGTCGTTCGGCGCCTGCAGTCCCAGCCCGATGTAGCTGAGCACGGACAGTGCGAAGACCGAGTTGGCGATCGACAGCGAGGTGTTCACGATGGTGGTGCCGATGGTGTTCGGCAGGATGTGCCGAAAGATGATCCGCGGGCTGCGCCCGCCCATCATCCGGCAGGCGGCCACGTAGTCGCGCACCTTGATGGTCAGCGTGTCGCCGCGGGTCAGGCGGGTCAGGCTGAACCAACTGGTCAGCGCGATCACCATGATGAACACCGTCTTGGTGCGGCCCAGGGTGGAGGCCAGGTAGATCAGCGCGAAGATGAGCGGGATCGACAGCAGCGCGTCGATGGTGCGCATCATGATCGAGTCCACCCAGCCGCCGACGTAGCCGGCGATGGCGCCGTACAGCATGCCGATCACCGAGGCCAGCACGCCGGAGGCGATGCCGATCTCCAGCGAGATCTGGCCGGCCTTCATCAGCTTGCCGAGTTCGTCCACGCCGTTCTGGTCGGTGCCCAGCGGGTGGCTGGGGCCCGGCGGCAGGGTGATCTCGTCCATCTGCACGTGCGAGGTGTTGCCGTGGTAGAGCAGCGGCCCGAAGAAGCACATCAGGACGTAGAAGACCAGCACGCCGAAGGCGACCACGGCCAGCCGGTTCTCCAGGAAGACCTCCAGGCCGCGGCGGAACATCGAGCGCGCGCTCTCGGTCGGCTCCAGGCCCAGCATCTGCTCGGTCGGCGGGATGTTGTCCCCCTGTCCGGGGGATTCGACGACGATCTCGTCCATCAGGTGAGCCTTACTCGTGGGTCCAGGGCGGCGTAGGAGATGTCGGCCACCAGCGACCCGAGGATCGTGACGATCGCGGTCAGCATCGTGGTGCCCAGGACGATCACGAAGTCGCTGGACAGGGCGGCGTTGATGGTCAGCACGCCGATGCCCTGGATGTTGAAGATCTGCTCCACCAGCAGCGCGCCGCCGACCAGGGTCGGCAGGGACAGCCCGACCAGGGTGATCATCGGGATCATCGCGTTGCGCAGCACGTGCCGGTACAGCACGCGGCGCTTGGTCGCGCCCTTGGCGATCGCCGTGCGGACGTAGTCCTGGGTGATCTCGTCGAGCATCGAGGAGCGCATGTACCGGCTGTATCCGGCCACACCGCTGATGACCAGAGTGGCCACCGGCAGGATCATCTGGTCCGGCTGGGAGAACGCGGCGTGGAAGGAGTCGATCTGCTTCGCGATCGGTATCAGGTGGAACTGCACCTGGAACAGGTCACGCAGCACGACGCCGAGGAAGAACACCGGGATCGCGTAGCCGATGAAGGAGAAGGTGGTGATCGTGTAGTCGGTGACCGAGTTGCGCCGGGTCGCCTGCAGCACGCCCACCGGCACCGAGATGACGATGGTGAAGAACAGCGCGAGGCCGACGATGTACATCGACTGCCCCATGTCCTCCTTCAGCAGGGCATTGACGGTTTGGCTCTTCTGATAGCTGGTGCCCAGATCGAAGTGGACGACCAGCCGGTCCAGCCAGCGCCAGTACTGCACGTACAGGGGCTGGTCCAGGCCCAGTCGGTGGGTGAGCTCGGCAATGGTCTGGGGGGTGGCCCGCTGGCCGAGCATCCCGCGCACGACGCCGTTCGGCATCAGGTGCATCATGCCGAAGGTGGCGATCGACACGATGAACAACGTCACGATCGACTGGAAGAAGCGGCGGATCAAGTAAGTGGTCACCGCGACCCCCCGCCGGGGGTCGCGGTGACGTCAGTGCGCTGAATCACTTGGTGTAGTACCAGAACTCAGGCTCGAAGCCCTGGAACGCGTCCTGCCCGGAGTCGTGGAAGTTGCTCGCCACGGCCCACGGCCAGATCTGGTCCATCATGAAGATCAGCGGCAGCGAGATGCTGGCCGCGTAGGACTCGTAGTCATACCAGGCCTGCGGGTCGCTGCTCTTGATCGTGGCGGCCACCTTGCCGTCGAACGTCGGGTCGGAGAACCCGAAGATGTTCGAGCCGGCGCCGGTGGTCAGCAGCGAGTCCGTGGTCGGCAGCAGGGAGAACACCCAGCCGCCGTACAGGATCGCGTCCCAGTTGCAACCGGCCGGGGTGCTCGTGGAGCAGCCGACCAGCTCACCGGACAGGGTGTTCTGGGTCTTGGTCACGGTGTTGACCGCGATACCCGCGCCGGCCGCGGCCTGCTTGTAGGCGGCCAGCATGGTGTCCATGGCCGGGTGCGCCGACGGGTACTCCAGGGTGAACTCGGCCTTGTCGCCGGCCTTGATGCCCGCACCGCACTGGTTGGCGCCGGTACCGGGGCTCGTGCAGGTCGCCGGGGTGGTCGAGACGTCCCAGCCGTGCTGCTGCATCAGGGTCTTGGCCTCGGCCGGGTCGTACTTGGCCGCGGCGGCCTTGGCCGCCGGGGACAGCGGGTTGCCGTCCGGGTAGCCGGGCACGATGCCCGTCGTCGGGTAGCCCCAGCCCTTGTACGGACCGGTGATCGCGCTCTGCTGGTCCATCTCGTCCTGCAGGGCCTTGGTGAAGTACGACTGCTTGAACAGGTTGCCGTGGGCCTTGGAGCCGTCGTTCACCTGGTAGTAGTCGATCGAGTCGAGCAGCGAGCCCTTCTCGACGTTGTACCCGGCCGAGGCCAGCGGGTTGCCGGCCTGCAGGTCGTTGCCGTTGTAGGGCGGGGTGTCGGCGTTCGGGAACACCCCGATCTGCAGCGCGTTCGCCCCGGTGGAGCCGGCCTTCAGGGCCGTCCACTCCGCGTCCTGGCTCTGGAACGGGACGAAGTTGACCTGGTCCAGGTACGGCTTGTGCTCACCGGTGAACTTGGTGTTCGGCACGATGGAGAAGCCGCCGGAGGTGGCGTTGAACTCCTTCAGGGACCACGGGCCGTCGCTGATCTGCCACAACGGGTTGGTGGCGAAGGACTTGACGTCCTTGCCGGCCGTGTTCAGGTACTTGAACACCGCGTCACAGTCGGCCTGCAGCGTCGGCGAGGTCAGGGTGTCCGTCGAGCACTTGCCCTTGGTGCCCTTGGCGTCGGTGACGTCCCAGGCCAGCGGCATCGGCGTGACCGTCGACAGCGCGTTGCCGACGATGTACTCCTGGTTGTACTTCTGGTCGAACGTGATGCTGATGCTGGAGTCGGTGGCCGTGGTCGACTTGATGTTGTCCGGCAGGTAGTTCACGCCGGCGGCCTGGTTCGGCGGGCTGTAGTAGCCCGACGCGCCCGCCTGGCCCGGCTTGCCCTCCTCGGACTTCAGCATGTTCAGCCAGAACTGCACGTCCTGACCGGTGACCTTCTCGCCGTTGCTCCAGCCCCAGGTGGACTTCATGGGGATGGTGATGGTCAGGCCGTCCGAGCTCCAGGTCGGCTGGTCGGCCGGACCCATGTCGTAGTTGACGGCCAGCTTGTCGTTCAGGCCGACGAAGTACAGCGGACGGTAGAAGTAGTACTGGAACTGGCCGGCGTTCTGGGTGCTCAGCTGGTCGCTGGTCATGAACGGCCAGATCGCGGTCGGGCTCGACCCGGGCGGCCACTCGGCGACGTTCGCGGTACCGCCCTGCTTGGCCGGAGCCGAGGAGCTGCTCGCGGTCGAGACCGGGTTGGTCGCGTTGTTGTTGCCGCCGCTCTTCTTCGAGCTGCCGCATGCCGCGGCCGACGCGAGGACGGCGAGTACTCCCGCCATCGCCACGATTTTTCGGGTATTTCTGACGGCCATCAAGAGCCCTCCCCTTCGACGGAGCCGGCTCGGTGTGTGGATCCGGGCCGGTCGCGGTTGTGAGCGCAGCCGAGGGGCACGAAAGACAGGCAGTGGCGCCGAGGGTGGCTCACGACCACTCCTGCATACAGTGGCCTAACAAAGGGGGAAAAGCGATCACGGATCGGCAACAAAATCGATGTCAAAAGACCTACAGACCTGCTACGGACGCCTGCCGGGAAGAATTAACAAGATCGACACCGCGCGGTTCCCGATCTTGGTATTTCAAGATCTTTTATCTGTCGCCGCAGGTAAACCGGGGATGTGAGCCACGGCCTGGATATCCACCTATTACCAATGCGGAGAACCGGGCCGCAAGATCGTACGAACCCCCGCAACCCCCGCACCGGGCCCGGCAAGGGTTCGGCAAGGGGATGCGGGGGTTCGTTGGAGGGGATGTCCCGCAGGAAGTCCCCTTTAAACCAGATGACGCCGAGAACAGACGGCGCCTAGCGCGGACGGCCGCTAGAGCATGCGCGCAGCTTCCACGGCCCAGTACGTCAGCACTGACGTGGCGCCGGCCCGGCGCACCGAGGACAGGGTCTCCATGATGGTCCGCTCCCGGTCCAGCCAGCCGTTGGCGGCCGCGGCCTCGACCATCGCGTACTCGCCGGACACCTGGTAGGCGACGACCGGCACGTCGACCATGTCCGCCACCTGACGGACGATGTCCAGATAGGACAGCGCGGGCTTGACCATGATCATATCCGCGCCCTCCTCGACATCGAGGCGGACTTCGCGCAGGGATTCCCGGGTATTGGCGGGATTCTCCTGATACGTACTCCGGTCGCCCTTCAGGCTGGACTCCACGGCGTCCCGGAACGGACCGAAGAAGGCGCTGGCGTATTTCGCGGAATAGGCGAGGATCGAGGTGTCCTGTCGGCCCGCTTCGTCCAGTGCGCGCCGGATCACGGCGACTTGTCCGTCCATCATCCCGCTCGGGGCGACCATATGGGCGCCGGCTTCGGCCTGCCGGATGCCCATTTCCGCATAAAGTTCCAAAGTCGCGTCGTTGTCGACGGTGCCGTCGTCTCGGATGACCCCGCAATGCCCGTGATCGGTGAATTCGTCCAGGCACAGATCCGACATGATCACGATGTCGTCGCCGACTTCGTCGCGGACTTCCGCGATGACCCGCTGCAGGATCCCGTCCGGGGCCAGACCGGCCGAGCCGCGCGCGTCCTTCTGCGCCGGGACGGCGAAGAGCATCAGGCCGCCCAGCCCCTCGGCGACCGCCTCGGCGGCGGCCTTCCGCACCGAGCCCAGGGTGTGCTGCAGGACGCCCGGCATCGAGGCGATGGGCGTCGGTTCGCTCACCGTCTCCTTGACGAACAGCGGAAGGACGAAGTCAGCGGGGTGCAGACGGGTCTCGGCGGCGAGGCGGCGCATGGCCGGCGTGGTGCGGAGGCGGCGCGGGCGGTCCAGCGGAAAGCTCATACATTTGAGGGTACTCGCGGTTTTTGGGCTACGAGGCGTGCCCTGACCCGGCCCGGTCCCGGATCACGGAACCGCGGCTTCGCCCTTGTTCAATGTGTCACACGTACCGCGTCACGTTCGTCGCGGGTATCGGCTGATCGAGGCTCAGTTCATCAGAGCTCAGTCGATCGCGTCGTCGTATTCCCCGTCCAGTTCCTCGTCGTCGACCACGTGCATGGCGGCCTCCTCGGCCGAGGCCGCGCCGCCGTCGATGCCGACGTCCTGGGCCGACAGATCGGAGTTGCCCCCGGAGTGCGCGCCCTCGTCCGGCGCCACCAGCCGACCGGACCGCCGACCGCCTACCTGGTCGCCCATCGGCTCGCCGTCGGCGCCGGCGTGGTCGCCGATGCCGTCCCAGTCCGCCGGCGGGCCGTCGTCGTCCGGCGTCTCCTCGGCCAGCCGCTCGTCCATGGTCTCCGGGTCGCGCAGCGCCATCGGCCGCTCCGGCGGCGAGTAGCCGGTGTCCAGGTCGTCGGGCCCGGAGACCAGCGTGTCGGAGCCGTCCAACTGCTCCAGCGGGTCCTGGGCGTCCGGATCCGGCTGCGGAAGGTAGACGTCGTCCGCGAAGCCACTGCTCATAGCGACTACCTGACCACTTCTGCCCTAGCTGCGCAACTCATCGCCCCGCCCCGGGGCCTCAGCGCGCCGAGCGGCGGCGGCCTCCGGGCCGGCGCTCGGAGGGCCGGTACAACGGCTCCCCGGCGGCCAGTGCGGAGACCCGGCGGGTCTCGCCGAACGCGGCGAGCGCGTCGGCCAGCGCGGTCACCGACGCCGACGGCGCCATGACGTCCACCCGCAGGCCGTGCTCCTCGGCGGTCTTCGCGGTCTGCGGGCCGATGCACGCGATCACCGTGGCCGCGTGCGGCTTGCCGGCGATGCCGACCAGATTGCGGACCGTGGAGGAGGAGGTGAACAGGACCGCGTCGAAGCCGCCGCCCTTGATCGCCTCGCGGACCTCGGCCGGCGGCGGCGCGGCGCGCACGGTCCGGTAGGCGGTGACGTCGTCGACCTCCCAGCCCAGCTCGATCAGCCCGGCGATCAGGGTGTCGGTGGCGATGTCGGCGCGCGGCAGGAAGACCCGCTCGATCGGGTCGAAGACCGGATCGTAGGCCGGGAAGTCCTCCAGCAGCCCGGCCGCCGACTGCTCGCCGGAGGGCACCAGGTCCGGCTGGACGCCGAAGGCGACCAGGGCGGCCGCCGTCTGCTCGCCGACCGCCGCGACCTTTATCCCGGCGAACGCCCGGGCGTCCAGGCCGTACTCCTCGAACTTCTCGCGGATCGCCTTCACAGCGTTCTGCGACGTGAAGGCCACCCACTCGTAGCGGCCGGTGACCAGTCCCTTGACCGCGCGCTCCATCTGCTGCGGGGTGCGGGGCGGCTCCACGGCGATGGTCGGCACCTCGTGCGAGACCGCACCGTAGGTGCGCAGCCGGTCGGACAGCCCCTCGGCCTGCTCCTTGGTGCGCGGCACCAGGACCTTCCAGCCGAACAGCGGCTTGGTCTCATACCAGGACAGCGCGGCCCGGTCGGACACCGCGGCGCCGACCACCACGACCACCTCGCCGCCGGCCGCGATCAGCGCGGAGGCCTCGATCGCGACCCGGGCCAGGGTGGAGACCACGGTGCGCTGGGTGGTCATCGAGCCGTCGGCGGTCACCGCGACCTGGGTGGTGGCCTTGGCCAGCCCGGTGGCCGCCAGCGCGGCCGCGGCCGACTCCAGCAGGTGCGCGGGGCCGACCATGACCAGGGTCTCGTGCGTGCCGAGCGGGCCGGCGCCGGGCTTGCCGGCCGAGTCGGCGACGTCGGCCAGGGAACGGATACGCACCCCGCCCTGCCCCGACGAACGGCCCAGCGGGATGCCCGCGTACAGCGGCACCGCGGTCGAGACCGCGACGCCGGGGACGATCTCGTAGACCACACCGGCCTTGGCGCACAGCGCGGCCTCGGCCGCGACCACGCCGGACAGGCCCGGGTCGCCGGAGGTCAGCCGCACCACGCGGCGTCCGGCCGCGACCTCGGTCAGCAGGTTCTTCATCCGCGAGGCCGGGGTCAGGGAGACGGTCGCGTCGCCCAGTTCCCCCAGTTCCCCGCGCTCGCTCTCCACCACCGGCACCAAGGTGGCGTCCGGGTTGAGGTGCTTGCCCAGCCGCTCCAGCAGCCCGGCCTCGGCGGCGACCACGTCAGCACCCTGCAACAGCGCGACCGCGCGCACGGTCAGCAGCTCCGGATCACCGGGGCCGGCGCCGACGAAGGCCAGCAAGGCCGTCGTCGCACAGGAATCGAGCGCAGAGGCCGAACCTCGCTGAGTAGTCGTCACCATGCCTGCCTCACCCCCACCGTCCGTCGTCCGGGCGCCGCCTCCGGCGCCCTCCAGCACTTCCAGCCCCGTCAAGATCTCCGTCATTGCCCGGCCTCCATGATTTCGGCCGCGCCCTCGGCGAGCAGTCCTTCGGCCACCCGCCGTCCCAGCCCTTCGGCGTCCGGGACCGTACCGGTCGCCGAAAGCCGCAGGCCGCGGGACCCCGTGACGGTAGCAACCACCCCGGTCAACGACAAAACGTTGTCATCCAAGGCGATCGCGTGGCCACCCACCGGAGCCGAACACCCGGCTTCCAGGACCGCCAGCATGGTGCGCTCGGCGACCACCGCGGCCCGGGTCGGGCCATGGTCCAGGACGGCCAGCAGGCCGACCAGATCGGCGTCCCGGCACTCCACCGCCAGTGCGCCCTGCCCCGGCGAGGGCAGCATGATCTCCGGGTCCAGGACCTCGGTCGCCTCGTCGTCGCGGCCCAGCCGCTGCAGTCCGGCGAACGCCACCAGCACCGCGTCCAGCCGGCCCGAGCGCACGAAGTTCACCCGGGTGTCGACGTTGCCGCGGATCGGCACGACCTCCAGGTCCGGCCGGATCATCTTCAGCAGCGCCATCCGGCGCGCCGCGCCCGTACCGACCCGCGCGCCGGCCGGCAGATCGGCCAGTTTCAGGCCGTCCCGGGCCACCAACGCGTCGTTCACCGCCGCGCGCTCGCTCACCGCCGCCAGGTGCAGGCCCTCGGGCGCCGCGGTCGGCAGGTCCTTCAACGAGTGCACCGCGAAGTCGATCTCCCCGGCGTACAGCGCGTCCCGCAGGGCGTTGACGAACACCCCGGTCCCGCCGATCACCGACAACGACTCGCGGGAGGTGTCGCCGTACGTGGTGACGTGGACGAGTTCCACGGGCCGGCCGGTGGCCGCGGTCAGGGCCTCGGCCATCATCCCGGACTGGGCCAGGGCCAGAGCGCTGGCCCGGGTGCCCAGCCGTAAAGCCCGTTCCGGGCCTGGCGCAGGCGGTCCGGAATCCTCCGGAGGAGCGCTCATGCTGACACCTCATTCGTCGTGCCCGCGGCGTTGGCCGCGCTGACGGCCTCCACCGAGGCCGGATCGAGGCCGAAGAGCTCACGCAGCGCCTCGGCGTAGGAGGACCCGCCGGGAGCGCCGGCGAGTTGTTTCACGCGCACCGTGGGCACGTGAAGAAGCTTGTCGACCACGCGGCGCACGGTCTGCTCGACCTCGGCGCGGTCCTTGTCGCTCAGGCCGGGGGTCTTGCCCCGCAGCCGGTCCAGTTCGGCCCGGACCACGTCGGCGGCCATCACCCGCAGCGCGGCGACGGTCGGCGCGACGGCCTCCGCACGCTGGGCGGCGGCGTAGGCCTCGACCTCGCCGAGCACCAGGTCGCGGACCGCAGCTATCTCCTGCGCGGCGCCGGCGGCCTGCGCGCTGCCGTCCTCGGCGACCCGTTCCAGGTCCACGACGTGCACGCCGGCCAGTTCCCGGACCGCCGGATCGACGTCGCGCGGCAGCGCCAGGTCGACCAGCGCTATCGGGTGGCTGTGCGCGGCCCGGTTCAGCATCTCGCCGGTGATCACGTAGCCCGGCGCGCCGGTGCAGGCGACCACGAGGTCGGCCTCCCCCAGCGCCGGCACGATCTCGGAGATCGGCACCGCGGCCCCGCTGTACTGGGTCGCCAAGTGCTCAGCGCGTTCCTGGGTCCGATTCGCCACGACCATATGACGGACCCCGGCCCGATTCAGTGACGCGGCGGCCAGCGCGGCCATCGAACCGGCCCCGATGATCAGTACCCGAAGATCGTTCGGGCCCTCGACGCCGAGCGCCTGGTAGGCCGCGTCCAGCGCGACCGACACCACCGACTGCCCGGCCCGGTCCAGGCCGGTCTCGCTGTGCGCGCGCTTGCCGACCCGCAGCGCCTGCTGCATCGCGTCGTTCAGCGCGCGCCCGGCGGTGCCGTGCTCCTGCGCGGCGGCCAGGGCGGTGCGGATCTGGCCGAGGATCTGCGGCTCGCCGACCACCATCGAGTCCAGGCCGCAGGCCACGGTGAACAGGTGCTGCACCGCGCGGCCGTCGTAGTGCACGTACAAGTGCTGGGTCAGCTCGGCCGGCTCGACGCCGGTGTGCACCGACAGCAGTTCGGTGATCTCGGTCACCGCGGCGTGGAACTTGTCGACGCCGGCGTAGACCTCGATGCGGTTGCAGGTGGCCAGGGCCGCGGCCTCGTGCACGTTCTGGGACGCGGCGAGGTCGGCCAGGAGTTTGCCGGTGCGCTCGGTACTCAGCGCCGCGCGCTCCAGGAGCGCGTGGGGGGCGGACCGGTGGGACAGTCCTACGGCTAGAAGGCTCACGAGGGGATCCCGGTATCGATCAAGGAAGGGTCGAGGGCTCGGCCGGGGGGACCGGAGGCGGCCGGTCCGGCGGCGGTCTCCCCGCCGCCGTCGGACTCCGCCGTCCCGTTCCCGGCCTGCGGCAGCGCGTGCCCGCCCTTGCGCTGCTCGTGGAAGGCGAGGATCTGCAGCTCGATGGACAGGTCCACCTTGCGCACGTCCACGCCCTCCGCCACGTTCAAAACCACCGGCGCGAAGTTCAGGATCGAGGTGATCCCGGCCGCGACCAGCCGGTCGGCGACGGCCTGGGCGGCGCCCGGCGGCGTGGAGATCACGAAGATCGAGATTCCGAGACCGCGGATCGCTGATTCCAGTTCGTCCACATGCCGGACCCGCACCCCGGCCACCACCGTGCCGGTGAGCGCGGGGTCGGCGTCGAACAGCGCCGCCACGCGGAAGCCGCGGGAGGCGAACCCCCCGTAGTTGGCCAGCGCGTGGCCGAGGTTACCGATCCCGATGATGGCCACGGCCCAGTCCTGGGTCAGACCCAGTTCGCGGGAGATCTGGTAGACGAGGAACGAGACCTCGTACCCGACCCCGCGGGTCCCGTAGCTACCGAGGTAGGAGAAGTCCTTGCGGAGTTTGGCGGAGTTGACCCCCGCGGAGGCCGCCAGCTCTTCGCTGGAGACGGTGATGATGCCGCGCTCCTGCATGTTGATCAGGGCTCGCAGGTAGACCGGCAGCCGCGCCACCGTGGCTTCCGGGATGCCCTGCCGGTTGGAGCGCAGCGAGGCTCCACCGCCGGAACGGGAGTCCGAACCGGTGCCGCCCGACGCGTTGCTGCTCGTGCTGGCCACGCTGCTCCTCATCGCGCTCGCGCTCGGCGTTGCCGTCGTGCTGTGGATCTCGTTCAGCCCGGCGGTCTCGGGCCCCGATGAGGGGTGCCCTGGCAGCCCGACTGAGGAGGAGCCGGCGCGCTTGTGCGCTTGTTCCTCCTGCCAAGCACGATAGGCGTTTGTGAACGCGCGCACAAAGTCTCGTCGGGCACCCGATGACGGGATGTCCCTTTTGTCGACAGAACTGGGGGCCGAATAGTTACCAAACCGGGCACCGAGTGCTGTGGATCACTCTGCTCCAGAGCTTTCTCAGGGCCGGCGCGGAGCGGTTCTCAGCCCCGCGCGGCCTGGGCGATCGCCTTGCGGAGACGGTCCCGGTCCACCCGCCAGAAGTCATGTCGCCTGCCGTTCACCAAGGTGACGGGGATCTGTTCCCAGTACTCCGCTTTCTGTGCCGGGTCGAAATCCTCGGCGGTGATGTCCAGCTCCTCGACCGTCGCCCCGGTCTCGGCGGCCACCGCCGAGACGATCGCCCGCGCGTCGTCACACAGGTGACAGCCCGGTTTGCCGACAAGAGTCACGGTCACAGGGGTGCCGCCGGAGCGCTGGAAGAGTCTCATCACGGGATGAGCCTACGGAGAACACGCACGCGACATCTGACGGTCACGCAGGGGGCTTAGGCTTGTGCGCATGGGCACCGAGACTGCTGGGCGCATTGTGCACTCCGCGGCGTTCTTCGACCTGGACAACACGCTGGTGCAGGGCGCCTCCCTGTTCCACTTGGCACGCGGCCTGACCGCGCACGGCATGGTGACCAAGCGTGAGATCGCCGGGCACGCGCTGCGCCAGGTCCGGTTCCGGGTCTTCGGCGAGCAGTCCGGGCTGCTGGACGACGTGCAGGAGCACGCGCTGGACTTCGTCAAGGGCCACGAGGTGGCCCGGATGGAGAAGATCTGCGAGGCGGTCTTCGAGGACTACCTCGCGGACAAGATCTGGCCCGGCACCCGCGCGCTCAGTGAGGCGCACCTGCTCAACGGCAAGGAGGTGTGGCTGGTCACCGCCGCACCGATCGAGCTGGCCCAGGTGATCGCCCGCCAGCTCGGGCTGACCGGCGCGCTGGCCACCCAGCCGGAGTCCGTGGACGGCGTCTACACCGGCCGCATCTCCGGCCCGCTGCTGCACGGTCCGGACAAGGCCCGCCAGGTCGCCAAACTGGCCCGGGAGCGCGGCCTGGACCTGGCCCACAGCTACGCCTACAGCGACTCCGCGAACGACCTGCCCCTGTTGTCCCTTGTCGGGCACCCAGTCGCGGTCAACCCGGATCGCGCGCTGCGCCGACACGCGCGGCTTCACGACTGGGCGATCGTCGACTACCGGACCACGCGCCACACCCGGAAGGTTCCGGTCGCCGGCGCCGCCGCGGCGGTCGGCGCGGTTGCCGCCGGAGCGGCCGCCGCCGCGGCACACTGGTCTGGCGACCGCGACTGAGAGCGACGGCCTGTCACCCTCCGTCTATCAGGGTACGCATAGGCTCCGACCTCCCGAAGGTCCCCTGCGCAACCCTTGCACAGGACCCCTTGAAGTCCTCTAAAGTCCTGCGGACACACGTGGTCCAGTGAGCGGACCTAAACCGGACTTCCTGTACAGGAGGGTGTTTCCTGTGGGTGTAATAGCCGGAATCACCCGCACGGGTCCGTCCGAATTCCGTACGATGGGGAACCCTACGATCGGTGATCGAGGCGGAACACTCTGCTACTAGAGACATCTCAATGAGCTACCAGGCTGGCTAAAGAAACCGAGCCACGGGAGACACGTGTACCGGGACGACTTCGGACTCAACGGCTACAGCGCCAAGGTGGGGGGCGACCCGTTCGCCCGCACTGGCGCGCTGTCTGCGCAGGTACTGTCCACGCACGTGCCGATGCCGACGCCGGGACCGCTGCTGGACCGCCAGGACCGCGGCCTGCTGATGCTGCGCGAGGCCATCCGGGTCGTGGCCGGGGACGGCAACGGCCGCGGCACCCACTCGGCCGGCACCCGGTCCGGAGGCGGCGCGCGGCACGCCGGGGGCTCAGGCACAGCGGACCGCCCAGGCGGCCCGGTCGCCGGCGACGGCGAGTCCGAGGCCATGGTGCACCTGGTCCGCCAGGCGCAGGAGGGCAGCGCCGACGCCTTCGGCGAGCTCTACCGCATCTACTGCGACACCGTCTTCCGGTACATCTACTACCGGGTCTCCACCCGGGCCCTGGCCGAGGACCTCACCAGCGAGACCTTCGTCCGCGCGCTGCGCCGGATCACCACGTTCAGCTGGCAGGGCCGCGACTTCGGGGCCTGGCTGGTGACGATCGCCCGCAACCTGGTCGCCGACCACTTCAAGTCCAGCCGGCACCGGATGGAGGTCTCCACCGGCGAGATGCTGGACTCCAACGAGGTCGAGGCGTCCCCGGAGGACTCGGTGCTGGAGCACCTGTCCAACGAGGCGCTGCTGGATGCCGTGCACCGGCTCAACGACCAGCAGCGGGAGTGCGTGACGCTGCGCTTCCTGCAGGGCCTGTCGGTGGCCGAGACCGCCGACATCATGGGCAAGAACGAGGGCGCCATCAAGACGCTCCAGTACCGTGCGGTTCGTACGCTTGCGCGACTTCTGCCGGCTGAGAGTCTCTAATACTCCTCTACTCCTAAACCAGGACCACCCGTATGCGGGACACGCCGTAACCCCCAAAGTGGGGCCGTCGTTTTCCAAGTAGCGGTCCAACAACTCACTCTGACGGGTGAATAAGGGACCGAAAGACATGCCGGTGGGAGCCGGGGGCACAACCTTTGTCGTCTGTCGGTGTCTAACACTGCGGCGAGCATCGTCACCTTGACGGGCGGCGGTGGGCGACGGGTGGGGCTTCCCTGCGTACGGGACAGGAAGGACGACACATGGCCGCAGCATTCGGCGAGCGCCAGCGGGCCGAGCAGTTCGCCAGGCTGCTCGACGGCCTCGACGGCTCGCGGGACGGCGGCTCGGGTGTCGCGACGCTCATCCCGCCGCAGAAGGGCGACCCCGAACTCACGGCGATGCTCCGGGTGGTCGAGAACGTCATCGACGAGGGGCGCTTCCACGCCCCGACGGTGCGGCCGGAATTCCGGGAACAGCTCGGCGCCCGTCTGCACCGCGACTTCCTGGTCCTGTTCAACTCCGACGTGGACGGCGGCCCGGGCGACGGCGACGTGCTGGTCCGCGGCCGCACCCCGTGGCGGCGGCGGCTGATCGGCGGCGGCGTGGCGGTCGGGGTGCTCTCCGGGGGCCTGGGCGGAGTGGCGTGGGCGGCGTCCAGCGCACTGCCGGGCGACCCCCTCTACGGGGTCAAGCGCAGCCTGGAGAACATGCGGGTCTCGGTCTCCGGCTCCGACCTGGACCGCGGCGAGCAGTACCTGGGCCAGGCCAAGACCCGGCTGGAGGAGATCCAGAAGCTGCTGGGCCGGCACGACTCGAACGTCGACGGCTCGGACACCAGCAAGCTCGTGGCCGAGACCACCGACAACCTGTACAAGGACGTCGACAGCGCCGGTCAGCTGCTGACCCCCCTCGCCGAGTCCGGCAACACCGAGGCCCTGACCAGCCTGCGGAACTTCCTGGACGTCTACGAACCACAGGTCCAGGACCTGGAGACCCTCCTGGCCCCGGACACCCAGGACCAGGCCCGCCGCCTGGTGGCCCTGATGGACGGATTCAGCTCCCGGCTGGCCGTCGCCCAGGCGACGATCGACCGCCAGCAGGCCACCCAGCAGCGGCCCAGCGGCGCGGACACCGCCTCACACCACGGCGGCGCCCTGCCGAGCACCCCGCTGCCCACCGGGACACCCTCCGCGCACCCGACCCCCGGCCAACGGCAGCCCAGCTCGGCCGGCCCGACCGGCACCGACTCCGCCGGCCCCACCGCCACCCCCACGGGCACCCCGAGCAGCGATCCGTCGAGCGTGCACGTGTCGGTCCCGATCGGCTCCTCCGACACCACCCTCAACGTGCCGCCGCTGATCAGCGGCCTGCCGCCGATCGGGATCACCATCGGCAACACCGGTCCGGCCACTGGCCCGACGACTGGCGGGCCGCCGAATACGGACCCGAACCCGAACTGAGGGTGGGG